>JACCWP010000144.1 GCA_013697585.1 Nocardioidaceae bacterium
GGTCGAGCGATTCCCACTCAGCTCGCCAGGCGCAGCGCTTCTTGAACTGCCCGAACCAGGACTCGATGAACGCCTGGCTCTCCGGGTCGCGGTAGCCGCCCCGACGGTGGGTGATTCCGCGGGCGGAAGCGGGTCTCTGGCTTGCGAGGGGCCGTGGCGACGGTCGAGGCCGCGGTCGACGAAACGCGCGGCGAGCGGCGCGAGGGTCGGTCTCCGTCCGGCTCGGACGCCGCTGCGATGGTCGACGCCGTGGTCTTCGATGTGCCGTTGCTGCTGCCCCGCGGACGCGGCGGGTTGGGGATGACCCACTGGCAGGCGCCCGAGCCGGAGAGCGCCTGGGAGCCGCCCGTGGCCCCACCGGCCGTGCAGCGGACCGGACCCGCGCACATCGTCTGATGTCCCGGTCAGGCGGCGTAAACTGAAGCTGTGAGCAGCGGGCACGAAGTCCAGGTGCACTACTACGCGAAGGTGAAGTTCGACGGGACCCCGCTGGCGCTGTATCGGTTCTCCCGCGGCGACGGTCTCGCCTGGGAAGAGGGGTGGAACGCGATCACCGGCAAGTGGGTGACGTCGTTCGTTGTCTCAGCAGCGATGGCCGGCGGCGACCCGAAGCTCGACAACTTCACCGAGGAGCGGGCCCGCGCGTTCCGCCCGGCCGCGTTCGCCTGACCCGGTAATCCCAACGGGCGGCACAACGCCGGGCTGTGCGAGGCGTAGACGTACGGACTCACCGGAGTTACTGCACGAGTATCTTCAGGCTGACCTGGGGTTATACGCCCATGAGTGTTGATCTCGCCCGGGCTGGCTGGAGGACTTGCGGTATCCGAGTCCTCGCTGGTTGCGTCCGTGCCGACCAATGCTTCCGGACTCCTGCCCCTGACTGATCGCCGTTCAAGTTCAAGACTTGAACTTGAACTCGCGCCCGCACGCGCGGGGGACGACTCCCCTGCAACTGACGATCGGAAGCCGGTGCCGGCGGCGCTCACCTTCCGAGTCGCGCGGTCTCACCTGACTGCCAGGTCATCCGAGGTGGCTCAGGTGAGCCCGTTGGAGGGCCGCCCAGCTGTCGGGCGAGGTGCGGTGGGGGTCGCCCCGACTGGGCCGCTCAGGGGTGCTCTCCGTGTCACGCCCGTGTCACGGATCGTCCGGCACGGGGACACGCCTCTCCGACATAGACCGGCACCGCAACAGCGCGTGACCTGCAGAAACAGGCACCGGGAAGGATCAGCGCGGACAGTCCGAGATGCCGTGCGCGCGACTTGTAAACAGGAGGTTGGGGGTTCGAGTCCCCCCGCCGGCTCTGGCCCTGACCTGGGCTGATGCATGGTCATCACGTTTCCTTGCCTGGGGGCTCGGTCGTCGGCGCGAGACTCTCGCTAGACACTCGCCGGCTGCCGTTGTCGGCACGCGCTCTCGGGCTGTCCGCGACAAGTGCGGCGATCAGGTCCGCAGCGTCGCGTGCCACGGATGGGATCACGTGCGTGTAGAGGTTGGATGTGATCGCGGTCGAGCTGTGGCCCAACCTCTGACTGACCACCTTCAAGGGCACTCCTGCCGCCAGCGCCAAGCTGGCGTTCGTATGACGCAGATCGTGGAGCCTGATAGGTGGCAGCTCGGCGTTCGCTGCGAGTCGACGGAAGGCATGGGTGACGTACTCGGGACGCAGCGATTCGCCGTTCTCGCGGGTGAAGACGAGGTCGTTCTCGACGACGGCGTCACCCCAGGCGACTCGCTCTTTCGCCTGCTCGGCCTTGTGTTTGGCAAGTGCAGCTGTGGTGCCCGCATCCAGCGCGACCACGCGGGCACCGCTGCGTGTCTTGGGCGGACCGAGGGTTGGCCCGCTCCGCGTGTTGACGAGCTGCCAACGCACCGTAAAGGCTCCCGCAGCCAGGTCGACATCTGACCAGTGAAGTCCGAGAACCTCGCCGCGGCGCAGCCCGGCGACGGCCACCAACCGGTAGAGCAGGCCGAGTCGGTGTCCTTCGTGTAGGCGTAGGAACTGGT
>JACCWP010000151.1 GCA_013697585.1 Nocardioidaceae bacterium
CGGGAGCTCCGATGACCGCCGCCGAGCCCACGATCGTCGAGGACGACGCCACCCGTCGCGCCGCCCACCTGGTCGCCGGCCTGGCGCCGGCCCCCGCCGTCTGGTGCTCGGGCCTGCGCAAGCGCTACGGCCGGCGCCAGGCGGTCGAGGACGTGTCCCTGGAGGTGAACCGCAGCGAGGTGGTCGGGCTGCTCGGTCCGAACGGCGCCGGGAAGACCACGGTGATCAAGATGCTCCTCGGCCTCGTCCACCCCGATGCGGGCGACGTGATGCTCCTCGGGCGCCCGGCGACGGATCCGACGGCCCGCGCCCGCATCGGCTACCTGCCCGAGCTCTTCCGGTACCAGCCGTGGTTGCGCGCCGCCGAGGTGCTGGTCCTCCATGTCCGCCTGGCGGGGGCCTCCGTGTCTGCGGCGGAGCAGCGCGACTGCCTGTCCCTCGTCGGGCTGGCCGAACGCGCCGGCGATCGCGTGGGCGGCTTCTCGAAGGGCATGCAGCAGCGCCTGGGGCTGGCGGTCGCCCTGGTGGCCGGGCCGGAGCTGGTCGTCCTGGACGAACCGACCAGCGCTTTGGATCCGCTGGGTCGCGTCGACGTACGCGACATCGTGCTGGCACTGAAGTCTCGTGGCGTTGCGGTGCTGCTCAACTCGCACCTGATCGGCGAGGTCGAGCGGGTCTGCGACCGGGTGGTCATCCTCGACCGGGGACGGGTCGCCGCATCCGGCACGCTCGGGGAGCTGCTCGGCCAGCGCGAGCTCCGACTGCAGCTGACCGACCTGCCTCCAGAAGCGGAGGCGCGGCTGGCCGCGACCGGGACCGTCGCGCGAACCGGTGACTGGTTCACCCTGGCGCTGCCGACCGACGACGACGGAACGGCCGTTCCCGACCTGGTGCGCGACCTGGCCGGCCTCGGGGCACGCGTGCACGCGGTCGAGCCCGCGAGGATCACCTTGGAGGAGCGCCTGCTCGGCATCCTGCGAGCGGGCTCCGCCACCCGGTCGGGACAACAGCGGTGACGACTGCCCGGGCGGTGCTGACCATCGCGGCGCTCACCCTGCGCGAGGCGTCCCGCCGGCGCGTGCTGCTCGCCCTCGCGGTGCTCACCGTCGTCCTGCTCGCGCTGAGCGGCTGGGGGTTCTCACGCCTGGCGGCGGAGTCGGGCGCCAGCACGCTCACCAGCGGCGAGGCCCGGCTGACGGCCTCCATCCTGATCAACCTGGTGATGTTCGGCTTCAGCCTCATCGCGGCGCTGGGTACCGCGTTCCTCGCCGGCCCCACGCTGTCGGGCGAGACGGAGTCGGGCATCGCGTTGGCCGTGCTGGCCCGGCCGATCCGCCGGTCCGCGTTCCTGCTGGGCAAGTGGCTGGGGCTGGTGGCCTTCGGCAGCGGCTTCGTCGTCCTCGCCGGACTGGCCCAGTGCCTCGTCGTCTGGGCGACGGTGGGCTACTGGCCGCCGGAGCCGGCAACCGCCCTCGTGCTGCTCGCAGTCCAGACGACCGCGCTGCTCACCCTCGCCGTGCTGCTTTCGACGGCCGTCTCGCCGATGGCGTCGGGCGTGGTTGCGGTCGGCCTGTTCGGCACGACCTGGGTGGCTGGTGTGGTGGGCGGCCTGGGTGAGTCTCTCGGCAACGACGCCGTCGGGAGCATCGGCACCGTGTCGCGCATCCTGCTGCCCACCGACGGCCTGTGGCGTGGGGCGATGCACGCGTTCCAGGACCCGTCGGCGCTCGCCCAGTTCGGCGGAGAGGAGGTCGAAGCCTTCCCGTTCCTGAGCGTGGCGCCGCTGACGGTCACCTACCTTGCGTGGGTCGTTGTGTGGGTGGCGATGGTCTGGGGGCTGGCGGCAGCGTCCTTCCTGCGCAAGGACCTGTGATCGCTTCGACCCGGTCGTGACGGCGCTCGATTCGTCGGCCGGTCGATGCACGGATCTCGAGACGTTGCGGTCGTATAGGCGACCACGATGTCTCGAGACCGGCGCTTGGGCGCGCACCATGACCCCGGACTCCTGCTCAGGCTCATTCTGGCTCATGCAAAGCAACAGACCGGGCGACAGTTGAGCCGGACTGGGGTGAGTCGCCAGCACCGCGGCGCGACGTGGCACGATCTCGCAGGTGACCAGCAGCCCCGCCGCGGCGCAACACCTGCGCGACCTCGCGCGGCTGCGCCGCGTCCGCGACCGTATCGACCGGGAGTACACCCAGCCTCTGGACGTCGAGGCGCTCGCCCGCGGCGCGCACATGTCGGCCGGGCATCTCAGCCGCCAGTTCCGGCTCGCCTACGGCGAGTCGCCGTACGGGTATCTGATGACGCGGCGCATCGAGCGCGCGATGGCGCTGCTGCGTCGTGGCGACCTCAGCGTCACCGAGGTCTGTTTCGCGGTCGGCTGCTCGTCCCTGGGCACCTTCAGCACTCGCTTCACCGAGTTGGTCGGTGTGCCGCCGAGCACCTATCGGCGCCATGCGACGCGCGCGACGGCGGGGATGCCGCCCTGCATCGCAAGACAGGTGACCAGACCGATCAGGAATCGAGAAGCGCGCGTCACGGAGCCGCACCTAGCCTGACCGCCATGGACATCACCATCCACTACGCCTTCCTGCCGCACACCGACGCGGACGCCGCTCTGGCCTTCTATCGCGACAGCCTCGGCTTTGAGGTCCGCAACGACGTCGGATACGAGGGGATGCGCTGGATCACGGTCGGTCCCGCCAATCAGCCGGGCACGTCAATCGTCTTGCACCCGCCGGCCGCCGACCCCGGCATCACCGACGACGAGCGCCGCACCATCCTCGAGCTGATCGCCAAGGGCAGCTACACCGCCATCACCCTGGCCACCGACGACCTCGACGGCGTCTTCGAGCCGCTGCAGGCCAGCGGCGCCGAGGTCGTCCAGGAGCCGACCGACCAGCCGTACGGCGTTCGCGACTGCGCCTTCCGCGATCCCGCGGGCAACCTGATCCGCATCAACGAGGTCCGCTGAGCCGCCCGGCGGACATCGCCAGCGCACGACAAAAAGGGTTGTCCATGAAGACCATGACGTGTCAGCAGTTGGGTGGACCATGCGATTCTCGGCTGCGTGGAGACACCGCAGACGACATGATCAAGCTGCAGGACCAGCACTTGAAGGAGACGGTCGCAGCGGGTGATGAAACCCACGAAGACGCCCTGAAGGCGATGAAGGGTGGATGGAAGAGGCCCATCTCCGGGATGTCGTGGTACAGGAGTGTCAAGCGTGATTTCGCTGCTCTTCCCGAGGACTGATCCGTACTCGGCCGAGCCGCAAGCTGGCCAGACGGCCCGACCGACATCCCGGATCAGGTAGACAGCATCGCTGTCGTGACCGCGCAGAAGAAGGAGGCACGGTGAGCAAGGCCACGAAGACGGACACGCAGTCGGCTGCGCTTCACGTTGCCGACAGGCACGACCTGATCCGTGTGCAGGGCGCACGCGCGAACAACCTCAAGGACGTCAGCGTCGAGCTCCCGAAGCGCCGGCTGACGGTGTTCACCGGCGTCTCCGGCTCAGGCAAGAGCTCGCTGGTGTTCAGCACGATCGCCGCCGAGTCGCAACGGATGATCAACGAGACCTACGGCGCCTTCGTGCAGGGCTTCATGCCGACGCTGTCGCGGCCGGAGGTCGACGTCCTGGACGGCCTCACGACGGCGATCATCGTGGACCAGGAGCGGATGGGCGCCAGCCCCCGCTCCACCGTCGGCACCGCCACCGATGCAAACGCGATGCTGCGCATCCTCTTCAGCAGGCTCGGGAAGCCGCACATCGGCTCACCCAACGCGTACTCGTTCAACGTCCCGTCGGTGAAGGCCAGCGGTGCGATCACCATCGAGCGCGGCGCCGGCAAGACGAAGACCGAGAAGGCGACATTCAACCGTCTCGGCGGCATGTGTCCGTGCTGCGAGGGCAAGGGCTCGGTCACCGACTTCGACCTGTCCGCGCTGTACGACGACAGCTTGTCGCTCAACGAGGGCGCGCTTACGATCCCCGGCTACAGCATGGACGGCTGGTACGGCCGCATCTACCGCGGCTGCGGCTACTTCGACCCGGACAAGCCGATCCGCACGTACACCAAGAAGGAACTGCACGACCTGCTCCACAAGGAGGCGACCAAGATCAAGGTCGAAGGGATCAACCTGACGTACCTGGGCCTGATCCCGCAGATCCAGAAGTCGTTCCTGTCCAAGGACGTCGACGCGCTGCAGCCGCACATCCGCGTCTTCGTGGAGCGGGCGGTGACGTTCACGACCTGTCCCGAGTGCGACGGCACCCGGCTCAGCAAGGAGGCCCGGTCGTCAAAGATCAGGGGAAACACCATCGCCGACGTCTGCTCGATGCAGATCAGCGACCTGGCCGACTGGGTCCGTGGCCTCGACGAGCCGTCGGTGGCCCCGCTGCTCAACGGGCTTCAGCACCTCCTCGATTCGTTCGCGGAGATCGGGTTGGGATACCTCTCGCTCGACCGGCCGTCAGGCACCCTGTCCGGAGGAGAGGCACAGCGCACCAAGATGATCCGCCACCTCGGCTCGTCGCTCACTGACGTCACCTACATCTTCGACGAGCCCACGATCGGCCTGCACCCCCATGACGTCGAGCGGATGAACGACCTGCTGGTGCAGCTGCGGGACAAGGGCAACACCGTTCTCGTCGTGGAGCACAAGCCCGAGACGATCGCGATCGCCGACCACATCGTCGACCTCGGCCCCGGCGCCGGTACGGAAGGCGGCACTGTGTGCTTCGAGGGCACCGTGGAGAGACTGCGGGGG
>JACCWP010000176.1 GCA_013697585.1 Nocardioidaceae bacterium
GCACAGCAGTGACCGAGCGCGCCGCCACCGAGCGACGCGTTGCCGAGACGGTCGCTACAGCTCGCGAAGCCGGTGTCTCGTGGTCCGCGATCGGTAGCATGCTCGGGAACCTCCGGCGAAGCCGCCCGAAAGCGGTACAGCGGACAACACGCCAAGTCCGCCCGACAGCGAGCACGCAGGCCCCTGCACAGCCTGGCTGTTCCAGTCAGGATCCGCTACGACACGGTTCCCCCGGAGCCCGTTGGGCTTCCTGCACGGAGCGGGAGAGCAGACAGAACTCGTTCCTTCTGGGTCGCTCAACATTACCCAGCTGACGTCGGGGTTCTGGCCCACGTCGACCCGTCGCGCACCAAGAGCCAGAAGCCGCTCAAGTTCGCCGGCCGTGGTCACGCCGTCAGCACGCAGATCCAGGTGCAGCCGGTGCGCAACTACGCCAGGACAGTCACAGAGTAGGTCAGCGCGACAACCGTTGGAGGGCGGCGATTGACGATCCCGATCCGGTGACAAGCGATGTCCTGTCCAGATGCCAACGCAACGACACGCACCGAACTTGGGGGACGGCTGTGGTGAACACTGTCGGCATGCGAGAGGTAACCACGGAGGCTGAGTTGCGAGACGTGCTCGGCGAACCGCATCCGCGGGCAACCGCGAAGGAGCGGTGCCGCCTGCACGAGCTGGACCGGGAGTGGCTCGCCCGATCGCCGTTCTGTCTCGTGGCCACCTCCGCCGCGGACGGTAGTTGTGATGTCTCACCGAAGGGTGACCCGCCCGGGTTCACGGTCGTCCTGGACGATGCGACCATCGCCATCCCCGAACGGGCCGGGAACCGTCGCGCCGACGGATTCCGCAACATCTTGACCAACCACCGCATCGGTCTGATCTATCTCCTGCCAGGGCGGGGAGACACGCTGCGCATCAACGGCCGCGCCCGGGTGGTTCGTGACGCCCCGTTCTTCGACCGCATGACGGTCAAGGGCCACAGGCCGGTGTTGGCCGTCGTCGTCGAGATCCAACAGGTCTTCCACCACTGCTCCAAAGCCTTCCTGCGTGCTCAGCTGTGGCAGCCGGAGACCTGGGGCCCAGAAGCCGTACCTTCGCGAGCCCGGATCGCTGGGGCGCTGGAGCGACCCGACGAGACGCTGGATGACCTGCAGCGCTACTACGGCTCCAGCTATGCGGCCGGCCTCTACCCGACCGGCTGACTCGGGTTCGCTGCGCTCATCAGACACGGTCGTCCCTGAAGGTGTGCCCGCCGGGGCGGCCCGCACGAACGATGTTTCAGGCCGGCGCGCGGGTAAGCAGAACGTGGCCGGCTTCGGTGGCGCCGCGAGGGCGCACCTGTGGCTGCGGGCAGCCCTCGAGGTCGGGCACGCCGGGTAGTGGTGCGCAGTCAGGTGCTGTCTCGGCGTCAGCCACCTGCCTCCCACCCGGCTGGGCCCAAGTCCAGGAACGACGGCGCGGTGTGTTCCGAGACGTCCACCGCCCCGGAGCGACGACGGTCGCGCGACGTCACGACAGTCCGAATCGGGCGCAGGGCGTCGTGGACGTCGATCAGGTGTTTGCCACTGGCCTGCTCGTGTGCGGTGTACGTGCGGTCCGGGTCCGGCGCGGGACCAGCCGGGCGAGTGGACTCGTCCCACAGGTGCACGTCGCTGCGCCGACTGCTGTCGTACGGCGTCGTGATGCTGGCGTAGGGCTGCGGGCGACAGCCGTGTCGGTGGCTGGCTGGGCCGTCCCCGCTGGACCCTGTCGTCGTCAATTCGGGTTCGGCTGTGGCGACAGGATCGGCGGACCGTTCGGCGGCCACGAGCTCGCGAACGGCGGGGCGACCTCGGCAGCGAAGCGGCGCACGTCGTCGGGGTCGTGGTGGCGAGTTGAACGCGCTGACGCCGTCACTGAGCGCGAGATCGGCGAGCTCCTCGGCCCACTGCTCGGCCGGGCCTTGCAGGGGGTCCACGACCTGGCGAGTGAAAGGGGGTGGTCCTGGAAGGTCGCCAGCTCCAGGCCGACCTGCTCGGACAGCGTCGCCAGCTCCACGACCTGTGCTGGGTGAGTCGGTGCAGGCGTGAGGAACGAGCCAAAGGCCAAGTTGTGGCCGTAGTCGCTCATCGGACGCCTGCCCTGGCCGGCTGGTGGACCGCTCCAACGAGCCGGCTCCCGGCTCCCTCGTCCTCGACCACATTGGGCCGTCCTCGCCTGCCCGTCGATCGGCTCGCGTCCGCGGTCGTCGATCAGCGCTGCGTGCTCACGCGGGGCCATCAGGGTCGAGGTAAAGACAGAAGGGGTGCCCGGCGGGATCGAGCAGCACACGCACCGTGTCCTGCGGCTGGTACGACGCCACTTGGGCGCCGACGCCGACGGCGTACGCCACCGCCTCCTCCAGATCATCCACCTCGATGTCGAGGTGCATCGACATCTGCTGCTGGCCCTCCTGCGCCGGCCAGACGGGTCGGACATAGTGCTCCGCCGTCTCGAACGCAAGGTTGTAGCCGGCATCCTCCGACGGAGCCAGAGCGGCCCCGTCCTCGGCCTCGTTGAAGATCTGCCAGCCAAGGAGCCGTGCGTAGAAGCGCGCCAGCTCGCGGCCGTCCGGTGCGTCCAGGACGACGCCCCACCACTGGGTCTTCGTTCGCAGCACCACGGGCGCACCCTCCCACGGTCCGCGACAGGGGCAGCGGGGTCCGACGGCCGCAGGCCCGCCACCAGCCCGTGTGCCTCGGCCATCGCGCACCGGTGAGTTGTGGCCGCTGCCCGGGTCTGACCCTCAGAACCGGGCACACTTTGACCTCGACCACGCTGGAAGTCCTAGCGTCGGTGCGGGGCGAGCGGACGCCACAAATCGCGAGGAGGGCACAACGCTGATGCAAACAGTCACGTCGATCCTGTCGGGCTGCCTCTAGCCCGGAGAGCCAGTCGAGCACCTGGTGGGTGCAGCCGGCGCCGTGGGTGCGGGCCAGGATGCGGCGTCCGGGCGGGGTGCCGGTGCGGTGGCCGGGCAGCCGGGCCAACGCGTCACGGATCACCGCGATGTGGTCGGCGGCGGTGTTGGACCCGGCGTTGCCCGCCCGCAGCAGCACCGCAAGCGGTTCACCGGTGCCGTCGGTGCCGTGGTCGACGAACGCGACAGTGGATGGAACCCGAAGCCCCGCGTGAACGACGGCGCCGCCAGCTCCTTGTCGGAGTGCGAGCCGACCAAGGTGGCGTCCACGTCGATCACCAGCGGCCGGGCCGCATCGGCGTCGTGGTCGGGGGCGTGTTCCCGGCAAGGGTCACACCCTGGTCCGAGCCGCGGCGCGGATTCAGGGACCGGATAAGCGACTGATCTTTCACCAGAAGGGAGACACCAAAGTGCGAGTACCATGAGCCGACGGCAGTTAACACCGTTGCGTTCTGTTCGATCTGTCGTCACCCGACTCATCCGGTAAGGAAGTGACGATATGAAAGCAAAGGTACTCAGCATCGTTTGGGTTGCTGTGTTTATGCTCGTGCTGGTAGGTGGTCCAAGTCCAGCAGCAGAGACAACAGACCGGGTGGTCGTCACTGTTGCCGCTGTCGGTGACATCGTCTGCAGGCCCGGTGACCGTACCAATGCGTGCAAGGACGCAGCCACCGCCAATCTCATCAGACATCGCGGCGTAGGCGGGCTATTCACCCTTGGTGACAACCAGTACGAGGACGGCACTCTGTCTCAGTTCCAGAATGGCTACGACTCGACCTACGGACCATTCAAGCCGTTTACCTACCCATCACCGGGGAACCATGAGTACCACACTCCTGGTGCATCTGGTTACTTCGACTACTTCGGTTCCCGTGCCCGACGAGGGCCACCCGGCTACTACGCCTTCACGCTCAATGGCTGGCGGGTCTACAGCCTCAACACCAACTGTGACAAGATCAACTGCGCCGCCCAGCGGACCTGGATGGTCAAGAACGTGGCCGCGAACCCAGCGCTGTGCCAGGCGATGTACATGCATTATTCTCGCTACAGTTCCGATACCCGTAGTGGTTCCATCATCCCTAAGCGGTTCTGGACAGTCGGAGTGAACAACGGATTCGAACTTGCCCTAGGTGGGCACGACCACTACTACGAGCGGTTCGCCCGGATGAACGCAAGCGGCGACGTGACTGGCGCTGGTATGCAGTCATTTGTGGTTGGTACCGGAGGGAAAGACCTGGACGTGTTCGGGCCGACAACCACCGGTTCCCGTGCCCGGTACAGCCGCTTCGGCGTGCTGTTCCTGACGTTGAGCCCAATCGGCTACAAATGGGACTTCCGCACCATCACCAATACGTCCCGCGATAGTGGGTCTAGGACCTGCCGCTAGGAGGAGAAGACAACATCATGCAGCAGGTTGCTTGGTGGACGTGTCCAGCCTGATCCACTCCAGCATCGGCATCGTCGTGATGGCAGTCACCGGACTCCTGATCGGCTGGCGCATGCGCGAGGGGTTCGGCAACGCACTCCTCGCCCTCGGCCCGCAGCTGCTGTTCGGGTTCTCGATGATCTGGTTCGGGATCTGGGTCGGTTCCCTGATGCGGTCCGTCGAGGCGGTCCAGGGCTTCATGTTCACCGTCATGTTCCCGTTGACCTTCGTGGCGAACACGTTCGCACCAACGCAGGACATGCCCTCGTGGCTGCGCGTCATCGCCGAGTGGAACCCGGTCTCCGCGCTGACTCAGGCGTGCCGAGACCTGTGGGGCAACGGCACACCGGCGCTGGCCGACGCCGCCTTCCCGCTGCAGCACCCGGAGATCGCGTCCGTCTTGTGGTCGATCATCTTCACCCTGGTCTTCGCCCCGCTGGCCATGGCGGCGTTCCAGCGGCGCTCGCGCGACTGACGGCTCGGGAGCTGCGCCTCACCCCTGGGTGGTCTGCTCCAAGTCGATGACGATCTTGCCGAGCACGTGCCCCGACTCCACCGCCCGCAACGCCTGTGCGGCCTCGCCGAACGGGTAGGTCTGCAGCACCTTGGGATCCACCTTGCCCTCGGCGACCATTCCGGCGACGGCCGGCACTCCCATCGAGCTGGCCACCAGGAAGCTGCCGCCCAGCTCAGCGACGCCTGGGTCGACGATCGACACGATCCGGGACGGGTCGGCGACCAGTACGGCCACCTCGCGCATCGGCGCACCGCCCACGGCGTCGAAGACTGCGTCGACGCCATCCGGCAGCAACGCTCGCACCTGCTCGACGACGTTGCCACCGTCATAGGGCACCAAGGTGGCGTCGAGGCTCTCGGTCAGCGACCGCTTGCTTTCGCTCCCGATCCCGAAGACGGCCACGCCGTGGTTCCGGGCCAGCTGGGCGGCCACGACCCCGACACCTCCGCCGACCCCGTTGATCAGCAGAGTCTCACCATCGCAGACACCGAGCTTGTCCAGCACGTCCCAGGCCGTCCCGCCCGCGACGGGCAGCGCCGCCGCGTCAACAAAGCTCAGCTGCGGTGGCTTCTGGGTGGTGTCCTCCGCGAGCAGCACCGCGTGCTCGGCATAGCTGCCGTGCTCGGGCGCGGTCTTGCCCAGCACGGGGTCGCCCTCAGCGAAGCCATCGACGTCCGAGCCGATCCCCACCACGACCCCGGACGCCTCGACGCCTAGCACCAGCGGGAAGTCCGGCGTGGCCTCCGGGTTGGCCGTCGCGCCGTTGCGGATCTTGTGGTCGACCGGGTTGACCCCCACCGCCCTGACCGCGATCACCAGCTCACTGGGACCCGGCGTCGGCACCGTACGCTCGAACCAGCCCTCGGTCTCCCGACCGCCGTAGGACGTGAAGCCGTAGAAGCTGCTCATCGCGGACCCTCCATAGCGTCGTCGCGCACCGAACCCCGTTCTCAGCCTATGCAAGGCCCGACGGTGGCTGCACCGGGCGGCGAGGTCACCTCCGCCATCGACCGGTGCGACGGTCGGTGCAGGATCGTGGGGATCGTCCGTCGCGGCGCCCCCTCGGGCGGCTGCCAGCTGAGGTTGGGTGACGAAGATGCTGGTGCTCAGATCCGCGGCTCGCACATCAGCTGCCCGCAGATCGGCACCCAACTAGTTCGGCACCCAGGAAGGTTGACCCGACGAAGCTCAGCGTTCGCAGGTCAAGCCCCCAGGTGATTGCGCATTGGAGCTCGTACCACTGGGGCTTTCTAGAGATCGCGGCCTGCCGGCGATGAGTTCTGCGGTTGGCAGCAGTCCTACCCGGGAGAGGCTGGCGCGAGTAGCGTCTGGCCCGACCGAGAGGAGCCTGGAATGAGTGGGGTACGCGTGCTGGTCGGCACCCGCAAGGGCGCTTTTGTCCTGACCGCAGACGAGCGGCGCAGGCAGTGGGAGGTCGACGGCCCACACTTTTCCGGTTGGGAGATCTACCACCTCAAGGGGTCGCCGGCCGACCCCGACCGCATCTTCGCGTCGCAGACCAGCGGGTGGTTCGGTCAGGTAGTCCAGCGTTCGGACGACGGCGGTTCGACGTGGGGACAGGTGGGCGGCGACTTCACCTACGACGGGGTGCCCGGTCAGCACCAGTGGTACGACGGGTCGCTGCGGCCATGGGAGTTCACCAGGGTCTGGCACCTCGAGCCGTCGCTGACCGAGCCGGACACGGTTTATGCCGGTGTCGAGGATGCCGCGTTGTTCAAGTCCACCGACGGGGGCGAGTCGTGGCACGAGCTGTCCGGCTTGCGCGAGCACCCGACTGGGCCGTCGTGGCAGCCGGGCGCGGGCGGCATGTGCCTGCACACGATCGTCGCGCACCCGACCGACGACCAGCGGCTCTATGTCGCCATCTCGGCGGCCGGCGCCTTCCGCACGGACGACGGCGGCAAGACCTGGCTGCCGATCAACAAGGGACTGCGGTCGGGCGAGATCCCGGACACCGACGCCGAGGTGGGCCATTGTGTGCACCGCATCGCGATGCACCCGTCGCGCCCGGACACATTGTTCATGCAGAAGCACTGGGACGTGATGCGCAGTGACGACGCGGGGGACTCCTGGCACGAGGTGAGTGGCAACCTGCCCAGCGACTTCGGCTTCCCGATCGACGTCCACGCCCACGAGCCCGAGACGGTCTACGTGGTGCCGATCAAGAGCGACTCGGAGCATTTCCCACCCGACGGGAGTCTGCGTGTCTACCGCAGCCGCACGGGCGGAGACGAGTGGGAGGCGTTGACCGAGGGCTTGCCGCAGCGCGACTGCTACGTCAACGTGCTGCGCGACGCGATGGCAGTTGACTCGCTGGATTCCTGCGGGGTCTACGTCGGAACGACCGGCGGCCAGGTCTACGCCTCGGCGGACTCGGGTGACAGCTGGGCGCCGATCGTTCGCGACCTTCCGGCGGTGCTGTCCGTCGAGGTCCAGTCCCTGCGATGAGCACCACCGAGGCCAAGCAGACGGACGTGCACGTGCATACGGTCCGGATCGTCTTGCCCGCGCACCTGCGCACCATCGCTGGGATCGCGGGCGAGGTCCCCGTCACGGTCGAGGGCGCGGTCACCACGAGGTCGGTGCTCGACGTCCTCGAAGCCGATCACCCCCGGCTGGCCGGCATGATCCGGGACCGGCACACACAGCGGCGGCGAGCGTTCGTGCGGTTCTTTGCCTGCGCGCGAGACCTGTCCCACGACGAGCCCGACGCCGTACTGCCCGATGCCGTAGCGCAGGGAAGCGAGCCGTTCCTCGTGGTCGGCGCAATGGCCGGCGGCTAGCCGGCCCGCCGCCACGGCGCGCGCGTTGGCGCTGACGCGATCACGACTTGGCCCCGGCGCCTGCTCTCCGACTGGCCGGGTCACCGTTCCTTGTGCCTCACCTTATGTGTTTGATAAGGTACGCAGTGTAGTGACCGGTGACGCTTGTTTCGGTCTCGACTGGCGCGACAATCCAGCGCCTGCCGTGCCGCCGCTTTTGCATCGTTCCCGCAAGCGCCCCTCATGCGGTCGGCCCCTCGAGGCCGCACGCGCGGATCTAAGGAGTGGCCCTTGAGCAGTGACACCGACAGGGACCATCGGCTGGCACAGGTCCTGGTGCAGTTTGCGCACACCCTGGGTACTGACTTCTCGATCCAGAAGATCCTCGACCACCTCGTCTTGTCGATCGTCGAGATCTTGCCGGTCACCGGCGCCGGGGTGATGCTGATGGGCCAGCGGCAAGAGCTCCACTTCATCGCCGCCAGCAATGACAAGGTGATGACCTTCGAGCACCTGCAGAACGAGCTGGGTGAGGGTCCATGCCTCGAGGCGTATCGCTACGGGCTGCCGGTCGCGATCACTGACCTGCGACGCGACACCCGCTTTGCGCGCTTCTCGCCGCGGGCGTGGAACCAGGGGATGGCGGCGGTGTTCACCTTCCCCCTGACCTTGGATGACAACCAGCTCGGGGCCCTCGACTTGTACCGCGACACGCCAGGCGAACTGACCGAGCCCGACCTCAAGGCGGCTCAGGTGCTCGCCGACGTTGCCGCCGCGTACCTGTTCAACGCGCAGGCCCGTATCGACGCCTCAGCGACCGTCGCCCGGCTGAACCATCGCAGCCTGCACGACCAGCTCACCGGGCTTCCCAACCGCACCCTGTTCGAGGAGCTGCTCGAGCAGGCCATCGCGCGGGCCCGCCGCTCGCAGCACGTTGCCGCCGTCCTCTACGCGGACCTCGACGGTTTCAAGGCTGTCAACGACCGTTACGGCCACCACGTGGGTGACCAGCTGCTCAGTGCGGTCGCCGGGCGGCTGACCCGGGCTCTGCGCCCGGGAGACACCGCGGCCCGGCTGAGCGGCGACGAGTTCGTGGTGCTGTGCGAGGACCTGCACGACAGCTCGGACGCCGAGTCCGTCGCTCGGCGAATCGCGGCGGCAGTGTCCGAGCCGTTCGACCTGACCGGCCACCGCGTCACCGTGACCGCCAGCGTCGGTATCGCCTTCTCCGGCTTGGGGCAGGATCTCCCCGAGACTCTCCTGCGCGATGCGGACTTCGCGATGTACCAGGCCAAGAACAACGGTGGAGGCCGCCTGCAGGTCCTCGACACCGAGGCTCGGCTTGCCGCAGATCGCCGGGACCAGCTGGAGCTCGACCTGCAGCAAGCGATGAGTCGCGAGCAGCTCTCGTTGGCGTACCAGCCCATCGTCGACATCCGCAGCGGCGACATGGTGGCCGTGGAGGCGCTGCTTCGCTGGATTCACCCCGAACGAGGTGTTGTCGAGCCCGCCATCGTTGTCCCCAGCGCCGAGCGGACCGGACTGATCGTCCCTCTTGGCGAGTGGGTCCTTCGTCAGGCCTGCCGCGACCTGCAGCTGTGGCAGACCCACGGCCCAAAGATCCCGAGCATCGCGGTCAACGTGTCTGCGCACCAGGTCATGGGACCTGCCTTCGCCGAGACGGTCCGGGGCGTCCTCGACGCGACGGGTGTCAACCCCGGCGCGGTCTGCCTCGAAGTCACCGAGACCGTGTTCCTTGCCGACGTGCCACGCGCCGTCGCCGTGATGCGTGAGCTCAAGGGTCTCGGGGTGCGGCTGTCGCTGGACGACTTCGGAACCGGCTACTCCTCGCCCAACTATCTGCGCCACTTTCCTTTCGACAGCGTGAAGATCGACCGGAGCTTTACCGCCGGCGTACCGACCGACAAGGTCACCCGGTCCATCGTTGCGGCCATGATCGACCTGAGTCACGGCATGGACCTCACCGTGACTGCCGAAGGGGTCGAGAACATTCGTGAGCTGACGGAGATCACCGATCTCGGGGCTGACCACGCGCAAGGCTTTCACCTCAGCTATCCGCTGCCCGGCGATCAGCTCGCGCAGTACGTCAACAGCAGCTGACTTGAGCTCGTCGGTTGTCAAGCCGCACCCCCCAGCGCTGACCGGCTGGTGTTGCTCGGCTCCCTGGCGCTGCTGACGGCAGCCGCCCACGGGGTCATGTTCGGCGCCGAGCACCAGACCGCAGCAGCGGCCGACGGGTTCGCCGACACCGTCGACCGTGTTGCTGACCTTGTACTCGTGGGTGCCTGCGCAGGTGCCGGTGTCGGGTCAGGTCTCGGCGGCGACGAGCACGACGTGCAAGGTGCGGGGGCCGTGTACGCCCTCGACCCGGTCGAGCTCGATGTCGCTGGTCGCCGACGGGCCGCTGATGAACGTGAGCGGACGAGTCGGTTCCAGCCGAGCCAGCATCTCGGGCACCGTCTCGACGATCTGGTCTGTCCGAACCACGCACACGAGCCTGTCGGGAACGAGGCTGATCGCGCGACGGCCCTGATCGGGTGAGCCGTCGAGCACGATCGTTCCGGTCACCGCGCATGCGACGGTCGCTGCCGTGACTGCTGCGTCGACGCGGTCGAGCTCAGCTGCGGACAAGCCGTCGTCGACCACGCACTCGACCAGGTCCGGTCGCCAGGCGACGGGCAGACCGGGGGGTACGACGACACGCTGCGCCGTGCCGAGGGCGCTGGAGATCGCAGCGGTCGCGGCGCCCGCCGCGGCGTGCGTGACGGTCGCCTTGTAGTCGACGAGCCGGTCCTCGAGCAGGTCCACCGCCTCGCTCGTGCCGGGTGTGCGCGTACCCGTGGCGGCATAGTCGCGTGGAACCTCGGCGATCGGCCGGGCGGCGCTTGCGTTGGCGGACCGGATCCGGGCGAGCACCTCCTCGCGGGCGTTCATCGGCCGGGGGCCCTGGTGCGTGCCCACCAGTCGCGGAACGTCTCCTCCGGCGGCGCGGGCAGGTCACGGCTCGTCGTCCAGCCGGACAGCGGGGGCGGCAGCGTGCCAATCTGGCCGCGTCGGCGGGCCAGCAGCCGGCCGAGCCGCCCGGCC
>JACCWP010000194.1 GCA_013697585.1 Nocardioidaceae bacterium
GCTCTGAGGCGGTTGCTTCACCGGCCATTCAGGTCTGACTTCTAAGGTCGTCGCGTGGGTCGTCGAGCCTGGCTGGGTGTGCTGGCCGCTGCTGGGTTGGCCCTAGCGCTGCGGATCCCCTTCGTCGGTGAACCGGTCTACCCCGACGAGGGCGGCTACCTGCTGGTGGCGCGGCAGTGGCGGGCCGGTGGTTCCTCGCTCTACGGCGACCTCTTCGTCGATCGTCCGCCGCTGCTGATCCTCTTCTGGCAGGTGATGGATGCGCTGGGAGGCGTCGAAGCCGCCCGCTGGCTGGTCTGTCTGTGGGTTGTGGTGCTGGTCGTCATGGCGGCATGGGCCGGGCGGCTGGTGGGTGGGGATCGTGGCGCCGTGTGGTCGGCCTTCGTCGCGGCCGCCCTGGCCTCGACTCCGGCGCTCGGGGCGCGTGAGGCCGACGGAGAGCTGCTCGCCGCCCCGCTGCTCATGGCCAGCTGCACGTTTACGCTGATGGCGCTGCGGCACATCCGCTCCGCCTTGCAGGCGCGTTGGGCCGCTCTCGCGGGGTTCATCGGAGCGGCTGCGGTGCTGGTGAAGCAAAACCTGGTCGACGCACTTGTCTTTGCCGTGGTCCTCGTCGTGGCATCCGTTCTGGCAGGGTCCCTGCCGCGGCGCAAAGCCGTCCGCATCCTCGGGTGGGGGGCGGCGGGAGCGTCCGTACCAATCCTTGTCACAGCCGTGTGGGCGGCCGGCACAGCGCCGGGAGTGAGCGGCCTGTGGTACGCGATGTACGGCTTCAGGGCCGATGCCGCCCAGGTGGTCTTCAGCCAGAGCTTCAACGCCCCACTCTCACGTCTCGTCATCCTGCTGGGTGCGACTGTGGTGAGTGGCCTGGCGGTCATGGCGGCGTTGTACGTGGTGTGCTCCTGGGTGCAGCTGCGACGCGGTGACCCGGTCACGGTGGCGGTGACCGCGATGCTCGTGGTGGGGGGAGTCGGGGTCGCGCTCGGCACCAGCTATTGGGCGCACTATCTGATCGGGCTGGTCCCGGTGCTCTGCCTGGCTGTTGCCAGTCTCGCGGGTCAGCCGTCTGGGCGCCGCCGGCTGGCTCTGGGGACCGTGACCCTTGCCGCCGCATCGGGTGTCGTGGCCGCGATCATCGCCGCGGGTCTGACCGTGCCGTCCCGGACGACCGAGACGGCGTTGGCGCAGCTGTTAAGTAGCGCGGGTCACAGCACCGACAGTGTGGTCATCACCTACGGTCATCCCAACGTGATCGAGCAATCGGGACTGAGCCCCGGGTATCCCTACCTGTGGAGCCTGCCGATGCGCGTCTTGGACCCACAGCTGGACCTGTTGACGCGTACGGTGTCGAGCCCGACTGCGCCGACCTGGCTGGTGCGGTGGGAGGGGTTCAACTCGTGGGGCATCGACGCCGACACCCGGCTGGCGACCGCGGTGAGTCGGCGCTACCGACAGGTGGCGACAGTGTGCGGGGCAAACATCGATCCAGAACTATGCGCAGCCATAGGTGCGAGATGCGATCAACCTCGACTACACAGCGTCCGCTCATGGCACCCCTTTGTGTCAAGACACGGCCGGCAGAGTCGTTCTAGGGTGGGTTCTGGCGGGTTCGGGAAGTGGCTTGTTCGAAGAGCCGATGTCCGGGGTCAGGTCGGTCACGCTGGATTGCAGAGTCGTCCCCGAGTGCCCTCCCGGACCCGCCGCCTCGCATCGCTTCTGATCCTCGACCATGCGAGCGAAGACGACGTTGGACAGTCGTCGTTTGAGTGCTCGCATCGACTCCATCGAGGTCTTGCCGGCTGACTTCTTGGCGTCGTAGTAGCGGCGGCCTTCGGTGGCGTTGCGGAGCTGGACCACGGCCATGATGTGCAGGGTCCTGTTGATCCGCCGGTTCCCTGCTCGTGAGAGCCGATGGCGCTTGTGATCACCCGAGGAGGCATCGAGTGGTGCGGTGCCGTTCCAGGAGGCGAACCGGTTCCGGTCGGCGAACCGGTGCACGTTCGCGACGTCGACGAGCAGGCGAGCAGCACCCGAGGGGCCGATGCCGTGCAGGTCCATCAACGTGGACCCGCGTGCGGTCACGAGGTCCTTGAGGTCCTTCTCCGCGGCCTTGATCCTCTTGTCGATGACTTCGAGCTCGCCGGTCAGCTCGACCGCCAGCCGACGTCTGGTCTTTCCGACGATGTCTCTAGGCCTGATGGTCGCGAGCAGTGCGCGGGCCTGGTGGGAGGACAAGAACTGCTTGGCCCCGCCGGGGAAGAGCTCGAGCAACACACGGTGCAGCCGGTTGATGGTCTGGGTCCGGGCGCGACCGAGCTCGTCGCGTCGGTCGACCAGCATCCCTAGCACCACCAGCTCCGGGTCGACCTCGACTCGCACCAGGTGCGGCGTCCGTAGCGCGACCAGAGCCACCGAGTGGGCATCGACTGGGTCGGTCTTACGACCGTTGCCGGTAGCGAAGATCCGCACCTGTGCGGAGAGCTTCGGCGGGACATCTACGACCGTCTCGCCGTCATGGACGAGGCGGTGGGCGATGTGTTTGCCGATGCCGTTGCAACCCTCGATCGCCCAGATGCGCTCGGAGTGCGCCCGACCGGCCGCGAGCATATCGGCATAGCCAGCCTTGTCGGTGCCGAACCTGCCGATCGCCAGAACCTGGGCTCGTTCGTCGATGACCTCGATCGTCGCCGATCGCTTGTGTGGATCCATCCCGATGATCACAGCCATCGGTGCCTCCTTTAGTGCTGAACCGGATGGGTTGTCAGCAAGGAGGGCACCGCTACTTCGAGCAGAACAAACCCCTTTTGAGCCTCTCCTCGCGCGGTGCCCGACGAGACCGCAGGCCATGAGAGAGCCACACCAATGACACCGGTGGGCAGCCGCAATGTGGGAGCGTCTCGCCGAGCACCTGGACCGAGTCTGGCCGGACACCGATCCTGCGTGAAGTCTCTAAGTAGCCGCTGAGAGCGCGGGTCCCGCAGGCGGATCCGCCCAAGTGGCACGACGAAGTTGCGCCCTCGCGCCCGCGCTGTGACGGTGTCGCCATGCGCAGCATCTATGTGGTGACACATCCCGAAGCGACCCACGCCGTCGAAAAGTTGGTCGGGGGCTGGTACGACTCCGACCTCACCCCGGATGGCGTTCAGCAGGCCGAACGGATCGCGGACGCGATCGCAGCCCGCGTGCCCTCCAGCCAGACGGGGCTGTTCGCCTCCGACCTTCGTCGAACCCGTCGAACGGCTGAGTCG
>JACCWP010000207.1 GCA_013697585.1 Nocardioidaceae bacterium
GTCACGGGCAGGGCAGCGCTCGCCGCGGCCAGGGCGACGGCCGGCCGGTCGCCGGCTGCGAGCCTGGCGTGGTGGGCGGCCAGCACCTCGCACGCGGCGTCGTCGTTGACCCGCACTGGTGAGGCCACGACCGTACGAGCGCCCGCGTGCTGCCACGCCGCGGTCATGCCGAGCGTCTCCTCACCGGATCGGACGGTGGCCCGGCCCAGCTCGCAGGACGACAGCACCACGTGTGCGGGCACGGGGTCGACGGCGGCGATGTCGTGGCCGAACCACGGGCCGTCGACCAGCTCCAGCCCCGAGAACAGCGGATTGTCGGCACTGTGTGTGCCGTGGCCGCGATGTGCAGCAGGTCGACTCGGCAGGCCAGGGTGGTGACCGCGTCGGCGGTCGCGTCGGCGCCGCACACCGCGTCGTGCGACGCCCAGGCGATTGCTGCACGGCGGACCTCCTCCTCGGCCCGGTCGACGTCTGGGCCGGCGACCAGCCACGGACTCCCCCCGCCGGACCAGGGTCAGCCAGGTCGTCTGGACCACGTCGTCGGTGCTGTCCCGGTCGAGCCCGTAGGCGCGCACCACGTGCCACAGCACCGGCGTCACCGTGCGAACCAGCCCCTCGAGGGCGTGCTGGTCACCCGCACGCCATGCGATGAACAGCTCCTCGGCGCGCTGCCAGAGCGGTTCGCTGCCTGGAGCGGGCGCCGCGCGGGGTGCCTGCGTCGGTGTCTCCACGGGGACCCCTCCCTTGCGAGGCGCGGCGCACCCGGCCACAGCGGGCCTGGCAGGAACACGGTAGTGCCGCCGGGGCAGTCCTGGCAGTGCGGTGCGCACAGAGGTCACGCAGGTCAGGAGCGGTCGGGCGGGGCGGTGATACGTGCATCGGAGCGTGCGCTGATGCCGAGCAGCGGCACCACCCGGTGGTGGATCTGCGTGGCGAGCGCGATCACGGTCGACACCCGCTCGACGCCGCCGTACGCGACGACCGCATCGATGACGCGCTGCAGGTCGGTGTTCGAGCGGGCCACGACCCGGCACCACACGTCGCCGCTGCCGGTGATGGTGTGCGCCTCCAGCACCTCCGCGATGCCGGTCAGGTGTGCGCTGACCGGGTCGTGCCCGCCGGCCTGCCGGATCTGCAGGGTGAGGAACGCGGTCACCGGCCAGCCGAGCGCGTCCTCGTCGAGCTGCGGGCCCCAGCCCCGGATCACGCCGTCGGCGACCAGCCGGTCGAGCCGGGACTGCACGGTCCCACGGGCGACTCCGAGCCGCCGTGACGCCTCGAGCACGCCCAAGCGCGGGTGCTCGGCGAACATGGTCAGGATGGCGGTGTCGAGTGCGTCGAGGTCTCGGCGCGGATGGACGGGCACGGTTCCTCCAGCAGGCAGAATGTTCAGCGATCACAGGCTCGAGGCGGATCGCAACTGGGCAAGCTGCCCAGTCAGCCGCACCATCGTTGCGCATCCTGACTGGTCTGACCATGCTGAGCACCATGCCGCCGACGACCGAGACAATGCCCTCAGCGCCGCTCACAGCCGACGAGCGGCAGGCCGATCTCGACCTCGACCAGCTGCGCCAGCTGGTCGGCCTGGTCGAGTACGACCAGAGCGCCGACCCGTTCCCGGTGACCGGCTGGGACGCGGTCGTGTTCGTCGTCGGCAACGCCACGCAGGCCGCGCACTTCTATCAGTCGGCGTTCGGGATGAGGCTGGTCGCCTACTCGGGACCCGAGACCGGCAACCGAGACCACAAGGCGTACGTGCTGACCAGCGGCTCCTGTCGCTTCGTGATCGCCGGCGGCGTCACGCCCGACAGCCCGCTGCTGGACCACCACCGCTCCCACGGCGACGGTGTCCGCGACATCGCGTTGGAGGTCCCCGACGTCGACCGGTGCGTCGCCCACGCCCGCGCCCAGGGCGCCACCGTCCTCGAGGAGCCGCACGACGAGACCGACGAGCACGGCACCGTGCGCCGCGCGGCCATCGCGGCCTACGGCGACACCAGACACTCGCTGGTCGACCGGTCCGGCTACTCCGGCCCGTACCTGCCGGGGTTCGAGTCGCGCACGTCCGGCTACCAGCAGCGTGACGGTGCGCCGAAGCGGCTGTTTGAGGCGCTGGACCACGTCGTGGGCAACGTCGAGCTGGGCCGGATGGACGCGTGGGTGTCCTTCTACAACAAGGTGATGGGCTTTGTAAACATGGCGGAGTTCATTGGCGACGACATCGCCACCGACTACTCCGCGCTGATGAGCAAGGTGGTCGCCAACGGCAACCACCGGGTGAAGTTCCCGCTGAACGAGCCGGCAGTGGCGAAGCGGAAGTCGCAGATCGACGAGTTCCTGGATTTCTACGGTGGCGCCGGCGCGCAGCACCTCGCGCTCGCCACGCACGACATCCTGCGCACCGTCGACGCGATGCGGGCCGAGGGCGTCGAGTTCCTGCAGACGCCGGACTCGTACTACTCCGACCCCGAGCTGCGGGCGCGGATCGGCGAGGTCCGGGTACCGGTTCAGGAGCTGCAGGCCCGCGGCATCCTGGTCGACCGCGACGAGGACGGCTACCTGCTGCAGATCTTCACCCGCCCGATCGGAGACCGCCCGACCGTCTTCTTCGAGCTGATCGAGCGGCACGGCTCGTTGGGGTTCGGCAAGGGCAACTTCAAGGCGCTGTTCGAGGCGATCGAGCGCGAGCAGGAGCGACGCGGGAACTTGTGACGCACGAGCAGTTGAGGACTACTCTTCGTCACTGCACCTCGCAGACGCCGCACGGCGACCCGTCCAGACTGGGGGTACCAACCGGATGCTCACGCGGCCCGTGCGCGGTCTGCTCACCGTCTTGTGCACCGCGGCCGTTCTCGGCGCGGCGCTGACTGCGTCCAGTGCACCCGCCGCCCCGTCGCCGGGTACCGGCCGCGACGGCGGTCCAGGCTTGGGCGACACCTACTTCCCCACGTACGGCAACTCGGGGTACCGGGTCGGGCACTACGACGTCCGGGTTGCCTTCGACCCCAGGACCGAGCGGCTCACCGGCACCACCGTGATCCGCGCCCGGGCCACCGAACGGCTGACGCGGTTCTACCTCGACCTGGTGCTTCGGGCGCGGGCGGTCGAGGTCGACGGCCGCCCGGCCCGCTTCAGCCAGGGCAGGCACGAGCTGGTCGTACGGCCGCGGCAGGCGGTGCCAGCGGGCGAGCGGATGGTCGTCCGTGTCCGCTACGCGGGCACGCCGGCCGAGCGCACGATCGGCGGCTACACGCCGTGGGTCACCACCCGAGACGGCGCGGTCGCCGTCGGCGAGCCAGAGATCGCCGCCTGGTGGTTCCCCTCTAACGACCACCCGTCCGACCGAGCGAGCTTCGACGTGTTCGTCACGGCCCCGTCGAGCCGGGCAGTCCTGGGCAACGGTGTGCTGGTCGGCAAGGACCCAGGCGGCCGGCGGACCACCTGGCACTGGCGCACCAGGTCGCAGATGGCGACCTACCTTGCGTTCATCGCGATCGGCGACTTCCGGGTGGAGACCGGCCGCACCGGCGGCTTCCCGTACGTCTACGCCGTCGCCAACGGGCTGCCACCCGGCACCCGCGCCAACGCCTGGCAGAGCCTGCGCAGCACCGTGCGGGTGACCCGGTTCCTGGCGTCGCGATGGGGCCGGTACCCGTTCGGCCCCGTAGGCGGGGTCGTGCCCGGCCACGTGACGAGTGGCAACTTCGGGTATGCCCTGGAGAACCAGACGAGGCCGCTGTACGCGGCGGGGTTCTTCGGATCCGGCCCCGCCCGCTCGGTCGTCGCGCACGAGATGGCACACCAGTGGTTCGGTGACGCGGTCGCCGTGCGGCGCTGGAAGCACATCTGGCTCAGCGAGGGTTTCGCGACCTACTCGGAGTGGCTGTGGTCCGGCCACACCGGTGGTGACAGGGCCGACCAGATCTTCCATGCCCGCTACGACAACCTGGAGCCTGCTAGCCCGTTTTGGAACCTGACGATCGGAGACCCCGGGCCGAGGCGCATCTTCGACAACCGGGTCTACGTCCGCGGCGCCATGACCGCACATGCCCTGCGTACGCGGATCGGTGACCGTGACTTCTTCACCACCGCACGGCGGTGGGTGCACGACAACCCTGACGGCCTCGGAACCTCCGAGGAGCTGAGACGGCTGGCCGAGCGGGTCAGCGGCGAGCAGCTCGACGGCCTGTTCCGGGCCTGGCTACGTACCGCCCGCAAACCTGCCGCCACCCGAGCCAACGGAGTGCTCGGCTGACGAGCGGCTGGTCCGGTCGCACGGTGATGGAGGCGGTCACGACCGCCGGCGATGCTTGATGGCGGAACGCCTCGTGGCTGGTAGTCATCGTGAGGGCTCGCCACTACGATGGACAGATGATCGAGTTGACCGTGACCGACCTACGGCACCGCCTGCTGGACGTGATCCGACAGGTCGAGTCGGGCGGCGAGGAGGTGTCGGTCATCCGGCACGGCCGGCGCGTGGCTCGAATCGTGCCCGAGCGGCTCCCGCCTGCGGCGATCTTCGGGGTGGACGAGGGACGGGTGTTCTTCGACGAGGACGACGACCTCTTGGAGACGGGCGAGGTCTGGGAAGCGGCGCAGTGATCCTGCTCGACACCCACGTCCTCGTCTGGGCGAGAGCGCGCTCGCGACTCATCCCCAAGGCCCTTCGACAGACCCTCGAGTCGGCCGATGAGCTAGCCATCAGCGCGATCACACTGTGGGAGCTGGCAATGCTGCACGCCAAGAACCGCCTGCGGCTGGGCGATCCGCTGTTCGACTACTTGGCTGACGTCGCGTCCTCCACCCGGGTGCTACCGATCACGGTCGAGGTCGCGACGGCGGCCGGCGACCTTCGCGAGAACTTCCCCACCGGCGACCCGGCCGATCGGATCATCTACGCCACCGCGCTCGCCCACGGTGTGCCCCTGGTGTCGGCCGATCGACGGTTGCGGGACTACGACGACACCGTGGTGTGGTCCTGACCTGGAGCTCCCCCGGCAACTGGCGGAAGACAGCGCCCCGGGTCGGCGTGCCGTCCGCGTGTCTCCGCCAGTTCCGCGGGGGGGAGGGGGGGAGGGGGGGTTAGTCACTGGGCGGGGGTGATGGTGCCGCGTACCTCGCCGAGGGCGATCCGCCCGCCGAGGGCGCCTGGGGCGCTGGCGGTGAGCACCACCTCGTCGCCGTCCTCCAGCCAGGTCTGCTCGTCGCGGCTCTGCTCGAGCAGGCATCCCCGTTCGCCTTCGCCGGGGCCCGAGATGGTGCCCGAGGCAAACACGTCGCCGGTGCGCAGGCTGGCTCCGTTGCTCGTCAGGTGGGCGAGCATCTGCGCCGGTGACCAGTAGGTCGACGAGTACGGACAGCGGGCCACCCCACGGCCGTTGATGGTGACCTCGAGGTCGATCGCGTAGCCCGCCGGTCCGTCGACGCGCAGGTGGTCAGCCGGGACGGGATGCTGCCCGGGCAGGTCGGTGCGGGCCGCCGCCAGCGCGTCCAGCGGAGTCACCCAGGGCGAGATCGAGGTGGCGAACGACTTGCCGAGGAACGGGCCGAGGGGGGCAGACTCGTAGGCCTGCAGGTCGCGTGCCGACCAGTCGTTGAGCAGCGCCACCCCAAAGACGTGCTCGGCGAAAGCCGACGTAGGCACGGGTTCACCGAGCCGGCTCGGCACACCGACGCAGTACGCCAGCTCGGCCTCGAGATCGAGCCGCTCGGTCGGTCCGTACCGGGGGCGACCGTTGCCGCGGCGGAGCCCGCGGGGGCGTACGACCGCGGTGCCCGACGGGACCAGCGTGCCCGCCCTGCCGTGGTAGCCGATCGGGAGCTCTCGCCACTGTGCCGGCAGTGGCTCGGCGCCGGGTCTGAAGATCTCCCCCACCCGGGTCGCGTGGTGCTCGGAGGCATAGAAGTCGACGTAGTCGGCGACTGCGAACGGCATCACCGGGTCGACCTCGGCTAGCGAGACCAGGTGGGGCTCGACCGCCGACCGGTTCTCGCGGTCGGTGAGCAGCTCCAGCAGCCTGTCCCGCAACGACGCCCAAAAATTGCGGCCGAGCTGCATCAGTGGGGCGAGCGTGGGAGCCGCGAAGACCTCGCCGTGCTCCAGCATGTCCGTCGCAGCCAGTGGCGCGAGGTCGACCGCCAGGTCGCCGATGCGCGCCACCACGCGCGGCTCGTCGTCACCGCGCCGGGCAACCGCGTAGGGCAGGTTGTCGACGTCGTGACCCGAACCGGCAGCGCCGACAACCCAGCAGGGAGCGCGGCTCACGCGCTAGAGGGTAGGTGAGTGGCGGGTCGGAGGTCGGCCGGGCCGGCGCAAGACGGTCAGGGGGTGGCGGGACGGGCTCGACGCGGTCGCTTCAACTGCTCGGCCACCTCGCGCCTGGCGTCCTCGCGCGCCTTCTCCCGGACCTCGCGGAACCAGGTCTCGGAGTCCAGCTCGCCGTTGATCCACGCGCGACCGCGCGGGCTGTTGGCCTTCTCGCGCTTGATCATGTCGATCCTCCGATCCGAGCAGTTGCCAGTCTAGCCCGTGCGCCGACATCGCAGGGCGATCGACGAGGTCATTCGGCGATTGCGAGGCCGGCCCCGAGCAGGTTCGCCAGCACCTGCAAGAGGGCTGAGTCCGCATTGTTCAGATCGCCGGGCAACGGCGCGTCCAGCGTCAGCATGCCAAAGCGCCGGTGCGTTGTGACCACGGCGACCGCGATCACCGTCTGGTAGTCGCCGGGATGGGTGGGCGTGACCATCGCGTCCTGACCCACGTCGTCGATTCGGACCAGGTCGCCCCCCTCGACAAGGCCGAGCACGGCGTCGCCGTCGGGAGTCCCGCCGACGAACTGCAGGCGCGGGATGCTCGGGCGGCCGACGTACGTCTCGCGCACCAGCCGACGTCCGTCCTCGTCGTAGCGATAGAACGCGCACCTCGCTCCTGGCGTGGTGACGGACACCGCAGCGTCGACGATGGCTTGCGCCAGCTTGCCGACCACCGTTGCTCGGTCGGCCCTGCCCGATCGAGACGACATCTCGCTCAGATAGCTCGTGATCGGTGCCAGCGCTCCAGACAACGCCTCACCGAAGGCGGCCTTGGCCTCCTGGGCTACCTCGCGGGCCTTCGTGATCTGCTGCGCGTCGCGGCGCTGCTTGATCAGCTGGGTCGATACGACGGCCGCGGCGAGGACCCCACCCACGACCAGCAACGTCACCCGTGCCGCCCCCGTGGTGTCCGCGGCGGCGGCCGCGACGACGTAAGCCCCGCCTGCAGAGACCACGGCGAGCCCGTTGAGCACCCAGCCGGGCCAGCCGGTGGGCAGGGCTGGCGGCGGTGCCACCGATCCAGGCTGCTCGTCCACGCCACCTCCGGTCCCGGGTGCTGACGACCCTAGGCGTCGGCGCCGACCTCGTCGTTCGCCGACTGCCTGATGTTGACAGCGTGGGAGCTCCCGGCGACGGTGCTCGCATGACCTACTACCGACGAGTCGGGGACGTGCCGCCCAAGCGGCACACGCAGTTTCGCGACCCCGGCGGTGCGCTCCGGCGCGAGGAGCTGATGGGGGAGGAGGGGTTCTCTTCCGACTCGTCGTTGCTCTATCACCGTGGCGTCCCGTCGGCGATCGTCGACTCCCAGGTGTGGGAGCTGCCCGACCTCACGACCACCGCAAACCACCCGCTGCTGCCGCGGCACCTGCGGCTACCGGGTCTGTTCGACGACAACGAGTGGAAGGCTCTCGACCCTGTCACCGGGCGCCGCCTGGTGCTCGGCAACGCCGACGTGCGGATCTCCTACGTGGTCGCGGGACAGAGCTCGCCGTACTACCGCAACGCGGTCGGTGATGAGTGCGTGTTCGTCCAGGCAGGTGGCGGCAGCGTCGAGACAGTCTTCGGCGTGGTGCCGTTCCGTGCAGGCGACTACGTGGTCGTACCGCGCGCGACGACCCATCGGTGGCTGCCCGACCCGGACGCCGGGCCGCTGCGGGCGTACGCGATCGAGGCCAGCGGTCACATCGCGCCACCCAAGCGCTTCCTCTCGCGCTACGGCCAGCTGCTCGAGCACGCGCCGTACTGCGAGCGCGACCTGCAGGGCCCGGGCGAGCCGTTGCTCGTCGACGCCAGCGACGGTGCGGCCGGCGACGTCGAGGTGCTGGTCAAGCACCGGGGCACCGGGCCGCTCGCCCAAGGCGGGCTGGTGGGCTCGCGCCTGACGTATGCCACCCACCCGTTCGACGTGGTCGGCTGGGATGGCTGCCTCTATCCGTACACCCTCAACGTCAGCGACTACGAGCCGATCACCGGGCGGGTACACCAGCCGCCGCCGGCGCACCAGGTGTTCGAGGGGTCGAGCTTCGTCGTGTGCAACTTCTGCCCGCGCAAGGTCGACTATCACCCGCTGGCGATCCCGGTGCCCTACTACCACTCCAACGTCGACTCCGACGAGGTCATGTTCTATGTCGACGGCGACTACGAGGCGCGCAAGGGGTCCGGTATCGACCGCGGGTCGATCTCGCTGCACCCCGGCGGGTTCGCGCACGGTCCGCAGCCGAGCGCCATCGAGGCCTCGCTCGGCGCCGACTACTTCGACGAGCTGGCGGTCATGGTCGACACCTTCCGCCCGCTGGAGCTCGGTGAGGGCGCTCTCGCGTGCGAGGACAGCTCGTACGCGTGGACATGGGCCGGCCGTCGGCGCTGACGGGTCGCCCTGGACGCCGCCCCAGGTGGACCAGCCGATCCGCGTCTGACCGGTCTTGTCCTGCGTGTCGGAGTCGTAGACGAATATGTCGAGCCCCATGCCGTTCACGTCGACGGTGTCCGGCAGCTCGCGCGCCGGGATGCTCGCTTCGACCGCGTAGCCGTCGTCGGTGAGCGACGAGGCGATGTCGACGCGTGGCGCGGTCTGCTCGCCCGGCCCCTGCTCGGCGCAGTGCTGGGCGCGCTCGCGCCGAGCGGCACGACAAGGGCGCCGGTGGCGACGCTCGCGACCATTGCAGTCAGCGGCTGGCGAGCAGGCTCGCACTCACTCCTGGGTCGAGACGAGACATCCCACTCATGGCGGAGACTGTTGTCTCAGCGTCGCGCACCGCAACCCCGGGCGGGCGACGACCCCGATCGCTGGTCCGAGGTGCCTGCCCGCTCAACCCTTGACGGCGCCCTCGAGCATGCCGCGGATGAAGTAGCGCTGGGTGAACAGATAGACGAGCACGACCGGCAGCGCAACCAGGACAGCGCCGGCGGCGAGCAGCGCCGCACCGGACGTGTACTGGCCCTGGAAGTTGGACAGCCCCAGTGGGGCGGTACGCAGCGACTCGTCGGTCACCATGACCAGCGGGATGAGGAACTCGTTCCAGGTCCACATGAAGATCAGCAGCACCATGGTCAGCACCGCCGGCCGGCCGAGCGGGAGCAGGATGCTCCACAGCACCCGCCAGTGCCCGGCGCCGTCGAGCCGGGCGGCCTCGACCAGCTCGCGCGACGTGCTGCGGAAGTAGGCACGCATCCAGAACGTCCCGAACGCCAGCGACTGTGCCACCTGCGGTGCGATCAGCGCGACGTAGGTGTCGGTCAGCTGCAGCGCCCGCAGGTCGAAGTACAGCGGCACCACGACCGCCTCGCTGGGCACCATCAGGCCGACCAGCAACAGATAGAACAGCGCGGTCGAGCCGCGGAACGACATGGTGCCGAAGGCGTAGCCGGCCAGTGCGGCGAGTGCAGTCGCCAGCACTACCACTGACACCGACACGACAAGGCTGGTCCGCAGGTAGGTGCTGAAGCCGCCCTCGGTCCATGCCAGGGCGAAGTTGCCGAATGCGAGGCCGGTGTCACCGATCCGGTCGGGCTGCACCGCCAGCCACAGCACCACCGCGAGAGGAAACACGGCGTAGGCTGCGGCCGCACCCAGCAGCGCGTACGTGAGCAGTCGTTCCGCCCGCCCGATCACGTTGCCCCCCGATCGGCGAACCGGTTGATGGCGACGGTCAACGCCATGATCACGATGGTGAGGAGCACCGCGATCGCGGCCGCTGACCCGACCTGGCCCTGCTGGAAGGCGCGGTCATAGACCTCGTACGACGGCACCCGGGTGCGCCCGCCCGGTCCACCGCTGGTCATCACGTAGACGAGGTCGAAGGTGCGTAGCGCCGCGATGACCGTCAGTGTCGCGGCCACGGCGATCTCTCCGCGCAACGCGGGCAGCCCGACCGCCAGGAACTCGCGCACCGGTCCGGCGCCGTCGAGCCGCGCCGCCTCGTACAGCTCGCGCGGCACCTTGGACAGACCAGCGAGGAACAGCACCACGCACAGCCCGGTGCCCACCCAGGTGCCGACCATCCCGACCGCCGGCAGCGCGAAGACCTCGTCACCGAGCCAGGCGCGCGCGAGCCCGTCGAGCCCGAGCGCGCTCAACGAGTCGTTGAGCGCGCCGTCCGGGGCATAGATCGCCGACCAGGCGATGCCCACGACCACCATGGCGATCACCTGGGGAAGGAACAGGACCGTGCGGAACACGGCCAGCCCGGGCAGCGCCGACCGGGACATCAGACCGGCGAGCGCCAACCCGATCGTCACCGGGAGCGCTGCGAAGAAGACGACCAGCACCAGCGCATGGGCGAACGGTGCCCTCAGCTCAGGGTCGGTCAACACCTGCCGGTAGTTGTCGAGCCCGGCCCAGGTGCCGAGTGTCAGGCCGTCCCAGTCATAGAACGACAGCCAGACCGCGTGCAGGATCGGCCACAACAAGAACGCGCCAAAGACCAGGAGGGCGGGGGCGATGTAGAGGTAGGCGACCGTGCGCGGCTCGCCCGGTGGGCCGCCCCGGCGGGCGACGGCCGCGTCGCCGTCAGCCACCACTGCTCGTGAACGCGGTGTACTCCTCCTCCAGCGTGGCGAGGAAGTCGTCCGGCGGCTGGGACCCGGCGAGCAGGTCCTGCACCTGCGCGGTCAGCAGGTCATAGAAGTCGGGGGTCGCGTAGTCGAGGTAGGGCACGATCGCCGCTTGCTCGCCCGCGGTCGCCCAGGCATCCAACACGTCGGCGGTTGCCCCGTCGGCAGGCAGCGAACCGGCCCCGTAAACCGGCAGGTTGCCTGCCTCGCCGATCCCGACCATCGCCTCGGGGGAGGTGATGAAGTCGAGGTATGCCGCGGCAGCGTCCGCTTGCTCGCTGGAGGCCGTGATGGCGAACGGCAACCCGGTGCCGCCCGTCACCGCCAGCTCCCCCGTCGCGCCGACGGGGGGAAGCATGAACCTCAAGTCGTCACCCATCGCGTCGGTCAGGTCGGCGAGCAGCCAGGTGCCTGCCACGAGGAACGCACCCTCGCCCTCGGCGAAGGCCTGCCAGGCCGGGTCGTAGTCGAGGCCGTTGAAGCCGTCGGTGAAGTAGCCCTGCTCGGCCCAGCCGGCGATGGTCTCCGCTGCCTGCTCGTTCTCCGCGCTGGTCCAGGACGCGCCTTCAACCCCGAAGCCGAGGTCGCGAATCTGGTCGGCGGGCACGAACTGGTTCTGCACGAAGCCGAAGTCGTGGATGCCCGGCCAGCCCTCCTTGTTGCCGAACTGGATCGGCGTCTCCCCACCTTCTGCCGCGGCGGCCAGGGCGTCCTCGAACTCCGCCGTTGTCTGCGGCGCCTCGATACCGAGATCGTCCAACCGGGACTGGGAGTACCAGACGCCGACCAGCTCACCGGTTTGCGGGACCCCGTAGAGGCTGCCGTCGCCGAACGTCACACCGTCGTCGCTATAGCTGGCGAGCGCTCGGATCTCCTCGGTGAACCGCTCCTCCCAGCCATAGACATCGGAGTAGCCGTCGAGCGAGCGCAGCTGCCCTGCCTCGACGAAGGCGCCCATGATCGAACGACCGTTGTTGGCCTGCACGACGTCGGGAGCGTCGTTGCTGGTGATCGCCAGCCGCAGCGTCTTGTTCAGGTCCTCGAACGAGCGTGACACCCGCTCGATGGTCACGTTGGGATAGGTCTGCATGAACTTCTCGTTGAGCGCCTCGATCTGCTCGTTCTGACCGCCGCGCACCTCCTGGTCCCAGACGGTGAGGGTGAGGTCGCCCATCGCCGACACGTCGGTCTCGACGTCACTGGCCGAGGTCTCGGTTACCTCCTCGGACTCCGAACCGGGGGCGCACGCGCTCGCTGCGAGGACGAGCACCGACGCCGCGGCGCTGCGGGCGAACCAGCGGGCAAGGGACGGTGTCATGGTGTCGTCGCCTCCGGAGTTGTCGGGGATTTCAGGTCGCGAGGTTCGTGGTCAGGCCCGGAGGTGGAGTAGGGGGACGATCGGTCCGGGTTCAGCTCGGAGGTCGTCTTGAGCCGCAGCCCAACCGTCGCCGACGCGCGCGACACCCGCCGCGCCTCGCCCGCAGGCATCACCTCGTCGAGGAACGCATAGTCGGCGGCACGTCGAGATGTGCCCCGTACCTGCCGCCACCAGGCGTGGATCTCGCCCCAACCGGGAGCGGCCAGGGCGCCGCCGAAGTCGCGTACGGACAGGGCGGCGCACAAGGTGGCGAACCGCAAGCGGCGCTGCAACGGCCAGTCGCACAACGTACCTGCGACAAGTGCCGCCAGGAACACGTCGCCGGCGCCGGTCGGGTCGAGCGCCTCGACGGGCACCGCAGGCGCCCAGGCGGTCTCGCCGCTGATCGCGTCGGCGGCGAGCGCCCCGCCGCTGCCCAGCGTCACGACGGCAAGCGGCACCCAGTCGCGCAGCACGTCGAGAGCCGCGCCGGGGGTGTCGGTGCGCGTGAACGCCATCGCCTCGGCGGCGTTGGGCACGAACGCGTGGCAGCCCTCCAGGCCGCGCCGCAGGGCGGCGGCGTCCCAGGTCTCGGACGCGTCCCACCCCACGTCCGTGAACACCATCGAACCGGCCGCGGCCGCGTCGGTGACCCAGGACGGCTGGACCAGCCCGTGCCGGTCGGTGACGTCACCGCCGAGCTCGGTGAAGCACACTCGGGCAGCGGGCGGAGCACCGATCAGGCCATCGGGTGGGGTCGGGGGAGGGTGGCCGTGGGTGACCATGGCGCGGTCGTCGTCGTAGCACATCGACACGGTGACCGGTGAGTGCCAACCCTCGTAGCGCCGCGACGGCGACAGGTCGATGCCCTCGCCGTCGGCGAGCACCGTCCAGCAGAAGTCGCCGTAGACGTCGCTGCCGAAGCCGGCGGCCAGCGAGGTGCTCAGGCCGAGCCGGCTGCACGCGACAGCGAGGTTGGCGACGCCTCCCGGACTGGAACCCATGCCCTCGGTCCAGATCTCGTGTCCGGTCGTCGGCGGGCCCGCCATGCCGGTGAACACGATGTCGAGGAAGACGGTGCCCGCCAGGAAGATGTCGACCGGCTCGTCGCCCCCACTCGACCGTGCGATCGGCGGAACGTTCACCTGGGGCAGTCTGCGCCCCCGGGTCGGTCGTGGCAAAGTCGCCCGGGTGCGGCTCGCGATCGTCGGTGGCGGCGGCTTCCGGGTGCCCCTGGTCTATCGCGCGCTGGCAGCCGCGGAGTGGGCCGACGCGGGCAGTGGGCGGGTCACCGAGGTGGCGTTGTACGACACCGCACCGGCCCGGCTCCGCGCGATCGGTCGGGTGCTCGAGGAGCTGGCCGCCCGCGCGGGTGCGGCCGCGCCCCGGGTTGAGGTGGTCACCGATCTGGCGGCGGCGCTCCGCGGCGCCGACTTCGTGTTCTCCGCGGTGCGGGTCGGCGGGCTCGAGGCTCGCGGCTGCGACGAGCGGGCTGCTCTTGCGGCGGGCGTCGTCGGCCAGGAGACCACCGGTGCCGGTGGCGTGACGTACGGCCTGCGCACGGTTCCGGTGGCGGTGCGCCTCGCCGAGGCCGTACGCACGCACGCCCCCGACGCCTGGGTCATCAACTTCACCAACCCGGCCGGGATGGTCACGCAGGCGATGGGCAGTCCCGAGGGCGGGCGACTCGGCGACCGGGTGATCGGCATCTGCGACTCACCGGTGGGACTGATGCGACGGGTGGCCCAGGCTGCGGGGGTCCACATGACGTCAGCCACGTTCGACTACGCCGGCCTGAACCACCTGGGCTGGTTGCGTCGGGTGCTCGTGGACGGTCGCGACGTGCTGCCTGCGGTGCTGGCGTCCGACCGGGCCGTGGCGGGGCTCGAGGAGGGCCGGTTGTTCGGGGCCGAGTGGCTGCGGGCGCTGGGATCGGTGCCCAACGAGTACCTCTGGTACTGGTACTTCACCGCCGAGGCGGTCGGGGCGGGCATGGCAGCGGCATCGACCCGGGGGGAGATCGTGGCCGCGCAGCAGTCCCAGTTCTATGCCGAGGCGGCGACAGCTGACCCGGCAGGCGCACTGGCTGCCTGGGAGCGGGCCCGCCACGAGCGTGAGGCGACCTACATGGCCGACAGTCGCGCAGTCGCGGGCGCGGGGGACAGGGCGTCCGACGACCTCGACGGCGGCGGCTATGACCGGATGGCCCTGGCGCTGATGCTGGCCATCGCGCGTGACCAGCCGACGACCCTGGTCCTCGACGTGCCCGGCCGAGGAGCGCTGCCCGGGCTTGACCCCGACGCGGTCGTCGAGGTGCCGTGCCTGGTTGACGGCGACGGTCCCAAGCCCGTGCCGACGCCACCGCTGGACGGTCATCAGCTCGGACTCGTTCAGTCCATGCTGGCGGTCGAGGCGATCACGATCGAGGCCGCGCTGCGTGGGTCGGAGACACTCGCGCTGCGCGCGCTCGGCACCCACCCCCTGGTCGACTCCGTCACCCGCGCTCGCGCCATCCTCGACGCCCAGCTCGCCGCGCTGCCCGCGCTCCGCTCGGTGCTGCTTTCGCAAGGCCCCCTGTGAAAGCAGCACCGCCCAGGCGCAATGGCGCGGTGGGAGTGCGGGTTTGCCAGGGGAGCACGCCGCGTCCCAGCTCGCCGCGGTCAGCCGGGCAGCGAGCCGCTGACACCGACTCTGGCAGCCTCGAAGGCACGCCGCGTCCCAGCTCGCCGCGGTCAGCCGGGCAGCGAGCCGCTGACACCGACTCCGGCAGCCTCGAAGGCACGCAGCGACTCTGCGACCCGGTCGGGCGCGACCGCCGCGGTGAGATCGAGCAGCACCGTCGTCTGGAACCCCGCCGCCGCAGCGTCCAGCGCGGTGGCTCGCACGCAGACGTCGGTCGCGATCCCGCACAGCTCGACCGCGGCGATCCCGCGCTGGCGCAGCCAGTCGGCGAGCGCACGACCCTCGTCGGTGGCGCCCTCGAAGCCGGAGTACGCAGCCTCGTACGCGCCCTTGTCGAAGATGGCGTCAAACGGGCGTGGCTGCAGCGACGCATGGAACTCGGCCCCCACGGTGCCGACCACGCAGTGCGGCGGCCACGAGTCGACGAAGTCCGGCGCGGGCGAGAAGTGCGCTCCGGGGTCGATGTGGCGGTCCCGGGTGGCGACGACGACGTCGTACGAATCGCGGTCGACGGCCAGCAACGAGCCGACAGCGGCCGCGACCTCCGCCCCGCCGTCGACCGCGAGCGAACCGCCTTCGCAGAAGTCGTTCTGCACGTCGACCACCACCAGTGCCTTGCTCACGGTGCCTCCTGTGATCCCGCTCGGGCATCACCGAACTCGGTGGGAACCGCGGGCTCGCCACGGGACAGGTGCCGCGCCTCCATCGGCAGCTCGGCCCGCGCCCGCTGGTGCCGTTCGCGTGCCCGGCTCAACGGTTCGGTCCAGACCCGTTCACCGGCCTTCACCAGCGGCAGCTGCAGTGGGCGGCCGTCGGGTGCAGGGCCACCCACTGTCACCTGCTCGGCCTGCGCCGTGCCGATCCTGTCGATGCGCCGGGTGGCCCACTTGCGCCCGCCGAGCGTCTCCTTGCGCGGGCTGGACTTCGCGACGGGCACAGGGGCACTGTCCACGTCGGCCCCGGAGCGGGCGACGAGCTTGTAGACGAAGCCGCTGGTCGGCTGCCCTGACCCGCTGACCAGGGACGTGCCGACCCCGTACCCGTCGACGGGTGCGGCTGCGAGCGCGGCGATCGCGTGCTCGTCCAGGTCGCCCGTGACCACGATCCGCGTCTGCTTGGCGCCGAGGTCGTCCAGCTCGATCCGCACCTGCTGGGCCAGCCCGGCGAGGTCACCGGAGTCGATGCGGACGGCGCCGAGATCGGTCCCCGCGACCTCGACTGCGGTGCGGACCGCCTCCCGCACGTCGTAGGTGTCGATGAGCAGCGTCGTGCCGGAACCGAGGGCGCGTACCTGCGAAGTGAAGGCGTCGCGCTCGGAGTCGTGCACGAGGACGAAGGCGTGCGCGCTCGTGCCCGTCGTCGGCACCCCCCACCGCTCGCCTGCGCGCAGGTTGGAGGTGCTGGCGAATCCCGCGACGTACGCCGCGCGGGCGGCCGCGACCGCGGCGTCCTCGTGGGTGCGCCGCGACCCCATCTCCACACACGGGCGGTCGCCGGCGGCCCACGTCATCCGCGACGCCGCCGTCGCGATCGCCGAGTCGTGGTTGACGATGCTCAGCGCCAGCGTCTCGAGGAGCACCGCCTCGCCGAACGTCGACTCGACGGTCAGCACAGGTGAACCAGGAAAGAAGATCTCGCCCTCGGGGTAGCCGAACACGTCCCCGGAGAACCGGTACGCACTCAGCCACTGCAGGGTGGTCTCGTCGACGACGGCGGCGCGGCGCAGCCAGTCAACCTCATCGGGTCCGAAGCGAAAGCCGACCAGCGCGTCGAGGAAGCGACCCGTGCCGGCCACGACCCCGTACCTGCGATCACCGGGCAGCGAGCGGGCGAACAGCTCGAACACCACGCGGCGGTGGGCAGTGCCGCCGTGCAGCGCGGCCCGCAGCATGGTCAGCTCGTAGTGATCGGTGAGCAGCGACGTCGACGTCACGCGGCAAGCCTAGGTTCTGCCCGCGCTAGAGGCCGTACTGCTCCAGGAAGCGGAGCCACACCTCGCTGATGGTCGGAAAGCTCGGAACCGCGTGCCACAACCGGTCGAGCGGCACTTCGCCGACCACCGCGATGGTTGCCGAGTGCAGCAGCTCGGCGACATCGGGCCCGACGAACGTCACCCCCACCAGGACGCCGCGGTCGGTGTCGACGACGAACCGGGCCTTGCCGGTGTACCCGTCGCGGTGCACGGATGAGCCCGCGACGGCGATGTCGAGGTCCACGACACGGGTGGACAGTCCCGCCTCGGTCGCCTGCTTCGCCGTTCGTCCGACCCACGCCACCTGCGGATCGGTGAACACGACCTGGGGCACCGCCGCGTGGTCGGCGGCCAGCGAGAACTTCGACCACGGCGGTGGGTCGGCCGGCAGCTCCCCGCGCGACCGAGCCACGACGACAGAGCCCGCGATGCGCGCCTGGTGCTTGCCCTGGTGGGTGAGCGGCGCGCGGCCGTTCACGTCGCCGACGGCATAGAGCCAGCCGGCGCCGTCGTTGTCGCGGACCTTGTCGACCACCCCCTGGTCGTCGATCGCCAGTGGCTCACCCGGCGTCAGACCGACCGTCTCGACCCCGATGTCGGCAGTGGCCGGGCGGCGACCGGTGGCGACCAGCAGGGTCGCGGCGTCGACTGTGGTGCCGTCATCGAGGGTGAGGCGCACCCCGTCGGGCGTCTGCTGAGCCTGCTTCGCCTGTGGTCCCACGTGCACAGTGACCCCCTGCTCGCGCAACGAGTCGGCGACCAGCTCGCCCGCGAAGGACTCGGCCCGCGCCAGCAGCCCTGCCCCGGCGACCAGGACGACCTGGCTGCCCAGGTTTGCGTACGCCTGCGCCATCTCCACCCCGACCACGCCGCCGCCGAGAACGGCGAGGCTGGGCGGGATCTTGTGCGCGCTGGTGGCCTCGCGGCTGCCCCAGTGGGTCAGGTCGGCGAGACCGTCAACGGGTGGCTCGACCGGCGTCGAGCCGGTCGCGACGATCACCGCGTGCCGGGCCGAGATCCGGACGGTGCCGGCAGGCCCTGTCACTTCCACGGCTCGCTCGCCAACCAGCCGGCCGTGGCCGCGGACGAAGTCGACTCCCGCGCCCTCCACCCACTCCACCTGGCTCGAGTCGTCCCAGTTCGAGGTGAAGGAGTCGCGCCGCGCCAGGACCGCCGCCACGTCGAGCTCACCGCCACTGATCGCGCCACCCAGCTGCCGGGCAGCGGCAAGCGCCTCGCCTGGGCGCAGCAGGGCCTTGCTGGGCATGCAGGCCCAGTAGGAGCACTCGCCACCGAGCAGCTCGTGCTCGACCAGCGTGGTGTGCAGGCCCTCAGCGGCGGTGCGGCCGGCCGCGTTCTCCCCGACTGGGCCACCACCCAGTACGACGACGTCGGTCTCGCGGGGGGAGTTATTGCTGCCCATGCGCTCACCCTCGCACGGGCTGCGCGACAATGCCGCCGTGACCACCGCACCCAGCGAGGTCGAAGAGACCGGTACCGACGAGCGGGTGCTTCCCGACTCACCGTGGGTGACGATCGTGTGGAACGACCCGGTCAACCTGATGTCCTACGTCGCCTGGGTCTTCCGATCACACTTCGGCTACTCGAAGGCCAAGGCCGACGAGCTCATGCTCGCGGTCCACCAGGAGGGCAAGGCGATCGTGTCTGACGGCAGCCGGGAGGCGATGGAGCGCGACGTGGAGGCCATGCACGGGTACGGGTTGTGGGCAACGCTGCAGAAGGCCGACGAGTGACGGCGGGTTTCAGCCCGCTCCGACGGGGCGGGGCGCACGCGCAGTTCGAACCGGCCCAGGCGGCGCTGCTGGCGTCGTTGGCCCGTCAGGTCGTGGAGCTGCTGCGCGACGGTGTCCCCGACCCTCAGGTCGCCGAGGCTGACGGTGACCCGCTGGCGCAGCTGGTCGGTGTCGACGGCCCGGCCGATCCGCCCGACGACCCTGTCCTCGCGCGGCTGTTGCCCGACGGCTATTCCGACGCCGACCCGACCGCCCCCCACGACGATGGCGGTGAGCTGGCGGACGCCAACGCCGACTTTCGGCGCTACACCGAGCCGGGGCTGCGGGACGGCAAGGTCGCCACTGCCCAGTCGGTGATCGCCGCCCTGCACGAGGCAGGGGTCGACGACCCCGACCAGCCGGTCGACGTCGAGCTCGATGCCGACGGGGTGCAGAGCTGGCTGCGCTGCCTCACCGACCTGCGACTCGCCATCGGCACCCGGCTCGGAGTGGAGCAGGACGACGAGGATCGGTGGGAGTCGCTGCCCCCCGACGACGCCGCACGCGGCATGCACGAGGTCTATGACTGGCTCGGCTACGTCCAGGAGACCCTCGTCCGCACCCTCCCCTGACCCGCGGTCAGCGGCTTGTGGTTGCGCGGTCAGCGGCTTGTGGTTGCGCGGTCAGCGGCTGACGGTTGCGCGGTCAGCGAGCTGCTCGGGGGACGTCTCGACATGCGGACGTTGCCGGTGGGTGCACCGAGCCTCCGGCGACGGCTCGTACCCTCGCGGGCGTGCTCACCGTCGACCCAGAGATCGCGGCAGCGATCATCGCCCACGCCCGCCGCGATCATCCCGATGAGGCGTGTGGGGTGGTCGCCGGGCCGGCAGGCAGCGACCAGGCAATCCGGCACGTGCCGATGCTCAACGCCGCGATGTCGCCGACGTTCTACGAGTTTGACTCGGCTGAGCTGCTCCGCCTCTACCAGGACCTGGAAGCCCGCGACGAGGAGCCGGTGGTCATCTACCACTCGCACACCGCGACCAAGGCGTATCCGTCGCGTACCGACATTGCCCTTGCACAAGAGCCTGGCGCGCACTACGTGCTGGTGTCGACGGCCGACGGCGCACACGAGGGCGACGGACCGCTGCCCCTGCGGTCGTACCGCATCGTGGACGGCGAGGTGACCGAGGAGGAGGTCCGCGTCGGAGAGCCCGCGGGGAGCGACCGTACGGAATGAAGCAACCGTTTGGCGCGCTCTCACCCGGTGGGCGACGAACGAAGGAGCTGTGATGGCTGTCGAGGTCAAGGTGCCGACGATCTTGCGTACGTACACGGGCGGGGACAAGGCAGTACCGGGGTCGGGGGGGACGCTGGGCGAGGTGTTCGACGACCTCGACTCCCGCCACCCGGGAATCAAGGAGCGCGTGGTCGATGGCGGTGACCTGCGGCGCTTCGTCAATGTCTATGTCAACGACGAGGATGTCCGTTTCACCGGTGGCCTCGACACCAGCCTGTCCGACGGCGATACCGTCGTGATCCTGCCGGCCGTGGCCGGCGGCTGACCGGACGCCCGCGCCCGTGCGCTTCGACTCGCTGCTGGACTCCGTCGGCCAGACCCCGCTGGTGGGGTTGCCACGGCTCTCGCCATCGTCCGACGTGCGGCTGTGGGCCAAGCTCGAGGACCGCAACCCGACCGGCTCGGTCAAGGACCGCGCCGCGCTGGCAATGATCGCCCAGGCCGAGAAGGACGGACTGCTACGTCCTGGGTGCACGATCCTCGAGCCGACGAGCGGCAACACCGGCATCTCGCTGGCCATGGCGGCCCGGCTCAAGGACTACCGACTGGTGTGCGTGCTGCCTGAGAACACCTCCGAGGAGCGTCGCCAGCTGTTGCGGATGTGGGGCGCCGAGATCGTCTCCTCGCCCGCGGCGGGCGGTTCCAACGAGGCGGTCCGCGTCGCGAAGGGGATGGCCAAGGAGCATGCCGACTGGGTGATGCTCTACCAGTACGGCAACCCGGCCAACGCCGAGGCGCACTACACCGGTACCGGGCCGGAGATCCTTGCCGACCTGCCCGAGGTGACCCACGTGGTCGCCGGTCTGGGCACCACCGGCACGCTGATGGGCGTCGGACGCTTCTTCCGCGAGACCTTGCCCGCCGTGCGCATCGTGGCCGCCGAACCTCGCTACGGCGAGCTCGTCTACGGTCTGCGCAACATCGATGAGGGTTTCGTGCCTGAGCTGTACGATCCGTCGCTGATCGACTCCCGCTTCTCGGTCGGACCGCGCGACGCCGTCCGTCGGGTGCGGGAGCTGCTCGACCTCGAGGGCTTGTTCGTGGGCATCTCGACCGGCGCCATCCTGCACGCGGCACTCGGGCAGGCGGCCAAGGCGGTCAAGGCCAACCAGCGCGCGGACATCTGCTTCGTGGTCTGCGACGGCGGGTGGAAGTACCTGTCGACCGGTGCGTACGAGGGCACCGTCGACGACGCCGAGGAACGTCTCGAGGGTCAGGTCTGGGCCTGAGCCCGGGGACCTGCAGCCCACCCACAGGCACCTCCCCAGCGAACGGTGCGCCTCCCCAGCGTTGTTTCGCCGGGGGAGGGCACTTTTCGCTGGTGAGCCAGCGAAAAGCGCAGGGCGTCAGCGGGACATCACCACCACGTCGCCGTGGGTGCCGTAGCCCAGCACCCGCTCGCCCCAGGCGGTCCCGTCGAAGGTGACCAGCAGCTCGCGACCCAGCGCCGAGCCCGCCGGCAGCGGCACGACCTGCGGGTGCGGGATGTTGCTGAGGTACGGTGCGGCCAACTCACCGACCCGCTGCATGCCGAGGTCGTACGCGGGGTAGCGACAGGCCCGCCCGTCGCTGGCGAGCAGTCGCCAGGCGCCGTCGAGCCGGGTGAGCATCGGGCCCTCGCACTGGTCGAGCGAGGTGTCGGAGCCGACGAGCGCGAGGTCCTCCCCGCGCGAGCCGCCAATCGGGCCGACCGCCAACGCCGGGCGGAAGCTGAAGGGTTGCTGCGACGGGCTCTCCACGAAGGCCACGTGCCAGCGCCCGTCGATCACCGTCGCCGCCGGGTCCCACGCGCTGTGCGGCGTGGGCAGGCTCAGCGGCACGGTGTCGAGCACGTGCTCGCCGTGCAGCACGTCGAGGTCCGCGGACGTCTGCCGCACATGCACACCGACCTCCGGGGTGAAGTCGCCCCACGAGCTGGTGGCTATCCAGCAGCGACCGGCATCGGGGTCGACGACGACCTGCCCCGCGTGGTCGCCGAGCAGCAACCCGTCGCGGCGCGAGAACAGGTGCCCCACCTGGGTCAGCCGCTCGGGCGCCGCCAGGTCGAGGGTGAACACCCCCCAGTGCGCGGCCGGGAAGAATCCCGGACCGGCGCACGTCATCGTCAGGTAGACGGCACCGTCGATGACGTACGGCGTCCCGTCGGCGAGCTGCACCAGATGGGGGTCGCGAACCCCGGTCATGCCCCAGGTCCCGCAGCGCGCGCCGCGCAGCACGAGGTCACCGCGTTCCGGCTGAGCCGGTCCCCAGGCGAAGTTGTGGCGGGCGAGAGTGGTGGGCACCCGCAGATCGACGAGCGCTGCGACCCGGTCCCGCTCGGACACGACCGGGACCCAGCCCGCGCCGACGTCGGCGAGACCGGTGACGCGGTTCTCGCAGACCACGAAGGCGACCCGCTGCGGCACCCCGCCGCGCAGCCGGCGGCGCCGGACCACCGTCGGGCGGCCGTCGGTAGTCACGGTGACGCTCAGCGCGGCTCGCGCGGGCTCGTACGTGACCTGAACCCCGTCGCCGCCAGCGGTCAGCAGCCCGGCCGCGGCGCCGCCGACCCCGACCTCCGCCAGCTCGAGCTCCACCGCCGCAAAGGGCGCGACCGGTGACGAGTCACTGACGTACTGGCCGGTTGGCCCGGGCCCGGCGACGGCGCGCTCGAACCCCGGGGACACCACCGCGAACGGTCGGAAGCGCCGCATGATCGCAAACGGGTCCGACTTCATCCTTGGCAGGCTATCGAGCGACAGGGCGCGAGCGGCCGGAGTTGGCATCCGCGGTTACGCTGCGTGCGTGCGCGAGTTGGTCGTCTTCACCGGCAGCGCCCACCCAGACCTCGCCCGACGCATCTGCGCCGGGCTCGGCGTGCCACTCGCACCGGCCGACGTGATCCGGTTCAGCAACGACTGCCTGCAGGTTCAGCTGCACGCCAACTGCCGGCAGCGCGACGTCTACGTGGTGCAGCCGCTGGTGCCGCCCACCCAGGACCACCTGATGGAGCTGCTGCTCATGCTGGACGCGGCGCGCGGCGCCTCCGCAGCCCAGGTGACGGCGGTGATCCCGCACTACGCGTACGCGCGGTCGGACAAGAAGGACTCGTCGCGCATCTCGATCGGCGGGCGGCTGGTCGCGGACATGCTGGTCGCGGCCGGCGCCGACCGGGTGTTGACGATGACCCTGCACGCCCCGCAGGTGCACGGGTTCTTCTCCGTGCCGGTCGACCACCTCACCGCCATCGGCGAGCTGGCCGACCACTTCCGTGGCCGCGACCTCTCGGGCACGGTCGTGGTGTCGCCCGACCTCGGCAACGCCAAGACCGCCACGCAGTTCGCCCGGCTGCTCGGCCTGCCCGTGGCCGCGGGCAGCAAGCAGCGGCTCACCGACGACCGGGTCGTGGTCGACACGATCGTCGGCGACGTGTCCGGCCTCAAGGCGATCGTCCTCGACGACGAGATCGCGACCGGCAGCTCGATCGTCGAGCTGCTCGACCGGCTGGGCGCCGAGGGCTGCCACGAGGCAGCCATCGCCTGCACGCACGGCCTGTTCACCGGCAAGGCGCAGGCCCGTCTGTCGGGGCATCCGCAGATCACCGAGGTCGTGACGACCGACACCGTGCCGGCGCCCACGCACTGGCCCGACCTGCAGGTGCGTTCGGTCTCGGGCCTGTTCGCCGAGGCGATCGGCCGCATCCACGAGGGCACCTCGATCAGCAGCCTGTTCGACGGGGTCGACCCGATGCTCGGGCCCCCACAGCCGAGGCTGCCCTTCGACGAGCCCGTCCAGCCGTGACCGCCGGCCCGTACGCTCGTCTCCGTGACGGACGCACCCCTGGGGATCTTTGACTCGGGCTTCGGTGGGCTGAGCGTCGTTCGCGCCGTGCTCGACCAGCTGCCGCACGAGCCCGTCGTCTATCTGGGTGACACTGCGCGCCAGCCGTACGGTCCCCAGCCGCTGGCCGACGTACGCGAGTACGCCCTGGAGTGCCTCGACCACCTGGTGGCGTTGGGGGTCAAGGCGCTGGTGATCGCCTGCAACTCCGCCAGTGCGGCGGTGTTGCGGGACGCGCGCGAACGCTACGACGTGCCGGTCGTCGAGGTCATCCTGCCGGCCACGCGGCGCGCCGTCGCCGCCACGAGGACAGGGCGGGTCGGGGTCATCTGCACCCGCGCGACTGCTGACTCGATGGCCTACGACGACGCGTTCGCAGCGGCTCCGCACGTCCGCCTGCACACGCGGGCATGTCCGCGGTTCGTCGAGCTCGTCGAGCAGGGCGTGACCAGCGGGCCGGAGCTGCTGGCGGTAACGCACGAGTACCTCGACCCGTTGGTCTCCGCCGACGTCGACACACTCATCCTCGGGTGCACCCACTACCCGCTCCTGACGGGAGCCATCTCCTACGCGATGGGCAACAGCGTGACGCTGGTCAACAGTGCCGACGAGACCGCCAAGGATGTCTACCGGGTCCTCCTGCGCGACGGCCTCGAGCGCGACCCGGCGCTGCCGGGGCCTGCGCACCACTTCCTCACGACGGGAAGCCCAGCGGAGTTTCGCGAGCTGGGGCGGCGTTTCCTCGGACCCGTGCTTGACGACGTGCACCAGTTCGCCTGGCAGCTCGCCGCTGGTGTCGGGGGCTCGCCCCGGTGAAGCTCACGATCGTGGGGTGCTCGGGCTCGTTCCCGGGGCCGGACTCGGCGGCCAGCTGCTATCTGCTGCAGGCGCCCTGGAACGGCGGGACGTACGCGCTCGTGGTCGACCTCGGCAACGGTGCACTGGGGGCACTGCAACGCCACGTTGACCTGGTCGACGTCGGCGCCGTCGCGTTGAGCCATCTGCACGCCGACCACTGTCTCGACCTCGCTCCCTATCACGTGGTCCGCCGCTTTCACCCCCGCGGCCCGTTGCCGGTGCTGCGGGTGGTGGGACCCGCCGGTACCGCGAGCCGGGTCGCGCACGCTGCTGGCGTCGACGAGCGCGCGGAGGGCAAGACTGTTTTCGACTTCGCCACCTGGCAGGCAGGTGTGCCGGTCGCGCTGGGGCCGTTCATGGTGACACCGGCGCGCGTGACGCACCCAGTGGAGACCTACGCCCTGCGGATCGAGCACGACGGCAAGGTGCTGGTCTATTCCGGCGACACCGCGCCGTCGTCGGCGCTGGTCGAGCTCGCCCGCGACGCCGACCTGTTGCTCTGCGAGGCGTCGTTCGTGGAGGGGGCCGACAACCCGCCCGACATCCACCTCACCGGCCACGAGGCCGGCCAGCACGCGCACCGAGCCGACGTCGGACTGCTGGTGCTCACGCACGTCCCGCCCTGGCACGACACTCAGCAGGCCCTGGCCGAGGCCGCCCTCGGGTACGCCGGCCCGATCGAGCTGGCCCACCCCGGCGCCGTCTACACCGTCTGACGATCAGCGGCTGGCGGTTGCGCGGTCAGCGGCTGCCGGTTGCGCGGTCAGCGGCTGGTGGTTGCGCGGTCAGCGGCTGGCGGTTGCGCGGTCAGCGGCTGGCGGTTGCGTGGTCAGCGAGTCGTGGTGATGGGGTCAGCCAGTTGCTGCTGTCTGAGCACTCAGAGGCCGGTCCCCAAGTCTTGACTCATTCCGAAAAACGCGGGAGCCTGGCCAGCCATGACCCCACCGCCCGTCGATCCGGACGCTGCGGCGCTGCGTTCCCTGCGCGGTGCCGGGCTTCGAGTAACGAGGCCGCGCAGGGCAGTCCTGGCGTGGCTCGTGGGTCACCCGCACTCCACGGCGGACGCAGTCGGAGCTGGCGTCCGTGAGCAGCTCGGGTCCGTGTCGACGCAGGCCGTCTATGACGTGCTTGCGGCGTGTACCACCGCCGGTCTCGTACGCAGGATCGAGCCCGCGGGTCACCCTGCCCGGTTCGAGCGACGCGCAGGCGACAACCACCATCACGTCGTCTGTCGCGGATGCGGCCGGACCGAGGACGTCGACTGCGTAGTCGGCGCACCGCCCTGCATCACGCCCGTCAGCGACCACGGCTTCGCGGTCGAGGAGGCAGAGGTCACTTTTTGGGGCCGTTGCCCCGCCTGCACGCGACAGCAGTCCCACTACGAACAGGAGGCACGGCAGTGACCAACAGCGAGCCCAAGCCGACGACCACAGATGCCGGCAACCCGGTAGCGAGTGACGAGCACTCGCTCACGGTCGGTCCCGATGGTCCGATCCTGCTCCAGGACCACTACCTGATCGAGCAGATGGCGCAGTTCAACCGGGAGCGGATCCCCGAGCGCCAGCCGCATGCCAAAGGGGGTGGCGCGTTCGGCGTGTTCGAGGTGACGAACGACGTGAGCGCCTACACGAAAGCGGCCGTGTTCCAGCCGGACACCAGTACGGAGCTCTTGATCCGGTTCTCCACGGTGGCAGGCGAGCGGGGCAGTCCCGACACTTGGCGCGACCCGCGCGGCTTCTCGGTGAAGCTCTACACCACGGACGGCAACCTGGACATCGTCGGCAACAACACCCCGGTCTTCTTCATCCGCGACCCGCTGAAGTTTCAGCACTTCATCCGTTCGCAGAAGCGTCGCGCGAACAACAACCTGCGCGACCACGACATGCAGTGGGACTTCTGGACGCTGTCGCCGGAGTCGGCGCATCAGGTGACGTGGTTGATGGGTGACCGGGGCATCCCGAAGACCTGGCGACACATGAACGGCTACTCGAGCCACACGTACATGTGGGTCAACGCCGCGGGCGAGCGGTTCTGGGTCAAGTACCACTTCAAGACCGACCAAGGCATCGACTACCTCATCCAGCAGGACGCCGACGACCTCGCGGGCACCGATGGCGACTACCACCAGCGCGACCTCTACCAGGCCATCGAGACCGGGAACCACCCCAGCTGGACCTTGAACATGCAGATCATGCCGTTCGAGGACGCCAAGACCTACCGGTTCAACCCGTTCGACCTGACCAAGGTGTGGCCGCACAGCGACTACCCGCTCGTGCCGGTGGGCCGGATGACGCTCAACCGGAACGTGAGCGACTACCACACCGAGATGGAGCAGGCGGCGTTCCAGCCGAACAACATGGTCCCCGGCACCGGCCTGAGCCCGGACAAGATGCTGCTGGCCCGCGGCTTCTCGTACGCGGACGCGCACCGGGCGCGGCTCGGGGTGAACTACCAGCAGATCCCGGTCAACGCGCCCAAGTCGCCGGTGCACAGCTATTCGAAGGATGGGCTGATGCGCGTGCAGAACGTCACCGACCCGGTGTACGCGCCGAACTCGTACGGCGGCCCGCAGGCCGACGCGGCGAGATACCCCGAGGCCGGGGTGTGGGCGAGCGACGGCGAGATGGTGCGCTCGGCCTACACCCTGCGCCAGGACGACGACGACTGGGGCCAGGCCGGGACCATGGTCCGCGAGGTGCTTGACGACGCGGCGCGGGAACGGTTGGCGAACAACGTCATCGGTCACCTGCTCGACGGGGTGAGCGAGCCGGTCCTCGCCCGCGCCTTCGAGTACTGGCGCAACGTGGACAAGCAGCTCGGGGACAAGATCGAGAATGGAGTGCGCGCCGGGTAGGGCGGGGATGCCGGCGACGCGGAGCCCCCGCCAGATCTGGGGCGGGGGGTGCCGCTACTTGCGTGGCAGAGATCGGGCGTAGGTGACGCCGTGGCTTACCCAGCGCCGCAGCTCGTCGTCGGTCCTCGACAGCCCGGGCCTCGACGCGAAGCCACCCGTCCATCTCTCGGCCGTGCATCTCGAAGCGGCGTACGTGTGGCTCGCTGACCAGCAACTCGGTGTCAGCCGGATCGATGCGCAGCAGCAGACCTCCCGTGCTGCTGGCACTCACGGCCATGTTGCCGTGGATCAGGAACGCGAGTCCGCCGAACATGCGCTTCTCGTCCACGCCGCGTTCAGCCGCGACGACCTGGCGGACCCGGGTTGCCAGCTCGACGTCGTACGCCATGACGGGAGTCTCTCGCAGCCGCCGATGGCCGGCGCTGGCAACCGTCGACACCCCTGCCGCCCACGAAGCCAGCCGGTTGCGCCCCACCGCCCGCTGATGTGGGTGACCTGGCCTAGCCTCGGCCGACGGCCCGGTCGTCCTCGTCGGGCACTCCGGCGGCGGCGCGATCGCCCACGCCGCGGTCGACGCGCGGCCGGACCGTGTCGCGCGCGTCGTTCACGTCGACAGCGGCCCGCTGGGCGATGGCGGCGTCACATCAACGACGAGTTCCCGGCCGAGAATGGCGAGGTCCCGCTGCCGGACTGGTCGCTCTTCGAGGAGGAAGACCTCGTCGACCTCGACGACGGGCTGCGTGCGGCGTTCCGCGAGCGCGCAATCCCGTCACCCGTGCATGTCACGAGCGACCCGCAGCAGCTCTGCGACGAGCGTCGCTACGATCCCCGTCACGGTCATCGCGTGCGAGTTCTCGAGCGTGGTGTTCCGGGCGTGGATGGCGCAGGGACATCCCTACGTGCGCGAGCTCGCGAAGATCCGCGATGTCGAATACATCGACCTGCCCACGGGCCACTGGCCGCAGTTCACCCGGCCCGAGGAGCTCGGGCGGGCGATCCTCACGGGCGTCGGTTCCGCCTGACCACTCCAAGCACGATCGGCCGGGGGGGGGGTCGTCTTCGTTGCCCGGGCTCGACCCGAGCACACCGGAAGGCTTCCGTGAGGTCATCACGGTGGCCACCCCGTGTCCGTGACCCACACTGGCGTCGCGATGACGTGGGGCCGGTGAGACTCGAACTCACACTGGCACGGACCTAAACCGTGTGCCTCTGCCGGTTGGGCTACGACCCCGCGGTCGTCCATCGTAGGGCGGTCGGTTCACGCCACCGCGCGTACAAGCAACGGCGTCATCGTCCGCAGAGCCTGGCCACGGTGGCTGATCGCGTCCTTGTCGGCCGGGTCGAGCTCGCCGTTGCTCTGCGTCTGGCCGTCGGCGACGAACAGCGGGTCGTATCCGAAGCCCGCCTCGCCGCGAACCGTCCTCAGCAGGCGCCCGCGCAGCACCCCCACCTCGACCCACTCATCGCCGGAAGGCAGCACCAGCGCGGCAGCACACCGGAACTGCGCGCCGCGCCGCTCGTCGGGCACTTCCTTGGTCTGCGCGAGCAGCAGCGCGTTGTTGGCAGCATCGTCGCGCTCGCGTCCCGACCAACGTGCGGACAGCACGCCCGGCATTCCGTTCAGGGCGTCGACGCAGATGCCCGAGTCGTCGGCGAGGGACACCAGCCCGGTCGCAGCGCAGGCTGCCCGGGCCTTGAGCAACGCATTTCCCTCGAATGTCGGCTCGGTCTCGGGCGGTTCGTCGTACCGTGCCACGTCCTCGAGGCCGACCACCTCGATGTGTGGGGCGGCGGGTGCCAGGATCCGTCGCAGCTCGGCGCGCTTGTGCGCGTTCCTGGTGGCGATCAGCACCCGGCCTACGGTCACTGCGCAGCCAGGGCATCACGCTGTCGCCGGGTCAGCTCCGCGCAGCCGGCCTCGGCCAACGCCAGGAGGTCGTCGAGCAGCGTGCGGTCGAAGGGCTCGGCCTCGGCCGTGCCCTGCACCTCCACGAAGCGGCCGTCGCCGGTCATGACCACGTTCATGTCGGTGTCCGCGTTGATGTCCTCGGTGTACTCCAGGTCGAGCACCGGCGCCCCGCCGACCACCCCGACCGACACGGCTGCCACCGAGCGCGGCAGCGGGTCGCCCCGCACGGCGCCGCGCGTACGCAGCGTGTCCACCGCGTCTGCCAGCGCCACGTAGGCACCGGTGATCGCCGCCGTACGCGTGCCTCCGTCTGCCTGCAACACGTCGCAGTCGAGGACGATGGTGTTCTCGCCGAGCGCGGAGAGGTCGATCGCCGCCCGTAACGAGCGACCGATGAGGCGAGAGATCTCGTGCGTGCGGCCGCCGATCTTGCCGCGGACCGATTCACGGTCGGACCGGGTATGCGTCGAGCGGGGCAGCATCGCGTACTCCGCGGTGACCCAACCCAGGCCCGATCCGCGTCGCCAACGCGGCACGCCCTCGGTGGCGCTGGCCGCGCACAACACCCGGGTCGCGCCGAACTCGATCAGGACCGACCCCTCGGCGTTGTCCAGCCAGCTCCGGGTGATGCGCACCTCGCGGAGGTGGTCGGCGGCGCGGCCCCCAGGTCTCGAAGCGGTCATGCCGGGACCCTATCCGCGACCATTGGCCGCTGATCGTGGAACCGTGAGCCGCTGATCGTGGAACCGTGAGCCGCTGATCGCCGGAGCGGATGGCGCGGATCGCGGTTGGGGCGGCTGCTGTGCTGGCCGCGTCAGCGCGTGAAACACTTACAGACGACCGCCCGGCGCCGTATCGAGGAGGACTTTGTGCCAGCAGGGCCGAACGACGCAGCGCAGTCGCCGGACGCGATCGTCGACGACATCGAGCACACCCGCGATCAGCTCGCAGCCACGATTGACGCGCTGGTCGACCGCGCTCACCCCAAGAACATCGCGGCGCGTCAGCTCGCCGCACTCAGGGCGCAGTTCGTGACCGACGATGGGTCCCTGCGCAAGGATCAGATCGCGAAGCTGGCGGGCGCTGTGGTCGGGCTGGTCGGGGTCGTGCTCGTGATCCGCCGCGTGGCGGGCTGAGCCGGCGCGGTGACCGCGTTGCCCTCGGAGTCCGACGGGTTGCCGATCCGCATGCTGCACGATCGGGTGCTGGTGTCGCTCGACCGCGACGCCGGCGACCGGCATTCCTCCGGCGGCATCGTGATCCCCGCGACCGCCACGATGGGTCGCCGGCTGGCGTGGGCGCGGGTCTCGGCGACCGGCCAGCACGTGCGCCAGGTCCAGACTGGCGACCGCGTGCTGTTCGACCCCGACGACAAGGCTGAGGTCGAGGTACGCGGCGAGGACTACGTGCTGCTGCGGGAGCGTGACCTGCACGCCATCGCGGCCGAGCGGATTGAGGACGGCGGTACGGGCCTCTACCTGTAGCCGGCGGCCGTAGCCAAGGTGAGGAGTCGGGCGGGGCGCGTCACCGGGCTGTGCAACGGGCGCATCGGCCAGAGAGGGCGGCGTGGTGCGGGGCCAGCTCGAAGTCCAGCTCGCGGGCCATCCGCCGGCTCACTGCGGACAGCCACTCCTCGGGGACGTCGACAACGGCGCCGCAGCCGACGCACTGGGCGTGCACGTGCCGGTGCGGGGACGAGTCGGTCGTCAGGTGGTAGGTAGTGGAACCGCCGGCGAGGTGTGTGTGCACGACGAGCCGAAGCCGGATCAATGTCTCCAACGCCCGATAGACCGACGCGAGGTGCAGGTCCGCTCCGAGCGCCTGGGCACGCTCGGCGACCTGGGCGGCGGACAGGTGCTCGTCGGTCGCGGCGAGGACAGCGATGACAGCCCGGCGGGGTGCGGTGACGCGCTGGCCCAGGCGGCGCAGCTCGGCCAGGGCCTGGTCCTCGGCCGTCACCGCGGTGATCGGCGTGGACTCATGGGTGGGGGTGGGTGCCATTGCGCTCCTGGCTTGCCTGCACTGTCGTCGTGGGACATGGTGACAGAGAAGTCACACCACCGACTTTCACCGATCCCAGGAGGACCAGCGTGGCTGAGTACACCGTCCCCGACCTGCCCTACGACTACGGGGCGCTCGAGCCGCACATCGCGGGCCAGATCATGAAGCTGCACCACGACAAGCATCACGCGACGTATGTGACGGGGGCCAACACGGCGCTGGAGAAGATGGCGGATGCGCGCGACCAGGGTGACCTCGCATCGGTGAACATGCTGGAGAAGAACCTCGCCTTCAACCTCGGCGGGCATGTCAACCACTCGATCTTCTGGCCGAACCTCTCACCTGACGGTGGCGACAAGCCGGACGGCGAAGTGGCGTCGCTGATCGACGAGCACTTCGGCTCGTTCGACGGTTTCCGAGCCCACTTCGAGGCGAGCGCCCTGGGCATCCAGGGGTCTGGCTGGTCGATACTCGCGTGGGACACGGTCGGCCAGCAGCCGCTGATCTTCCAGCTCTACGACCAGCAGGCCAACGTGCCGGTCGGCACCGTCCCGCTGCTGATGCTGGACATGTGGGAGCACGCGTTCTACCTGCAGTACCAGAACGTCAAGGCCGACTACGTCAAGGCATGGTGGAACGTCGTCAACTGGTCTGACGTAGCGGCCCGGCTCGGTCGAGCACGGACGTCAACCGCGGGGCTCATCACGCCCTGACCCAATCTGAGTGTTCGCCCACCGGGCAGGCACGGCTCGTGCGAGCGTTGGCGTGCGGCTCCGGGTTCTGCTGTCCCCCATCGGGACCCGGGGCCGCCTGGCGCTCGGATATGAGGGCGGCGCCCCGCCGGCACAGGGGGTGGGTTCGGCGGGGCGCCTTGAAAGAGCGGAGCCATGCGCCAGATCCTCCGCTCCCTCCACCGATGAGTGTGACGCGCCGCCCACCAGAATGCACGCCGTACCCCGGCCTGCGTGTGCACAGCCGTCACCCGACTGCGGAACTGGCGGCACCCCCCATTGCGGAACTGGCGGCGACACGCAGGCGACACGCCGAGGTGAGCAGCACCCTTCCGCCGGATCGCGAGCGCCGGCGGGCTTGCTGTCAGCGCGGAAGCTCTACAGGAACCGGGCAACGATCGGGCAGTTGACCACGATCTCGGTCGAGCCGAACGGCGCGCCGTCCTCACCGGTGATGTGGCCGCCCGCGACGAGGTCCAGGTACTGGAACTCGTCGATGATGCGGGCGCGGTAGCCCTTGCGGATGGCCTTGTCGGTCCAGAAGCCGAGGTTAAGGTCCCAGGCCGGGCTGTAGTCGTTGGAGACGGTGGGGATGCCACCGATGACGTGCAGCGGGTCACCTTCGCCCAGCACGGCGCTGTTGAGACCCTGCCGCTGCGGGTTCTTGGCGCCGGTCGGCCCGTTTGCCGTGACGAACAGCCGCTCGATCGCGCTGAACGCACTGTCGTCGCGGCCGACAGGAAGGTCACCGATCGCCGGAGCGAACGTGCCGCTGTCCAGTGTGGCAACGACAGGGTCGGACGCCTCGGTGCTGATGTAGGTCGACGGCTTCGCAAAGCTGAAGATCTGGGTCGTGTCCAGGGTCACGGTGCCTTGGCCGTTGCTCGGCGCCTTGGGGCAGATCCTGACCACCCGGTCGTGCACCAGGCTGTGGTCGACATCGCCCTTGCAGAACTTGAGCTGCTTGGCACCCACGTCGTACGCGACAACGGGCGCGTTGTAGATCGGGGTGCCCGGCGCGTTGACGACCTGCACGTACGGCGTGTACGTGGCGTCCCCAACCGACCCCGGGCGCGCCACCTTCGGCGGGAAGGCGTTCGGCGCATCCCCCGGCACCAGTACGCGCCTCGGGCTGAAGTCCACCGCTCCGGTCTCGAATATCAGGCTGGTATCCGCCTGCAGCCAAGCCTCACGCACCGCGCTGCCCACGTTTGCGTACGCCAGCTTCGCCGAGAAGTTCAGCCCGAGCGCGTCCGCGTTGTCTTGGTCGGTGGTGTCGGTGAGGATGAACCAGACGTTCGTCCCGTCCTTGTCGTGGCCACGATAGAGAGGCAGCGTCGTCGTTCCCGCCTTGGCGTTGACCGAGCCCGCCTTGAGCAGCTCGACTGGACCGACCAGCGATTCGTTGTTCTCCGAGAAGCTCTCAGACGCGGGCGGGCCGAAGTAGGTCTGCGGAATCTCGGTCCCGGTTGACGGCGGTTCCGGGGGAGTCGGGTCGTCGGCCCGCGACGGAAGGACTCCAAAGGCCAGCGCGCCCACCGGGATCGTGACCAGCGCGGCAGTGACCCACCTGGCGCGGCGTCGCCCGATACGAGCGGTGGGTGGGGGGATTGGCATGCGGTGACGGTGCATTGGGGGCTCCTTGTCCACGGGGCCCTGACGGTTCGTGGCCCTCACCGGAGCCTGGCTGGCAGATCTTGCGCGCGGCTTGCCGCGCGCGTACGAAGTGTTACGCGCGCCTTGCATCTTCTGGAACGCGTGCCAATCGCGTTACAGGGGCAACAGCACGGCGAAGCGGGCGCCGCCGGGTGCACTCTCCGCGCTGATGTGTCCACCCAGGGACTCGACGATGCGTTGGGCCAGCGCCAGCCCCAGACCCGCCCCGGGGCCGTGGCGGGCGCGGTCCCCGCGGAAGAACGGGTCGAACACCTTGCCGAGGTCGGCCGGCGAAATGCCGCTCCCAGTGTCTTCCACGGCGAGCTCGAGCCAGTCGTCGCGACGGGCGACGGCCAGCCGGACGGTCCCATCAGCTGGTGTGTGCTGTACGGCGTTGAGCAGCAGGTTGAGCAGCACTCGCTCCAGTCGCGGCGAGCAGACCACGTCGGCCGCGCCGCCCACCTCCGTGACGAGGCGCAGACCCTTCTCGGCGGCGGGCGTGGCGACGGTAGCCAACGCTGTATCGACCAGCTCTCCGAGCCGGGCCGTCCGGGTCTCGGCCGCAATGGCGCCTGCCTCCAGCTGAGCCAGCTCGAACAAGTCATCCACGAGCCGGCTCAGCTGACCTACCGACCGTCGCATCTCGAACGAGTAGCGCCGCAGACTGGCCGGGTCGTCGATCACCTCGTCCGCCACGGCCTCGACCATGGCCCGCAGGCTGGCCAATGGCGTACGCAGATCGTGAGACACCGCCGAGATGAGATCCCGTCGGACCGCCTCCGCGTGTCGTTCGCGCTCCTGGGCCTGTTGCAGCTGCTCGGCCATTTCGTCGAGCGTGCGGCCGAGCATTGCGAGTTCTCGGCCGCCACTTGCGACGGTCTCGTCGTCCCGTCCGGTCGTGCGCGCGGAGAGGTCGCCGCTGCCTAGATCCCGGGCTGCGATCTCGAGCCGGGTCACCGCTGCGGCGGTGGACCGACCGAGCAACAAGGCGACGGCTGTACCGACGGCCACCGAGTAGACCAGCAGGACTCCGAGCAGGGTTGCGTCATGCACGTTCACGAACATCGCCCAGGAGAGGACGACGAGGTTGGCCAGGGCAAAGCACGACGCCAGCGCAGCAACAGCACCGAAGCGCTGGCGTAGACTGGCGTCGCCGAGCAGCCGGTCGACCAACGCCGCGGCGGCGAGGGAGGTCACGATGGCCGGTCCCAGCAGACCCAGCAGCTGTTCCACGGCGCCGGCCCGCATCCCGACCGTCGCCGCAACCGCGACCGCGCCGAGCGCACCGGCCACCGTCACGGCACCCGGAAGCATCAGCACCCGAACCCGCACGAGCCACCCTCGACCCGGCGCGGGGCCGGTCACGACTCGAACCGGTACCCGACGCCCCACACGGTGATCAGGTTCCGCGGCATGGACGGATCTTCCTCGATCTTCTCCCGCAGCCGACGAACATGCACGGTCACGGTCGAGGTGTCGCCGGGCCAGGTGAAGCCCCACACCTGTTCCAGCAGCTGGGCGCGACTGAATGTCCGCCCTGTCCGCTCCGCGAGGAACGCGACCAGGTCGAACTCCTTGCGGGTGAGCCGCAGGTCGCGACCATCGCGGCACACCCGCCGACGGCCCACGTCGAGGCTCAGTGCGCCGATCTGTCGCACGCGGTCGACGGTGGCGATCTCGTCCACGCTTCGGTGAGCCGTGGCGCGGCGCAGCACCGCTCGGACCCTGGCGACGACCTCCTGGGGGGAGAAGGGCTTGCTGACGTAGTCGTCGGCGCCGACCTCGAGCCCGACGATTCTGTCGGTCTCGCTGCCACGTGCCGTCAGCATGATCACCGGCGTGTCCGCGTGCGCTCGCAGCCTGCGCAGCACCTCGAACCCGTCCACGCGCGGGAGCATGAGGTCGAGAACGACGAGGTCGGCGCCGACACTGTCGAGCTGGCGCAAGGCATCGGTCCCGTCGATGGCTTGGTCCACCTCGAACCCCGCCCGCTCCAGGTACCGGCCGAGCACTTCGCGCACCATCGGCTCGTCGTCGACGACGAGCACCCGTGTCGGCACGGTGGTGGTCACTGGTTCATGATGGTCGACAAGGCTGGTCGGTCAGTACACCGCCAGGCCGGAGGCCCCGTCGGCAACTGGGAGACCGCCGGTGACGACACCCCCCGGAACGAGTCCGCCGTCATCGCGGACCCGGAAAGTGGCCACCCCGCCCGTGCCCCTCAGCAGCAGGTAGAGATGGCGACTGTTGGGACGCAGCGCGAGGTCAACGGGTTGGCTGTCGATCCCGAGGAATGCGGCATTGCCCTCGATGAGGCGGACTTCGCCGCCCTCCTTGATGCGATAGCTGGAGATTGTGCCACTGCCGAAGTTTGCCGTATAGGCATAGCGCCCGTCGCGGGTGATGACAATCCAGCACGAGTCCGTCTGCCGGTTGCGGATGGAGCCGGTGGTCACGTCGAGCGCGCCGCCCTCGGCAACTTGGTACGAGGAGACCGCTGATCTGCGGGGCGCGGCATTGAAGGACTCGACGACAAGAAGACGGTGATTGTTGCGGAACGCCAAGCTGAATGGTCGAAGGCCGTACGATGCGGCCCGTCGCGGAACGGCGTTGGTCCGGCCATTGTCGCGCACTCGGAAAACGTCGATGGCATTCCGTGGGGACAATGCAACGTTCGTTGTCTTCTGAGTGACGAGGAGCAGACGACCGTCGGGACTGAACTCGATCTGGCCTGGGACCGCGATCGGCGAGCTGAGCAACCGGAACGATCGCCGCAGGGGGCTCAGCGTGCCATCGGGAGCGACCTTGAAGCCGAGGATGCCGTTGCCCGCGACCGAACCGTCCAGGGCGTAGAGCAGGTTGCCGTGCAGCGTGAGACTGTTTGGCAGGTCGCCGGCATAGACCTTCTGCATGAAGGTGAGATGCGTTCCCTCGACGGAGAAGACGCTGATGTTGTCGCTGCCGGCGTTTGCCGCGTACAGGAATTGATGGTCGCTGCTCAGCTGCAACGCCCCCTGCGTGTCCAGGTCGGTGCCGATTCCGGTCCCGCGTGTGGGCACACTGCCTACCCGGGTCAGGGCGCCCATGGGTCCGCGCCGGTAGGTGATGATCCGGTTGCCGGTGCTGACGTTGGTCATCGCGAATGCGGCGCCGCCGTTGGACGCGCGCTCTCGGTATGGGGCGCTGTCGACCGCCGTGCTTCCGTGAGCCGACGACAGCGCGGCCAAGCCAAGAAGTGTGATCAGGACCAATACCCCCGCGCCGAACCTGAACTGGAAGGGTACGACCGCCTTGCCTCGCAGTATTGCCGATCTGCTCATACTCGTTGTCCCGTCCTCTTCACGACCGTGGGCATGCGTTGACGGCGTGGCATTCGACTACTTGCCCCTCCGGGGCAACATCTGTGACTCTGGCCGTCGACCGCAGTTTGCCTCATTCCGCAGCAACAGGGCCCGGATGAATCCTTACAACTTTCTGACATTTCATGGGCGGGCGGGGTGGGTGAGGAGCGTGAGACGGCTGAGTGACCTGAGAGCATCGGCGGATGGCTGACGACCTGGGCGCCATAGCCGACGAGCTGTACGCGCTGCCCGCCGAGGGCTTCGTCGCCGCGCGCGACGACCGTGCCAAGCAGGTACGCGCCGCCGGCCACCGCGACCTGGCCAGCCAGGTCGGGGCCTTGCCCAAGCCGTCTGCTGCCGCGTGGCTGGTCAACCAGCTCGCCCGCCGCAGGCCGGACGCGGTCGAGCAGCTGGTGGAGCTGGGCGACGAGCTGCGGCACGCGCAACAGAGCCTGGACGGTGACCAGATGCGGGCGCTCAACCGCCAGCGCCAGCAGGTGGTCCGCGCGTTTGCCCGGCAGGTGGCGCAGCTGGCCGAGGAGCTCGACCGACCTCTGAGCGATGCGGTCGCCCACCAGGTCGAAGACACGCTGCGTACCGCCGTGGCTGATGCCGACGCGGGCCAGGCGCTGCTCAGCGGACGGCTGACGGCGGCGTTGTCCTACGTCGGCATGGGCGCGGTCGACGTGTCCGCGGCGGTAGCCGTACCCGGTCCGCGCAAGGCCAAGCGGGCCCGCACGACGGCCTCTGCGGGCCAGGACGAGGTCGCCGTGGCGCGGGAGCGGCATCGCGGGGCAGCCCGTGAGGCACTCGCCGACGCCGAGCACGCGGCCGAGCAGGCTGCGGCGTTGTTCGAGCGGAGCGACCAACGAGTACATGAGCTCGTGGAGCAGCGCGATCGGCTGCTGGGGCAGGCAGCCGCGATGCGCTCCGATCTCGTGCAGGTCGAGGCACGGGCCGCAGAGGCGGCGAGCGAGCACGCCGACGCCGAGCAGGCCCGCGACGACGCTGCTGCAGTCGCCGAGGCTGCGCGGGAGGCACTCGCGCGGGCGAGGAGCGAGCTCGACGACCTGGGCTGATGGGTCGGGAAGGGCCATCCGGCCACCCGTACCAGCCAGGCCACATCGGTGGGGGTGATCGTGTCGTCGTAGCAGCCTGCGACCGAGTCCCGGCTTCCGGGCACGGTTGTGACGATCTGCAACGACCGGGTCGCGCCGAGGTCGCCGCGGGGTCCAGGCACCGGCGAGCAGTCCCTACCCGGTCAGCGGGAACCCAACGCGGCCAGCAGACCGTCGATGACCGCGTGGGTCAGCGGCTCGCCGACGAACTCCTCGATCCTGTCCAAGGCGCGCCGGCGGTCGTCGTCGGCGCTGCCAACCACCGGCCACAGCTCGCAGGCCCGCGCGCCGATGTGGTGGAGCTGGGCGATCGTCATCGAGAAGGAGCACGGGCCGTCAACCCTGCCAGGCCCGCCGGCTCCGACGTACGCCGCGTACAGCGCCCGAGCCCGTCCGGCGTCACCGCGAGCGAACTCGAACAGCACCAGGGCGACCTCCTGGCTCGGGTCGGCTGCCCCGCAGTTCTCCCAGTCAATGACGCACAGGTCGCCGGCCGGCGTCGCGCGCAGGTTGTCGGCCCACAGGTCGCGGTGGCACACCTGCAGCATGCTCGGTGGGCTGACCAGTCGCTCCAGCGCAACGAGCTCGTCGCGCAGCTCGCCGAGCGCTGCCGCGTGGGGTGCCCCGTGCGCGGTCAGCCGGGCGACGAGTTGGTCCCAGCGGGCTGCCCCGACCGGCTCGGCGTACCACGGGTCGACCGCTTCGTCGGTCGACATCCGTACCTGATGGATCGCGGCGACCAGCTCACCGACGCGGGCGGCGTCGATGCCGGTGTCTGTGCCGTGCATCTCGACCCACGGGTAGACCCGCACCTGGGTGCCGACATCGGCCAGGATCGCGCCGTCGGTCGTCCGCACGATGGCCGGGGCGGGGACACCAGCCGCAACGACGGCCTCGTGATACGCCGCCATCAGCTCGGCCTGGTCCTCGACCTGCGGCTCGAACGGCTCCTTGACCGCCCACGCGCCGGTCGTGGTCGTCAGCCGCCACACCTGCCCCAGCTCGCCGCGTGCCGCCGGCCGGGGGCCGAGCGCGGCGCCGTCTCCGAGGCCGAACCGCTCGGCGATCGCGGCAGCGTCCTCGACGGCCAGCACGTGTGGAGGGTGTCATGAGTACGGGATGACACCTGCCGAGGTGGTCGACTCGGACAACCCGGAACCGACACAATCGCAGCGGCTGGCACCTGCCGGCACGCCAGAGGTTTACCGGCGGCTGCACACGCCGGCCACGTGCGCCTCAGCAGGGTGGGGCCAGCAGAACACGCCCCGACGTCGACTTCATGCGAATCGGTCCGCTTCACGATCGGGCATCGGCGCGAGTTCTCGAACCCGGCTACGGATGGACATCGATGAGTACCTTGCCGACGGCCCCGTTCTCGACGGCCGCGTGGGCCGCGCCAGCCTGGTCGAGGGCGTAGTGGTGCAGTGGCAGGCCGGCCTCGTCTCCCACTCGTACGGCTCCGTCCAGCACGGCCGCGGCAACGTCTTCCAGTGCCCGTGCACGCCAGGCGTGCGGGGCGTTGTAGACCAGGACGAACTGCCAGCGGGCGTTCGGAACCATCGAGGGACGCACGGGGAGCTCCATCGCGCTGCCGCCGTTGTCGGCGTACACCGCGACCGAGCCGTGCCTGGCGAGGAACCTCCGCGTCGAGGGCAGCGTTCACGGCGGGGGAGACCTCGACGAACGTGTTCACGCCGTCCGGTGCGATGGCTCGCGTCTCGGCGACGACGTCTTGCTGGCGGTAGTTGAGGACGTGGTCGGCGCCGGCACGCGCCGCGAGGTTGGCCTTGTCCGGGCCGCTGACCGTGGTGATGACCGTAGCGTCGGACCAGCGGACCAGCTGGATCGCGGCGTTGCCGACGGCTCCGGCACCTCCGGCCACCAGGACGGTGCGACCGTCCATCGTGCCTGGGCCGAGACGGGTCGGACCGCCCTCGGTGACGGTCAGGCAGCGGTGCGCGGTCAGGAAAGGCACGCCGAGACTGGCGCCGAGGTCGAACGAGGCCACATCCGGCAGCAGCACGACGTGGCGGGCTGGCACGACGGCGTACTCCTGTGCGGTGCCGCCGGAGGGTCGACGGCGGTGCCGACCTCGCTGCCACGACGCGACTTCCAGTCGGTCGGGTTGACGCCGGAGCGGTGGATCAGCACGCGCACCTCCCCGGGTCCGGGATCGGGCACGGGACCGTCGACGAGCGTCAGGACATCGGGTTCACCGGTCACGGAGTACTTGACTGCACGCATGCCCTCGACGCTATCCCTCGAGCAGTGGGGACGGGGTCGCCGTGTGCGGCACCAGCCGACGCAGGCACGTCGGATTCGGGCTGGAGGTCACCCAGACACCGCGGGGCAGTACGCGGTCAGCGGAGCCTGCGCCATGGCGTGCGTGGGAGTGAGGACGGTCGTGGCGACCGGGGCCACGACGGCAGAGGCAACTCCGTGCTGCCATACCGGCTGCCGCTCGGTCGCCGGGGTCGGCGCGCTGGGGCTCGTGCGGGTGGGGATCTGCGTAGTGGTGGACAGCTACAGAGCGTCGAACGGGCAGTCGGCCTCTGAGGAAACCTGATCGCAACGCCTTCTGTGGCAGGTTGTCGTATCGGCGGGATGCCGTTCGTGGTGGGGTAGAAGGCGGTCATCGGGACCGCCCGGAACTGAGGAGAAGTGCGATGACGCACTACCTGTTGACCGTGCACGGCCCCGCCGAGATGGACGAGTACGGCAGCTACGGCTCCAAGGAGAAGATGGAGGAGGCGTTCGCCGCGACCGGCGCCTTCAATGACAAGCTTCAAGCCGATGGCTACTGGGTCTTCGCTGGTGGGCTTCAGTCGGCGTCGACGGCGACCGTCGTCGACGGCCAGGGTGAGACGCCGGTGGTGACCGACGGCCCCTACCTCGAGACCAAGGAGGTCATCGGGGGCTTCTGGGTCATCGACGCGCCCGACCTCGACGTGGCGCTCAAGCTCGCGGCCGAGGGGTCCAAGGCGTGCCGGGGCAAGGTCGAGGTCCGTCCGTTCGACGGCCTCGCCTGAGCCGGCCCGAACGACGACTGATC
>JACCWP010000209.1 GCA_013697585.1 Nocardioidaceae bacterium
GCCGGCGACGCCGCCGCGGACGAAGACCGCGTTGAGGCCCTCGTGGTAGGTCAGTCCGTCGATGTCGGGGGTCCGCGCCTCGTAGGCGCCGAGCCGGGCCAGGATCTCGCCGGCCTTGTGGATCGCGTTGTCCCCCAGCCAGCTGCGCGCGGAGTGGGCGCGGGTGCCGGCGACGCGCACGTCGACGCGCATGGTGCCCTGACAGCCGGCCTCGACCACGCCGTCGGACGGCTCCATCAGGATCGCGAAGTCAGCCGCGAGCAGCTCGGGTCGGCTGCGCGCGAGCCGGCCGAGGCCGTTGGCGTCCGCCTCGACCTCCTCGCACTCGTAGAACACGTACGTGACGTCGCGGTCGGGAACCGGCACGGTGGCAGCCAACCTCAGGCCCACCGCGACCCCGCCCTTCATGTCGCACGAGCCGAGCCCGTGCAGGTGCTCGTCGTCACGACGCGAGGGCAGGTTGGCGTTGAGCGGCACCGTGTCGAGGTGGCCGGCGACGACGACCCGCTCGGACCGGTCGAGATCGGTACGCGCGACCAGCGTGTTCCCGTCACGTACGACCTCGACGTGCGCGACATCGCGAAGGGCGCGCTCGACCGCGTCGGCAATGCGCCGCTCCTCGCGACTGACCGACTCGATGTCGACCAGTGCAGCGGTGAGGTCGACGACATCGGCGGTCAGGTCGAGGGTCGGCACGACGTCGATCGTGCCAGGGCGGCCGGATCGTGCGGTCGCGGCCCCTCGAACGACCCGACCTGGTGAGCGCTCGGGCAGAGCTCTGGTCGGGTCGTGTGGGCGGGATGTGCAAGGACCCGGCCCCCCAGCAGGGCGACGACGTCAGGGGGTGAAGCAGCAGAACTCGTTGCCCTCCGGGTCGGCGAGCACGTCCCACCGGATCGCGCCGTCGCGTGCGCGCAGTACGGTGGCGCCGGCGTCGAGAAGCGGCTGGGTCGCCTCGGCGGTGACGTCCCAGTGGATCCTGTTCTTCACCGTCTTGGGCTCCGGCACCGTGCCAAAGTCGAGAGCGGCGAACGGCGCGCCGGGGATCTCGTCCAGCCAGGTGAATCCGCGCTCGTCCTCGACCACGCGGGCGCCGAGCACCTCGCCCCACCAGTGTCCGGTGGCTGCGTGGTCTGCCGCGTCGACCACGACCTCGTACAGCCTGTAGTCGGGCACCTGCTCGCGGACGAACACGCACAGCTCGCCACCCTCGGGGTCGGCCATGACCGTCCAGGCAAACTCCCCCGCTGCCGACAACCGCCGCGCACCCAGCGCCTCGACCTCCGCCACGGAGCCGGCATAGACATCGAGATGGACCCGCTGCTTGAGGGTGCGCGGCTCCGGGACCTGGTTGACCCAGACCGTCTGCTCGCGTGCGGTCCCCGACAGCACGGCGTCACCGTTCTCCTGGTATGAGACCGACAACCCGACCACCGCCGACCAGAACGGTGCGGTGACCCGGGCGTCGGCGGTGTCGATGCAGAGGTCCTTGTAGCGGGCGAGAGCCATGCGCGGCAGCCTAGGGGCGGTCCGCGGCATCGGCTGGTACCGCTGCGGCAGCAGATACGGTCGCCCCATGGACAGCGACCGCGACGAGACCGCTGAGCCGACCGACCGGCCGACCGACGAACCATCGAGCGACCCGGACGACGACGAGGTGCAGCTGGTCAGTGCCCCTTCCCGCGCGTGGGGGGTCGGGCTGGCGACCCTGGCCGGTGAGGGCGGCGTGCTCGACTGCTGGTACCCCGGCCCGATGCTTGGCGACCTGGTGGAGTCTGCGGCCGAGGTCGACGAGCGGCGGCTGGCCCCCCTCGCGACCGACGACGACGTGCGTCGGGTGCGCCGCGCGGTCGTACGCACCGAGGTCGACCTGTCCGTGCCGCCCGAGGGTGCCGCGGACGCATACCTGCGGCTGCACCTGCTCTCGCATCGGCTCGTGTCTCCCAACGAGCAGAACCTCGGGGGTCTCTTCGCGGTGCTCGCCAACGTGGTCTGGACATCGCTCGGGCCCTGCCCGGTCGACGACTTCGAGCTCACCCGCGCCCGCGCCCGCGCGGCCGGGCTGACCGTGCAGGTGACCAGCGTCGACAAGTTCCCGCGGATGACCGACTACGTGCTGCCGACCGGGGTACGGATCGGCGACGCCGACCGGGTGCGGCTCGGCGCCCACCTGGCCGAGGGCACGACGGTCATGCACGAGGGGTTCGTCAACTACAACGCCGGCACGCTCGGCGCCTCGATGGTCGAGGGACGGATCTCGGCCGGCGTCGTGGTCGGCGACGGGAGCGACGTGGGCGGTGGCGCGTCGATCATGGGCACGCTGTCCGGAGGCGGCACCGACATCGTGACGATCGGTCGCCGGTGCCTGCTGGGTGCCAACTCCGGCATCGGCATCTCGCTCGGCGACGACTGCATCGTCGAGGCCGGCTGCTACGTCACCGCCGGCACCAAGGTCACCACGCCCGACGGCGAGGTGGTCAAGGCGCGGCTGCTGTCGGGCCGAGACAGGCTGTTGCTGTGGCGCAACTCGGTGTCCGGCGCGGTCGAGGTGCGCGATCGCAGCGGCGGTGGGGTGGCGCTCAACACGGACCTGCACGCCAACTGACCGCTCGTCCCGCCGCGTTCCGGCGTCGCCACTGACCACCCGCAAACTGGCGGAACCGCTCCGCCCGGCTCGGCGTGTCGCCAGCGTGTCTCCGCCAGTTCCGGGGAGTGGGGGGGACGTACCGTTGCTGGTGATGTCTGCCACCGCTCGTTCCCGCAACCGCCGCCTGACACTTTCCGTGGTCGTGGCGCTGGTGCTTGCCGCCCTCGTGGCGCTCGCCACCGTTGCGGTTGAGCGGGGGACTGGGACGCTCGATGCGTTGCTGGGCTCCGAACCCGAGTGCACGGCCGAGGTGGGCGGCACGACGGTGCAGCTGGACAGCGAGCAGGCCGCGCAGGCGGCGCTGATCAGCGCGGTGAGCGTGCGCCGGGGGCTGCCCGCCCGCGCCGCCTCGATCGCGCTCGCCACGGCCTACCAGGAGTCCAAGATCCGCAACCTCGACTACGGCGACCGCGACTCGCTCGGCCTGTTCCAGCAGCGGCCGAGCCAGGGCTGGGGCGAGCCTGAGCAGATCCTGGACCCGCTGTATGCGACCAACCGCTTCTATGCCGCGCTGACCCAGGTCGACGGCTACGCCGCGCTGCCGATCGACGAGGCCGCCCAAGAGGTCCAGCGCTCGGCTGACGGCAGCGCGTACGCCCAGCACGAGGAGAACGCTCGGGCCCTGGCCTCGGCGCTCACCGGGTACAGCCCGGCAGCCTTCAGCTGCGAGGTCGAGGAGCCCACGAGCAGCGGCCAGCGGCCAGGCGACACCGGGCTGACAGGCAACGCGCTCACGGTGCGCGACGAGGTCCGCAGCGCGTTCGGGCCGCTGCCCGACGGTGGCTACGCACCCGAGGGCGTACGCACCGGGCATCAGCAGGGATCGGCGCACTACGACGGCCGGGCGGTCGACTTCTTCTTCCGGCCGGTCAGCGAGACGAGCAACCGGGCTGGCTGGGCGCTCGCGCAGTTCCTGGTCGCAGGCGCCGAGCAGTGGTCGGTGGCCACGGTGATCTACGACGACCGGATCTGGACCGCCGCCCGCTCCGGCGAGGGGTGGCGCGACTACGACATCGGCAGCGACGACCCCGTCCTCCGCCACCTCGACCATGTGCACGTCGACGTCGCCTGACGCCGTTCAGGCAGTCAGTCATCAGCCCGTCGCGCTGGCGATCTGACCGAGCACCTCCTCGACCCCGATCCAGCCGGGGGCAGACGATGAGCGGGCCAGCTCGGTGACCAGGCGCTGGATCACCGCATTGACCGGGGTCGGCACCGCGTGCAGGCGTCCGAGCAGCACGACCTCGCCGTTCAGGTAGTCGACCTCGGTCGAATCTGCGCGACGGGCCACGCTCTGCCACACCGATCCCCCCGGCCGATGCTCCCCGTCCACGGGTCGCAGCGCCAGCAGGTCGCCTCGCCGGCTGCGGTCCTCCTCCACGGAGGCGTGCTCGATTCCCGCCGCCTTCAGGACGGCTGCGCCTTCGGCCCGCGCCAGGTCGGTCAGCGGACCGTTCCTGCTCGCCGGGCCGCACACCGCCTCGACGCCGTTGCCGAGGTTGGTCAGCAGCTTCGCGTACTTCCAGCGGCGCACGTCGGAGATCGACCGCGAGTCATAGGTCGCAGACGCCAAGGCCGCGGCGACGGCAGTGCTGAGGTCGTCCTCGCCCGCGGGGTAGCGCCCGACGTCGAGCAGCCCAGTGATCGGCGTCGAGTACGCCCGTACCGTCCCCGGTTCGAGGAAGGCGGTGGGACACATGACCACGACCCCGTACACCCGGGGAAAGACCCGCAACGCGGACGGTTCGTTCGCCACCCCGTTCTGGGCGCACAGCACAGGGACCTCCGGCGGCGCGACCGATGCCAGGGCATGCAGCGCGCCCGACGTGTCCTGGCTCTTCGTCGCCAGCACGACCACGTCGTCGGCGCCGAACGAGATCTCAGCCGGGTGCGCGACCACCTCGACCCGAGCCCTGACGACCTCCGTCGGTGTCTGCAGCCGTAGCCCCCGCGCGTGCACAGCGGCCAGCTGGTCGCCGCGTGCGATACCCACCACCTGGTGACCGGCTTGCTGCAGACGAACCGCCAGCACGCCACCGACACCGCCGAGACCGACGAGCACGAACCGCATGCACCCTCCTCCGACCGAGCGCCGGCGACCTGTCCACAGCAGTCTCGCGCATGGTGCCCAGCCGGTTGCAGGCACACTGCATGCGTCTTGCAGGTAGCGTGCGTACATGAGCGTGATCCAGGTACGCGACGTGCCGGAGGAGGTCCACAGCGCGCTCACCGATCAGGCCCGGGCGGCGGGGCTGTCGCTGAACCGGTTCCTGCTGCGCGAGTTCGAGCGGGTGGCCCGGCGCGGTCACAACGCAGGCGTGCTGCGCACGACCGACACCGTCCGAGGCCGTCGGCCGACCTCGGCCCAGATCGTGACCGCCGTACGCGAAGACCGTCGGCGCGGGTCGTGAGCAGCCCGACCAGTGGCTGACGCGTGATCGTCGTCGACGCGTCGGCGCTGGTGGAGGCGCTGGTGGGCGGCGGACAGACCGCCGATCGGCTGGCCAGTGACGACCTAGCCGCGCCGCACCTGGTGGACGCCGAGTGCGGCAACGTGCTGCTGCGGATGGCGCGCCGCGGGCTGCTCAACCACCGGCTCGCTGAGCACGGCCTGGGCGTGCTGCGCCGGCTCGAGATCCTGCGCTACCCGCACGTCGAGCTGCTGCCCCGGGCCTGGGAGCTGCGGGACAGCCTGACGATCTATGACGGGCTGTACGTCGCGCTGGCCGAGCATCTCGACGTCCCGCTGGTCACCCTGGACGCCGCGTTCGGCTCGGCACCAGGCGTCCGCGCCACCGTTGAGGTTGCGCCGGCGCGTCGATAGGTCGCAACACGAGCAGCTCAACTGCAATCCTCGCGCTGGGAGTGATGTCCTAGCGCCCCGTGCCCGATTGGACGGTGGGCACCTCACGCTCAGCCGACTGGGTGAGTCGCTGCGCGGCGGCGGCGACCCGCTCGTCGGAGGCGGTCAACGACACGCGTACGTGCCGGGCGCCAGTGGGGCCATAGAAGTCGCCGGGTGCGACGAGGATCCCCTTACCAGCCAGCGATTCCACGGTGCTCCAACTGGACTCGCCGCGCGTCGCCCAGAGATAGAGCCCCGCCTCGGAATGCTCGATGGTGAAGCCAGCATGGTCGAGCGCGCCGAGCAACCGGCCACGCCGCGACGCGTACCGGTCGCGTTGCTGGGCCACGTGCGCGTCATCCCCGAGCGCGACCGCGGCGGCATGCTGCACCGGGGCGGGCATCATCAGGCCAAGGTTCTTGCGGACAGCGAGCAGCTCGGCAAGCACAGTGGCATCGCCGGCAGCGAAGCCACAGCGGAAGCCCGCCAGATTCGAGCGTTTCGACAACGAGTGCAGGGCCAGCACCCCGTCGTGCGAGTCACCGCAGACGTCTGGGTGCAGCACCGAGACAGGCTCCGCCTCCCAGCCCAGCTCGACGTAGCACTCGTCGGAGACCAGCAACGCGCCGCGCTCGCGCGCCCACCCCACCAGCTCGGCGAGGTGTCCCGCCGACAGCACCCGGCCGGTGGGGTTGGCCGGCGAGTTGACCCAGACCAGCGCCGGACGCGACCCCGCGTCGGGCACTGCATCGACAGCAATGACGTCGCAGCCCGCGAGCCGGGCACCGACCTCATACGTCGGGTAGGCGAGCTCCGGAACCATCACCAGGTCGCCAGGCCTGAGACCGAGGTGCAGGGCCATGCTGGCCACGAGCTCCTTGAGCCCGATTGCCGGCAGCACCGCATCGGGCGACAGGCCGCGTACGCCGCAGCGGCGCGCCAGCCAGTCGACCGCGGCCTCGCGCAACGCGGAGGTGCCCGCGGTCGCCGGGTAGCCGGGCGCGTCCGCCCCCGCGGCCAGCGCCTCGCGTACCAGCAGTGGCACCTCGTCGACGGGGGTGCCGACAGACAGGTCGACGAGGCCGTCCGGGTGGCTGGCCGCACGATGCCGGTGGGCAACCAGCCGGTCCCAGGGGAACTGGGGCAACCGGGAAGAGACCCTTCCCGGGGGGGTCACTCCTGGTTCTGCGGCGGGAGCGCGGCGATCAGCGGGTGGTCCTTGTCGATCTCACCGAGCTTGGCCGCACCGCCGGGCGACCCGAGGTCGTCGAAGAAGTCGACGTTGGCCTTGTAGTAGTCCTTCCACTGCTCCGGCGTGTCGTCCTCGTAGAAGATCGCCTCCACCGGACACACGGGCTCGCATGCACCGCAATCGACGCACTCGTCGGGGTGGATGTAGAGCATCCGCTTGCCCTCGTAGATGCAGTCCACCGGGCATTCGTCGACACAGCCGCGGTCCTTTAGATCCACGCAGGGCTGCGCGATGACGTACGTCACGTGCGTCCTCCTCCACCGAGCTCGGTTACTGCGCACGAGCGTAGTCCCGCCACACTGGGCGCGTGCCGTTGGGACCCCAGCACATCGGGACCCGGGTCGTCGTGCGCCACCTGCTGGCCGCGCCCGAGCCGGGCGCCTCGGCGACCGACGTACTCGGAGTGCTGGTCGCCTTCGACGACGACGGCTTGACGGTCGACACCGAGAGGCACGGTCGCATCCGGGTCCCGGCGGCGGCGGTGGTGGTTGGCAAGCCGGTGCCGGAGCGCGCGGCCACGCTGCTGCGGGTCAGCGCCGACCGGGTGGCGGTCGTCGCCGCCGAGGGGTGGCGGCCGCGCACCGTCGAGCGACTGGGCGACTGGTGGCTGCGTGAGGCTGCGGGTTTCACCGGGCGGGCCAACTCGATCTTGCCGGTTGGCAGCCCGGGCCGACCGTTGGATCAAGCACTTGCCGCGGCCGAGCACTTCTATGCCCGGCACGGGCTGCCCCCGCTCGCCCAGGTGGTCATCGGCTCAGCTGTCGAGCGGCCGTTGCTGGACGCCGGTTGGGACATCCCCCGAGAGCCGAGCGGTGTGCTGGTGCAGGTCGCCTCGGTCACGCAGGCCCGGCGGCGAGCCGGTCCGCAGCTCGCCGCGGTCTCGCTGCTGGCGGAGCCGAGCCCCGGGTGGCTCGACGTCTACGGTCGAGCAGCAGACGCGCCTGCCGGCGTGGTGTCCGCCGTCCTCGGCTCCGGCCAGGTGGCACTCGCCGCGATCGGCGACGTGGGGCGACGGCCGGTCGCGATAGGCCGCGGTGTGGTCACAGGCGACTGGTTGGGGTTGTCGGCGGTCGAGGTCGTACCCGAGCGGCGGCGTCAGGGCTTGGCCAGGCAGGTCGTCGACGCGTTGCTCGCCTGGGGTGCCGAGCGGGGCGCTCGCACCGCGTACCTCCAGACGATGCCGGACAACGCCGCGGCGTTGGCGCTGTACGCCGACTACGGGTTCGTCACCCACCACCGCTACCGCTACCTGGCTCCAGGACCGGCCGCTCCATCTCGGCGGGCAGCGGGTCAGGACCCCGCTCGCTGACCGGCCGGCGGACCAGCGATCCGTAGTGGGAGCGGTAGTAGAGCAGCGGGTCGTCACCGTTGTCGGCGACGGCCGCCCACAACACCGCACCCACCACGATCGTGTGATCGGCGCCGTCATAGGTCTGCCACGTACGGCACTCCAACCAGCCGAGTGAGTCGTCGAGCAGCGCCGCCCCGGTGATCGCACCCCGATGGTGCGGCACGTTGTCGAGCTGGTGGTCGAGGTCACGACCGCGGGAGGCCAGCCAGCTGGCCGCGTCCTGGCCCTCCTCGGCAAGGATCGACACCGCCCATCGGCCGGCGCCGAGCACCGGGGCGTGGAAGCGGTTGTGCGAGTCCACGCAGGCCAGAACCAGCGGAGGGTCCAGGGAGACGCTGGTGAACGCGCTCACGGTGATCGCGTGGTCGACACCGTCGGCCACGGCGCTGACGACGGCTACCCCGCTGGCGAAGCGGCCGAGCGCAGCGCGGAAGGCGCGCTCGTCCAGCTGTCTTTTCGAGGGCACGGGCCGAGCCTAGGTTGGCCAGCGTGCTCCCCCGGCCACCCTCCCCTGCCACCGTGCCCGCGCACTCACTGCGCAAACCAATTCCCGGGTGCGGCAGAACCCGAGGAGAACCCAAAGACTGCGGAGGCGCTCAGCGGCAGATGACGGTGTCGGCGGGGGTGTACGTGGTGTGCATCGTCTCGGTGCGCACCAGGTCGTCGCCGCGATAGAAGTCGCGGAAGACGTCGATGTCGAAGCCTGAGTAGCCGGTCGTGGGCACGCAGCCTGGGTCGTCGATCACCCGCGTGCTGGGCTGGGTGTATGCATACGGCTGCGAGGCGCGTGCCTCGATCTCCCAGTACTTCGTGCTCCACATCACCACGTGCATCTCGCCCGTGCTCCCCGGCGAGCTCGGCTTGATCCACGCCTGCACCAGCACGCCGTACGGGGTGGTGTTGCGGAACCGGAGATCCAGGGTCGGCCAGGCGACGGTTGCCTCGCGACCCATCGGGTAACGGTCGATATAGAAGCTGTGCGGCTGGTGCTCGACGTCTTCGAGCCCAGCAAAGAACGCTGCGTTGAACGTCGTCGTTGCCACCTGCGAGACACCGCCGCCGTAGTCCTCGGCGAACACGCCGTCGCTGATCACGTAGCCGATGGTGAAGCCGTTGGCGGCGGTGCGCTCTCCCACGGTCCCGTTGAGGCTGAACGTCTCACCCGGCGCGAGCACCGTGCCGTTGATGAGCTCGGCCGCGCGGCCGATGTTGGTGTTGCGGTAGTCCTCGTGCGGGTAGTACGTCGTGAACGAGCTGATTCGCTCGCGGATCCGCCACTCGCGGGCCTGCTGAGTCGTGACCTCCGGCGGCTGGGTGACGCCGGCCAGCCGGGCCCGCCGGTCGTCGTGTTGCAGCGCGCGGAGCAGTCCCGCGGACAGGTCGTCGGCGGTGACTCTGACCCCGGGCCTGGACCGCACCACGACCGGTTCGCCCCCCGCCAACCGCACGGTCGCGTTGCGCGGCGAGACTCCGGCTCGGTCGATCAGCCGCGGCACGCGGGCGGCCAGCCGCTCCTGGTCGGCGACCAGCACGAGCTCGCCACGCCTGACCTCCATCCGCAGCGCCGGCGCGTACCGCTGCGGTGAGAGCCGCCAGCTGAGGCCGCCGACCTCGAGTGCCACCGGTGCGGCCACCGCGGGCTCGGCAACCCGTTCGACGACCTGCGCGAGATCCTTGCGACCGACCGCGGGCCTGACGCTCTCGGTCGGCAGCACAATCGGCCCGTTGTCGACCAGCCAGCTGTCGAGGATCGTGATGATCGCACCGGTGGTGTCGAGGGCGTGACCGGCGGCGGGCGGCTGAGGTTGCGCACCTTGCGCGCTGAAGGTCACCGCCGGCTCGACGCCCGCTCGGTCGGTCTCGTCGGCCAGGTCGCGGACGGCACCGATCACCAGGTCCTGGTCGACATCGACGACCGGTGCCACGTCGTCGCCGCCGGCCAGCGCGTCCCAGAGGACCCGTGGGTCGACCCGGGCGCCGCCGTGCGCCCGCGCGACAGTCGCCTCGACGTCGAGACTGAGGCCGAGGTCGGCGGGGTCGAGGCGGTACGTCCGCTCGGCCACCTCCACCTCGATCGGCCGGTCGGCCAGCGGGACCAGCTGGGACCGCAGCTTGTCCTCCGCGGCAGCGACCGACAGGCCGCCGATCCCGACGTCGGCCACGGCCGTGCCGCCCGGCACCCGGTCGCTGACCGCCACGACCGCGGCGGTGTAGCCACCGACGAGCAGCACGACGACGCCGCCGGCCGCCAACCAGGCGCCACGCCGCTCGGCGCGTCCGGTGTCAGGCCCCGAGGTGTCGTCGCCGGGCCGGAGGTCGGGCTGGCTCATGATGTCGCCATCCTACGAACGTGACGGGCCGTGTCCCGCGACGGCCGCTCCCCCGAGCGTCGCGGCGACGACCGCAAGCGAGCTGACCACGAGAAACGACCACCCGAGGCCATCGCCAGCAACCAGGTAGTCGCCCTCGGCCCGCCCGCCGAGCAGCACGAGGACGGCCGCAGACCAACCGCACCCGTACGCCACCACCGGAGCTCGCCCCGCCCCGGCAGTCGCCACCCCAACGCTGACGGCCACCGATGCGACCACCGACAACACGATCCCCCAGTGCCACGAGATCCCTGCGGCATCGGTAGCGCTACGGTGCACGGCCGTCGCCAGCACACCGACGCCGGCACCGAGCAGGGCGGCGACGGCGGCCAGCGCCGCCCTCCCCCCACGCGAGCCTGAGCTCACCGGCGACAAGTCACGGCAGGCCGGCGAACAGGTCGGCTTCGAGGCCGGTCTCGGCGTCGCGTGGGCCGGGGGTGCCCTTGACCAGGATGTAGCACTCCAAGCCCCAGTCGAGCTGACTCGGGCTGTCCCTGAGCGCGAAGAACGCGCCCTCGGGGTCGACCTGCGTGGCGTGCGCGCGCAGCGCGATCATCTTCTGCTCCGCGTGGTCGCGCGCGTCGACGCACGCGGTGAGCAGGGCGTCGTCAACGGCGAACGGCGGGAGCGGGCCCTCGGGGTCCATCCCCTCGAACGTCGTGGTGTCGCCAGCGGCTCGCAGCTCGCGCAGCCAGCCGCGCATCCGCGCCGCCGACATCGCTCCCCAGTAGAGCTTGGCGACGTCCCAAGGCTCGCCGAGGTCGGGCCGGTACGACGGTGCAGCCGCCAGCAGGGTCGCGTACATCGCCACCCGGTGCGCCTGGACGTGGTCCGGGTGCCCGTACCCGCCCCGTTCGTCGTAGGTCACGAGCACCTGGGGGCGGACCTCACGGATCACCTCGACCAGCAGGTCGGCTGCCGTGGTGAGGTCGGCCAGCCAGAACGCGCCGTCGGGCACGTCGGGCCCGATCGTCGCGCGACCCGTGTCGTCCCAGGCCATGCCCGAGTCGTGGAAGCGCCCAGGACCGCCCAGGAACCGGTGGTCGCTCACGCCGAGGATCCGCATGGCGTCGGCCAGCTCGCCGATCCGGTGCTGGCCGAGGCCGCCGTCGCGCTCGTAGGCGAGGTGCCCAAGCTCGGGCACCAGGACTTCGCCCATCTCACCGAGCGTGCAGGTGACGAGCGTGACGTGGCCACCCTCGGCGACGTAGCGGGCCATGGTCGCGCCTTGGCCGATCGTCTCGTCGTCGGGGTGAGCGTGTACGAGCAGCATCCGCCGGTGGGCAGTGGAGGCAGGACCAGGCACGTGCTCAGGCTACGGTCGCGCCCATGCCAGCCCCCGACCCCCTGCACGAGACCGTGGCCTTTCCCCGGCTGTACGCGCGGACGCTGCGGTTCACCCTCGGCGTGCCGCGCAGCCTCTCGGTGACCGAGGACGGCTCACGGGTGCTGTTCGTGCGGACGCCCAGCGGGACGTCGCGGACCGGGTCGCTGTGGGCCTACGACGTCGCGACCGGCACCGAGCGTTGCCTGGCCGACCCGGACGTCCTGCTCGCCGGCTCGGAGCAGCTGTCCGCCGACGAACGGGCCCGCCGCGAGCGCTCCCGCGAGTCGGGCGCGGGTGTCGTGGCCTACGCCACCGATGCCGTGGGCACGGTCGCGTCGTTCGCGCTGTCTGGTCGGCTCTGGCTCGCAGACGTCTCGTCCGGCGAGTCTCGCGAGCTGCCGTCGGCGGGCGCGGTCATCGACCCGCGGGTCGACCCGAGTGGTCGGCAGGTCGCGTACGCGTCCGGCGGCGCCCTGCGCGTGGTGGGTGTCGACGGTGACGGCGAGCGGGCTTTGGCGGAGCCGGACGGCGCACACGTCGTGTGGGGCCAGGCGGAGTTCGTCGCGGCCGAGGACATGGACCGCGACCGCGGCTACTGGTGGGCGCCCGACGGGGAGTCGCTGCTGGTGGAGCGCTACGACGACTCACTGGTACCAGTCTGGTACGTGTCCGACCCGGCCCACCCCGAGCGGGAACCGCTCGCGCACCGCTACCCGGCGGCCGGGACGGCCAACGTCGACGCCACCTTGTGGCTGGTGGGGCTCGACGGCTCGCGTACCGAGGTGGAGTGGGACCACGACACATCTCCCTACCTGCTGCGGGTCGCCTGGTCGGCGTGGGGCGACCCCCTGGTCCAGGTGATGAGCCGAGACCAACGGGTCGCCCAGGTCTTGTCGATCGATCCCGACACGGCTAGGACATCCGTGCTGCGGGAGCTGCGCGACCCGGACTGGCTCGACGCCTTCCAGGGCGCACCCGCACGGGGCCCGGACGGCCGCCTGGTGACTGTCGAGGCAGATCACCGCAGCGATACGAACCGAGTGCACGTGGACGGGCTGCCGATCGGTCCGGTCGGCCTGCAGGTCGGCTCGGTCGTCAGCGTCGCCGAGCAGGGCGTGCTCGTGCAGGCCACCGCCGAGCCCACGGAGCAGCACCTCGGGTGGATCGACTGGGACGGCACCGTCGCACCTGGGGCCTTCACCGAGGGCGCGGCCGTGCACACCGGCGCGGTGTCCGGCAGCACCTGGGCGGTGGCGCGTGGCGGCCTGGACGCCGACGGCGTCCGGGTGTTCGTCGTCGCCGGTGGGGAGCGCCGGGAGCTCACCAACCACCAGGCGTACGCCGGTTTTCGGCCCCAGGTGCAGCTGCTGCGGACCGGCCGGCGGGAGCTCCGAACGGCGGTGCTGTTCCCGCGCGAGCACGAGCCGGGCTCGGGTCGGCTGCCGGTGCTGATGTATCCGTACGGGGGGCCGCACTCGCAACGCGTCGTGGTGGCGTCCCGGGCGTACCTGGAGTCGCAATGGCTGGCCGACCAGGGGTTCTGCGTCGTCATCGCCGACGGGCGGGGCACCCCCGCGCGCGGACCGGCCTGGGACCGGTCGGTGCGCGACGACCTCGCGGCGGTGACGCTCGCGGACCAGGTTGAGGCGCTGGCCGGGGTAGCCGACTCGTACCCGGACGACATCGACACCGGTCGGGTGGGCATCACCGGGTGGTCGTACGGCGGCTACCTGGCGGCGTACGCGGTGCTCGCGCAGCCCGACGTCTTCCACGCTGCGGTCGCGGGTGCTCCGGTGACGGAGCAGCGGCTCTATGACACGTTCTATACCGAGCGCTACCTCGGCCTCCCCGCTGAGCAGCCCGATGTCTATGACCGCAACTCCCTGCTGGGCCTGGCAGATCGGCTCGAACGGCCGCTGATGCTGATTCACGGGATGGTCGACGACAACGTGGTGGTTGCACACACGCTGCTGCTCAGCTCGGCGTTGCTCGCCGCTGGCAAGCCGCACACCGTGCTGCCCCTCACCGGGGTCACGCACATGACACCGCAGGAGGTCGTGGCCGAGAACATCAAGCTGCTCCAGGTCGACTTCCTGCGCACCCACCTCAGCGCCTGACGCCGGCAACATCCGGCGGTCAGCGGAGGGCGGCGGCCACGGCGGGCCAGCGAGCGCGCAGCGCGTCGACGCGGGCGAGCGTGCGCGCGGGCTCACCGATGTCCGCGAGGGCGACCATGCCGGGGTCGCCGGCTGACTGCCCGGCAGCGATCCGCTCAACGGAAGCGGTCATCCGCGCGACTGCGTGCCTGGCGACCTCCACGGCCGAGACCCCGCCGTAAGTCCCGGTGACCAGCCGGAGCCGCCGACCCACCTCGACTGGGTCGACGTCGCCAAAGAGCGGCACTCCCGACCAGGCCAGGAACGCGACGTCGTCGAGGGGGATTCCCGGTCCGGCCAGGTCCCAGTCGATCATGCCCACGAACCGACCGTCGTCGACGACCCAGTTGTAGGAGCCACAGTCGTTGTGGCACACGATCTGATCATCAGCGAGCGCCCCGTCGCCGCCTCGCCACCGCACCGATCCGCTCGGCCGGTAGTCCGACACCGTGTCGTGATAGCGACGCAGCCAGCCCACCGCGTCGGCCAGGACGTCGTCGGGGTGGGTGCGGTCGTCGGGGTCGTGGCAGCGTCCAGGCAGGTACGTCAGCACCTCCCGGTCACGGGCGTCCAGGCCGAGCACCCGAGGCACCCCGGGCAGCCCAGTGCCCTCGAGGTGAGCCAGCAGCCCGTGCACCGCCGCGGTCCACGGCCCGGTGGGCCGGCGCACTGTCGCACCGATCCGTACGGCACCGCCGACGTTGCCGCCCGGAAGCTCCTCACCGTCGAGCAGCCGCTCGCGCAACGCCTCGACGAAGCCCTTGTCGGCCAGCACCCACGCCACATTTGTCAGCTCCTCCGGCCCGACCCAGCGCAGCGCGTCGTGCTCGCGCGGCTCGGGCTCGCCGCCGACCAACCGGCACATGTACGCGCGCAGCACCAGGTCGCCTTCGAGCGGCACCTCGCCCGGCAGCGCGGCGCCCACCTCGACCGTG
>JACCWP010000050.1 GCA_013697585.1 Nocardioidaceae bacterium
GAACATCAGCTCGCTGGACAGCCAGACGATGGTGCCGACGCTGACCATGCTGGGACGGTTGTACTGACCGTGCAGACGCGAGGTCGGCACCGTCGTCGTCGTCGCCACGGCGTCATTATGTCCTCGGCGCCCGCCCGGGCGCACGCCGGCCCCGCCCCCGCGCGGCGCGCGACCCTGGGGGTGCGCCAGCGGGGAGGTCGAGGGGTTCGGGTGCCTACGGGAGCACGCGCATACGCTGGCCTGCGTGCTGTCGAACCCGCCCAGCTGGGTGCCGCTGGCGCACGGCGACCCGGCGCAGGCGCCGCCGGTCAGCGCGGCCGCGCTGCTCGCCGAGTGGCGGCCGGACATCGTGCCCCTGCTGGGCATCGCGGCCGCACTGGTGGCGTACCTGTTGCCGGTTTGGGCCCTGCGCGCCCGCGGCGACCACTGGTCGCGCTGGCGCACGGCGTCGTACGTGATCGGTGGCTGCGGGGGCATCGCCGTGGCCACCGTGTCGCCGCTCGCGGCCTACGACACCTCGTTGCTGAGCGTGCACATGGTGCAGCACCTGGTGCTGACCATGGTCGCGCCGGTCTTCCTCGCGCTCGGCGCGCCAGTCACACTGTGGTTGCGGACGCTGCCGGCGTCGCCACGGTCGCGGCTGCTTGCCGTGCTGCACAGTCGGATCGCCCAGGCCCTCACCTTCGCCCCGGTGGCCCTCGCGATCTATGTGGTCAGTCCGTGGGCGCTGTACTTTTCTGGCTGGTACGAGGCGAGCCTGCGCTCTGAGCTGCTGCACGAGCTGACGCACCTGCACTTCCTCGCCACCGGCGCCGTGTTCTGCTGGCCCCTGATCGGGCTCGACCCGGTGCCGGGCAGGGTGGCGCACGGGTTTCGGGTGCTGCTGACGTTCGTCACCTTGCCGTTCCACGCGTTTCTCGGCGTGGCGATCATGGGATCGGGGACGCTCATCGCCAGCGACTGGTACCTGAGCCTCGAGCGCGACTGGCCGCCCACGCCCGCTGCCGACCAGGAGCTGGCCGGGGCGTTGCTGTGGGTCTCCGGCGACCTGGTCGGGGTGCTGTTCGTCGGGGTGCTGTTCTGGCAGTGGGTGCGTGCCTCGCAGCGCGAGGCCGTGCGGGAGGACCGCCGGTTGGACCGGCTGGACAGAATCGCCGGCGCACCCGTACCAACCAGGCCGGCAGATAGCATCGAGCCGTGACCGACGCCGGCAGCCCGTCCGCCCCGGCGCCTACGGTGCGCACCCTGGTCTACAGCGACGACGCCGACACCCGGGCGGCGGTGCGTCTCGCGCTCGGCGCCCGCCCGCACCCCGACCTGCCCGAGTTCGCCTACCTCGAGGTGGCCACCGAGCCAGCGGTCATCCGCGCGGTGGACGCCGGCGGACTCGACCTGCTGATCCTCGATGGCGAGGCGGTGCCGGCTGGCGGGTTGGGGATCGCCCGGCAGGTCAAGGACGAGATCTATCGCTGCCCGCCCGTGCTGGTGCTCACCGGGCGACCACAGGACGCCTGGTTGGCCACCTGGTCCCGGGCAGACGCGGCACTGCCCCACCCGATCGACCCGCTGCGGCTGGCCGAGACCGTCGCCGGTCTCGTCCGCGCCCGGCTGGGGTCAGTGCCCGCCAACCCGTGAGCCCCCCGGTGCGCAGCCGGTGACGGCAAACGCCTGGCCCGAGGTGCTCGGAACGCTCGTGGCCGGACGAGACCTCGACGGGGAACAGACCGCCTGGGCGATGGGGGAGGTCCTGGCCGGCAACGCCACCCAGGCTCAGATCGCCGGGTTCGCAATCGCGTTGCGGGCCAAGGGCGAGACGGTCGACGAGGTCGAGGGTCTGGTCCGCACGATGTACGCCCACGCCGCGCCGCTGCAGGTGCCGGGCCGGCTGGTCGACATCGTGGGGACCGGAGGCGACCGCGCCCGCACGGTCAACATCTCGACGATGGCTGCCGTGGTGGCGGCAGGTGCCGGCGCCCGCGTGGTCAAGCACGGCAACCGGGCTGCGTCGTCGGCAAGCGGGTCTGCCGACGTCCTGGAAGCCCTCGGCGTCAACCTCGAGCTGACCCCGCAGCGGGTCGGCGAGGTCGCGGTCGAGGTCGGTATCACCTTCTGCTTCGCGCCGGTGTTCCACTCCTCGCTGCGGCACGCCGCAGTGCCGCGCCGCGAGCTCGGCGTCGCCACGACGTTCAACTTCCTCGGCCCGCTGACCAACCCGGCGCGGCCGGCGGCACAGGCGGTCGGAGTCGCCGACGCGGCGATGGCCCCGGTGCTGGCCGGCGTGCTCGCCCGCCGCGGCGTCGAAGCGCTGGTCTTTCGTGGCGACGACGGGCTCGACGAGCTCACCATCACCACGACGTCGACGGTCTGGGTTGCACGTCCCGGCGGCGACGTCGAGCCGCACGTTCTTGATCCCACCCGGCTGGGCCTGCCGGTCGCGGCAGCCGAGGCCCTGCGCGGTGGCGAGCCCGCCTACAACGCGCAGGTGTTCCGCCAGGTGCTGTCCGGATCCGCCGGACCCGTACGAGACGCGGTGCTGCTCAACGCCGCGGCTGGCCTGGCCGCCCACGAGGGCGACTCAGGAGAGCTGCACGAGCGGTTGGTCGTCGGCCTGGCCGCTGCCACCGAAGCGCTCGACAGCGGCGCCGCGGCGGAGGTGCTGGACCGGTGGGTGGCTGCGACCTCGGCCGGCTAGCGCCACGCGTCGGGCTGGTCAGCTGGTCGTGCTGCCGATGCTGAACGCCTGCTCGAGATCGTGCTGGGAGTAGGTGCGAAAGGCGATGTGCGTCTCGGTGGACTGCACGCCGACCACCTTGTTCAGCTGGTCGGCGACAACGGCGGCGATGTCATCGTGGTCGCGTACGCGCACCATCGCGATCAGATCGATGTGACCGGTGACCGAGTAGACCTCGCTGACCCCGTCGAGACCGGCGATCTGCTCGGCGACCTCGGGGATACGGGCGACGTCGGCCTTGACGAACACGACCGCGGTGATCATGCGGGCACCCTAGGGGGTGCGCCGAGGGGTGCGGTTCCCGTACCGGCCGTCATGGTCGAAGGCGCCGACCCCTGAACGCGACGAGACCGGGTCGAGGAGCGGGAGCAACCGCCGCGAGCCAGCGACCGGACAGGTCCACTCACCGACGACGTGGACCAACCGCACCCCCGGCGTCTCGAGCCAGCGCAGCACCCGCTCGGTCTCCTCGGCAGTGGCCGCCGGTGCCGGCCCTGCCCCCGGCAGGACCGTCTCGGCGCCGTCTCGCAGGGCACGCACCCAGTCACGGGCGTTGGCCGCCGGCGGGATCACCCCGGCTGCTGCCAGCCGGCCGTGGCGTACGACGTGGACCTGCCACCGGCCGGCGTCGTCGCGGTGGGCGGCGACCAGCTCGGGGCACCGCGACACCCCGGTCAACCGCTGGCTGCGGGCTGTGCCGCGGACGAGTGCGGTCAGCCGGTCGCGGTGGACACCTGCCTCCTCGAACCGTTCCTGCCTTGCCAGGGCTTCCATCGTCGTCGCGACTCTGCGGCGCACGGCCTCAGGCGAGTGCAGCAGCGCGCGGCGTACCCGCTCGACCTCAGCGGAATACGTGGCGGCGACCGCGCTGCCGTCGCAGGGCGACAGGCAGCGCCTCATCTCGGCCAGGGCGCACGCCGACCGTGCAGGGGCGCTGCCCATCCGCTGCGTGCACTGGCGGATCGTGAACGTCTCGTGCAGGGCGTGCAGGGCCCGTTCGGCCGCCCGTCGCGACCCGAACGGTCCGGCGTAGTCGGCGTTGTCGTCGAGGACCTGACGGACCACAGACAGCCGCGGCCACGGCTCCACCGTCAGCTTGAGCCACACCCCTCGCTCGGGGTGGCGGGACCGCCGGTTGTAGCGCGGCTTGTGCTCGGCGATCAGTCGCAGCTCGCGCACCTCGGCCTCGAGCGGCGTGGCGCAGACGACCCCGATGACCGATTCGGCCAGGCCCACCATCTCGCCCATCCGGGTGCGCGTCTCGCTGGCCGTGAAGTAGCGCCGGACCCGGGAGCGCAGATCAACCGACGTGCCGACATAGAGCACCTCGTCGCGTCCATCCCGGAACAGGTAGACGCCCGGCGCGTGCGGCAGCGGCTCGGCGAGGTGGCGCTTGCGCCGCTGCTCGGCGCTCACCCGGGACGAGTAGGACTGCAGCTCCTCCAGCGTGTGCACCCCGAGCCCGCCCAGCCGCTCGATCAGGCCGTGCAGCACGTCCACGGTGGCGCGCGCGTCGTCGAGGGCACGATGGATCGGCGTCGTACGCGCCCGAAACACCCGCGCCAGGCTCGCGAGCCTGCAGTTGGGCGCCTCGTCACGAGTCACCACGCGCCGAGCCAGCACGGCGGTGTCAAGCACCTCGAAGCCAGGCCAGGGATGGCCGAGCTCGCGGGCCACATGGGTCAGGAAGCCAATGTCGAACGGCGCGTTGTGAGCCACCAGCACGCAGCCACGAGCGAACTCGAGAAGCGGCGGAAGGACCGCGCTGATCGGCGGTGCGCTCGCCACCATGTGGTCGCTGATGCCGGTCAGGACGGCGATGAACGGTGGGATCGGTTGAGCCGGGTTGACCAGGGTCTGCAGCTCGCCCAGCAGCTGTCCACCCCGCACCTTGACGGCCCCCACCTCGGTGATTTGCGAACCGCCGGCGGGCGAACCTCCGGTCGTCTCGAGGTCGACCACGCAGAACGTCACGTCGCGCAGCGATCGGCCCAGCTCGTCGAAGCTCTGCTGGACCGCACGCGCCGCCGGCACCGGACGCCCCGCGCTGGCGGCATGCACGGTCACGTCGCGAAGGCTGTCGTCATGTCGCGGACGCTAGAGGCCGGCGCCGACGGTTCCGTGATCCCACGCCTGGTGGCGGCGGATACCGTGACGGAATGGATGGGGTTACGCCGCGGCAGGTGGCACCAGGTGCCTCCGGATGCCTGCTGCCGTCACCCGGCGAGTCCTGACGTGGTCGAGCCCTCCGCCGGAGTCCCTGTGGTGTTGCCCGAGCCGGTCCGGGCTCGCGTCGTCGCTCTGGCAGCAGACGCGCTGGGCGCGCTGGGGCCCGATCAGCTGCCTGCGCCCCTGCGCCGGGTCGCCGGCTTCACGCCGCCGCGCCGGGTCCGGCTCGCCGGCACCCGGATCGCGCTCACCTTGGAGTCCGACAGCCAGTTCCGCGAACGGGTGGCTGTGCACGTACGCACCCAGCAGCCAGACGTGGCCGGTCCGTTGCTCGACGGCACGGTCGCGCCGGCCGCCGACCCGGTCGAGCTGGCTGCCCTGGCATACCTGCTGCGCCCCGACGGGTGGGCCGGCCTCGTTCGAGCGGCGGCCGACGGTGTGGCGGCAGCTCAGGTTGTTGCGGCAACCACTGCGGCGCTGGCCGAGGGTGATCGACTTCGCGAGCGGCTCGCGGTGGCCCGAGACGACGGGCGCCGCGCCCACGAGCAGAGCCGGGAGCGGGAGGCAGCGCTCAGGAACGAGAACGCCGCGTTGCGGCAACGGCTCGCGGAGACCCGACGGCGCGAGCGCGAGGCGCGGGCCGAAGCCGACGACGCCGTGCGCCGAGCGGGCGAGACCGAGCTGAGCATTCGCGAGGCGACCGCCGCAGGCGCGGCCGACGTACGACGGTTGCGCAGCCGCCTGGTCGAGCTCGAGGCCGCGTTGGCGAGCGCCAGGCGCGACTCGCGGGACAACCGGGACGTCGCCACCACCCGGACCGGCTCCTGGTCGACACCCTGGCCGGGGCCGTCCACGGTCTGCGCCGCGAGCTTGCCCTGCCGCCCGTCGAGGTGCTCCCCGCGGACACGGTCGCCGCCGCCGTCCCGACGGCGGTGCGCGACGTCGACGGTGCCGGCCGGGCCATGCGCGCCGACGACCCCGCCTTGCTCGAGGCGCTGCTCGCCCTGCCCCGGGTGCACCTGGTGGTCGACGGGTACAACGTCACCAAGACCGGCTACGCGACGCTTGCCCTCGACCAACAGCGGCAGCGGTTGTTGCGCGACCTGGCGTCCGTGGTCGCGCGGACGGGTGCCGAGGTGACCGTCGTCTTCGACGGCGCCGACCTCGCGCATCCGCCACCGGTGGCGCCCCCACGCGGGGTCCGTGTCCTGTTCAGCCCGCACGACGTCACTGCCGACGACCTGATCCGGACACTGGTCGCGGCGGAACCGGCCGGCCGGCCGCTGGTCGTCGTGTCCACCGACCGGGAGGTTGCCGGCGACGCGGTCGCGAACGGTGCCCGGGCGGCGCCGTCGCAGACCCTGCTCGACCTGCTGGCCCGCTCCTGACCGGCACCCGACCCGGCGATTGCGGGGTTCGGGGTGTGTGAGTCGCCAGTGTCGACCCACGTTTTCCCGCAATTGCGGTTCTGGCGCCCCGAACTGGGTCGCGACCCTGGTCGTCGGGGGGTGTCGGTGGCCCGCTCTAGCGTCGGGCACGGCTCGACGTACGGGCCAGTCACCACCGGAGGACACCGTGCCCGATGCCCCGTTCCGCACACCGCCATCCGTGCCCGACGACGCGGATCCGCGCCGTTCGCTGCCCCTGCTGGTCGACTGCGCGGGGTGTCAGGTGCGAGGGCCGGCCTGTGACGACTGCGTGGTCAGCGTGCTGCTCGGCCCGGTCCCCGAGCGGTTGCGGCTCGACGCCGACGAGGTGTCGGCCCTCGGTGCCCTGGCCGGTGCCGGGCTGGTGCCGCCGCTGCGACTGGTCCAGTCCCTGGCCGACCCGTCCCCGGACCGCGATTGTGACGAGGAGCCGGGCTGATCGCCCGGACAGACGCCGCGGCACGGCCCATCGTCCCCAGCCGGGTTTGCCCCCGCTCGTGCTGGGTAGGTACGGTGCTGTGTCCGTGCCTGTTCCACGTCGGTGATCCGAGCCGACCCAGGTGCAACGTCAGGGCCGGTGCGGCGGGATGCTCGCCGGCCGATCGGCGTGGACGCCAGTCCGAGGGAGACCAACCGATCGTGCTGGCTGGCCGCAAGGTGCGCGGTGTCCGGGTGGCTGTCATCGCCATCGCTGCTGCCGTTCTGGGCGGGCTGGTGCTTCCAGGTGCCAGCGCCGACCCCGACTCGACGATCGCCGACGTGCAGAGCCGGGTCGATGAGCTCCACCACGAGGCGGAGCAGGCATCGGAACGGTTCAACACGATCAAGGCGCGGCTCGGTGACGCCCACGACGAGCTGCGGGCCGCCCGCGACGACGTCGAGGCGCAATCCCGCCAGACCGAGCGGCTTCGAGTCCAGGTCGAGAGGCTCGTCCTCGCCCAGGTCGACGGCGGCGGCGTGAGCACCACGAGCCAGCTCTTGCTGTCCGACGATCCGGACGAGTTCATCTCCTCGATGGTCGCGATGCAGTCGTACTCCGACCAGACCGCCGACCTGCTGGTCTCGTACGAGAACTCGCGAGCCGAGCTCTCGCTGCGCGCCGAGCGGGCCGAGGAGCAGCTGGCCGACATCGCCGCCGCCAGGGAGCAGCTGGCGCGCGAGCAGGCCGAGATCGACAAAAAGGCAGCGGCGGCCGAGGACCTGCTCGCCGAGCTCGAGGCGGCCGCGGC
>JACCWP010000027.1 GCA_013697585.1 Nocardioidaceae bacterium
GGCCACGGCCGCGCTGGCGGTGCCCGCGCCGACGGCGGCACCGACAGCGACGCCGGCGGCACCTCGCAGCAGCGCGCGCCGCCCGAGGCAGGCGTTGCAGCCGGCAGTGAGTTCGACGTCGGCCATATCGCGATGATCGACGCGGACAGCCCCCCTCGTCACTCGGCCGTTCGGCCACTTCCCCGGCGTCAGGTGCACCTCCCCGGCGTTGTTGCGCTGGGGAAGCGCACGTTTCGCTGGCGTACCAGCGAAAACGACGCCACAGCCGGGGTGAGCGCGGGTGAGCGCCCGCTCACAGCCGGGGTCAGCAGGGGTGAGCGCGGGTGAGCGCGGATGAGCGTCAGCCGACCGTCAGGGTGTCGCCGTCCACGCTGAGCGCCACCTCGGCCAGGGCTTCGGTGGCCGGCCCCCTGGTGACCTCGCCGGTCGCGGCGTCGTACTGGCTGCCGTGGCAGTTGCACGTGATCGTGTCGTCCTTGACCGAGGCCACGGGGCACCCGTTGTGCGTGCAGATGGCCGTGAACGCCTTGAACTCGCCCTCGGTCGGCTGGGTGACGACGTAGGTGTCGTCGAGGATCACCCCGCTGCCGACGGCGACGTCGCCAGCGCTGAGTGTGGTGGGCTCGCTCTGCGTCTCGGTGCTTCCCGATCCCTCGTCATCGCTGCCGCAACCCACCAGCCACGTCGCGGCGGCGACGCCGCTGCCAGCGCCGCGCAGCAAGGTCCGACGGTCGAGGGGCGAGCGATGCTGGTCGGCCATGACGGGTCCTCCCGGAGTCGTACGCCCGCGGGCGCGGGTCGATGGGCTCTCGATCATGCCCGGCAACCGCGCGCAAACCCACCGACCCGCGGCTGCCCTTTGGGACTAGGACCGCCAGCCGCCGATCGGCGGCTGCGATCGCTGCGTCAGGAGGCCTTGGCCGTGCCGCGCGTGGGTCTCCGCGCGCTACCGCGAGCCGGTCCTCGGGCGCTCGCCGCCTTCTCCTCGTCCCCGGCGGTCTGCTCGGCTGCGCGCTTGCGAGGCTTGCGGACGGGCTCGGCGGGCGTCACCAGCGGACGCAGGAACTCGCCGGTGTAGCTGGTCGCGTGCGCCGCGACCTGCTCCGGCGTCCCCTCGGCCACGATCAAACCGCCGCCCCTGCCGCCGTGCGGGCCCATGTCGACGACCCAGTCGCTGGTCTTGATCACATCGAGGTTGTGCTCGATGACGATGACCGTGTTGCCCTTGTCGACCAGGCTCTGCAGGACGCCCAGCAGCTTGCGGATGTCCTCGAAGTGCAGGCCGGTGGTGGGCTCGTCGAGGACATAGACGGTGCTCCCTGTCGACCGTTTCTGCAGCTCGGACGCCAGCTTCACCCGCTGCGCCTCGCCGCCGGACAGGGTCGTCGCCGGCTGACCGAGCCGGACGTAGCCGAGGCCGACGTCGACCAGGGTGCGCAGGTGCCGGGCGATCGGCGGGATCGCGGCAAAGAAGTCGACGGCCTGCTCGATCGGCATGTCGAGCACCTCGGCGATCGACTGACCCTTGTAGTGCACCTCCAACGTCTCGCGGTTGTAGCGCTCGCCGTGGCAGACCTCGCACGGGACATAGACGTCGGGCAGGAAGTTCATCTCGATCTTGATCGTGCCGTCGCCGGAGCAGGCCTCGCAGCGGCCTCCCTTGACGTTGAACGAGAAGCGACCGGGCTGGTATCCGCGGACCTTGGCCTCGCTGGTCTGGGCGAACAGCTTGCGCATGTGGTCGAACACGCCGGTGTACGTCGCGGGGTTGGATCGTGGCGTGCGCCCGATCGGCGACTGGTCGACGTGGATCACCTTGTCGACATGCTCGGCCCCGTTGATCGTGCGGTGCCGACCCGGTACCTCGCGGGCGCGGTAGATCCGCTTGGCCAGTGACGTATAGAGGATGTCGTTGACCAGCGTCGACTTGCCGGAGCCGGAGACGCCCGTGACCGCGATGAACAGGCCGAGAGGAAAGGCCACGTCGATGTCTTGAAGGTTGTGCTCCTTGGCGCCCCGGACAACCAGCTCGCGGACTGGGTCGCGGTCGCGGCGCTGGGTCGGGAGCGGGATCGACTCGCGGCCCGACAGATAGGCGCCGGTGAGCGAGTCGTGGTGGTTGACAAGATCGTCGACCGTGCCAGAGACCACGATCTGGCCGCCGTGCTCGCCCGCGCCTGGGCCGATGTCGACCACCCAGTCGGCGGTACGGATCGTGTCCTCGTCGTGCTCGACGACGATCAGCGTGTTGCCCATGTCGCGCAGCCGCACCAGCGTGTCGATCAGCCGGTGGTTGTCGCGCTGGTGCAGCCCGATGGACGGCTCGTCGAGCACGTACAGCACCCCGACCAGCCCGGCGCCGATCTGTGTCGCCAGCCTGATCCGCTGCGCCTCGCCGCCCGACAGCGACCCGGACGGGCGGTCCAGGGTGAGGTAGTCGAGACCCACGTCGAGCAGGAACCGCAGCCGTTCGTGGATCTCCTTGAGCACCCGCTCGCCAATCTGCCGCTCGCGCTGCGTCAGATCGAGGTCGGCGAGGAATCGGGCCGCCCGATCGACTGGCAACGCGCACACCTCGGCGATGTTGCGGGTGTCACCGTCGGTCGCGGTCATCGTCACCGCACGAACGACCGGCTTGAGCCGGGTGCCCTGGCAGGCGGGGCACGGCACCTCGCGCATGAAGCCCTCGAACCGCTCCCGGCTGGTGTCGGACTCCGCCTCGCCGTGCCGCCGCTCGACGTAGGGGATGACGCCCTCGAAGGTGGTCCAGTAGGAGCGCTCGCGGCCGTACCGGTTGGTGTAGCGGACGTGCACCTTCTGCTCGTGGCCGTGCAGCAACGCCCGCTGCGACGCCGGGTCGAGGTCGACGAACGCCGTGTCGAGGGTGAAGCCCATCTCGTCGCCCAGGGCACCCAACAGCCGACCGAAGTAGTCGGCGACGTGGGCCGACGCCCACGGGGTGATCGCCCCCTCGGCCAGCGACTGGCCCGGGTCGGGGATCAGCAGCTCGGGGTCGACCTCCATCCGGGTGCCGAGACCGTGACACGTCACGCAGGCGCCGAACGGTGAGTTGAACGAGAACGAGCGCGGCTCGAGCTCCTCGAAAGACAGGTCGTCGTAGTGACACGCGAGGTGCTCGGAGAACGTCCGCTCGCGCTCGGGGTCGTCGGCGGGCAGGTCGACGAAGTCGAGGATCACCAGCCCTTCCCCGAGCCGCAGGGCCGTCTCCACCGAGTCGGTCAGCCGGCGCTTGGCGCTCTGCTTGACTGCCAGCCGGTCGATGACCACCTCGATGGTGTGCTTCTTCTGCTTCGCCAGGGGGGGTGGCTCGGCGAGCGGGTGGATCTCGCCATCGATCCGCGCCCGGCTGTAGCCCTGAGTGGTGAGGGTGCGGAACAGGTCGGAGTACTCACCCTTGCGGCCGCGTATCACCGGAGCCAGCACCTGGAAACGGACACCCTCGTCGAGCTCCAGGACCCGGTCGACGATCTGCTGCGGCGTCTGCCGCACGATCGGGCGACCGCAGACCGGGCAGTGCGGCCGGCCGGCACGGGCAAAGAGCAGCCGGAGATAGTCGTAGACCTCGGTGATCGTGCCGACTGTCGACCGAGGGTTGCGCGACGTCGACTTCTGGTCGATGGAGACCGCCGGCGAGAGACCCTCGATGAAGTCGACGTCGGGCTTGTCCATCTGACCGAGGAACTGCCGGGCGTACGCCGACAGCGACTCGACGTAGCGCCGTTGCCCCTCGGCGAAGATCGTGTCGAAAGCCAGGCTGGACTTGCCCGATCCCGACAGCCCGGTGAAGACGATCAGGGAGTCTCGGGGCAGGTCGAGCGAGACATCCTTGAGGTTGTGCTCGCGGGCACCACGGACGACGAGACGGTCGGCCACGACGGACGGCTCCTGAGGTCGGGCGGGCGGGCACAGGCGGCAGCACCTGCTGGCCCGATGGAAGGCTAACCGGCGGCACCGACAGTGTGTTCCGGCTGCCCCAAGGCCGCGCTCCCACCACCGGGACCCGCTGTGCCTAACCACGCGCCTGCTTCCCCACGGGCGCGTCGGCTGCGCTCAGCCCTTGCCGCCGTACGGCTTGCCCTTCGCGTCGGCCGGGCCGAGACCCAGCTTCTCGGAGCACGCCGGCCAGGCGCCCCAGCCCTGTGCGTCCAGGGTCCTCTCGCCGGTGATGATCTGGGCCTTCTTGCTGGCCCGGTCGGCTCGCTCGGCCATCCTCGGACCCTTGTACGCGTCCCAGGTCGGGTCGGAGAACTGCAGGCCGCCGTAGTAGCCGTTGCCGGTGTTGATGTGCCAGTTGTTGCCGGACTCGCAGCCGGCGAGGCGTTCCCAGGTGGGAATCTCGGCGGCCGAGGCGGCGGTGGTTGCACCGCCGACAACCAGCAGCGAGCCGGTGGCCAGCGTCCCGGCGAGTGCCACGGCTGCGCCGCGACCCGCGCGGAACCGGCTGGAGATCCGGGTGGACATGGTGCGTCGGAGCATGCGAATACCTCTCCGCCGCCTGCGAGGTGAGCTGTCGGGTTCGGGCGGAGAGTGCCCGGCCGCGTGGTGGCCCGGTGTGCTGGACCATGAGCGGCTTCACCCCGAGGCTCCGGCGATCCTGCTGCCGGCGCCGTGAACGTGGGTCCCCCACTCCTGCCCTCGGATGCCTCTCGATCGATGGTCGCCCCGGCGGGCAGGACTCGGCGGACCCGGGACGGTGAATCACCCGACCGTACGACGCGCCTACCCTGGGCCACAAATGTGAGCCGGGCTCGTAAGGTCCAGACTCATGGTCGACCCACGAATCGAGCAGGCGCTGTCCGAGGCCGAGGACGCGCACGCGCGTCTCGTCGACTCGCTCGTGGGGGTCGACGACTCCTGGTGCCGGGCGCCCAGCCTGCTGCCGGGCTGGTCGCGCGGCCACGTGCTCACCCATGTCGCGCGCAACGCCGACGCGCTGGAGCGGCTGGCCACGGGCACGGCCGAGGGGCGCACGGTTGCGATGTACGGCCCAGGCGCGGCACGGGAGGCCGACATCGAGGCCGGCGCCGGGCGAAGTGCCGCCAAGCTGGTCGACGACGTGCGGACCAGCGCGGAGCGGTTGCACGGCACCTGCCGTGCGCTGCCGGCGCAGACATGGGATGCCGTGCCCGAGTGGCGCAACGGGCGCCGCCAACCGCTGACCGACATCGCTCCCGCACGGGTGGTCGAGGCCGAGGTGCACCGGGTCGACCTCGGCGCCGGCTACACCCCCAATGAGTGGGCCTGACGCGCACGCCTGGGTGGTGCTCGACGTGGCCTTCGGCCGGGTGACGAAGCTCGACGAGCCGCCACCATTCGGGCTGCGTGCCGATGGCGACTCCACAGCACGGGTCGAGGCTCCGCCCGGCTCGCCGCTGATCGAGGGCAGCGCTGCCGAGCTCGCCGCGTGGCTCCTCGGTCGTGGCGACGGTGCTGGGCTGCGTTGCGACGGTGTGCGGCCGAGCAGGCTGCCGGACGTACCGGCAGTCTGGTCCTGACCCGAGGAGAAGGAGCACACATGACGTACACCGGTGAGGTCAGCGTCGGCGGCGAGACCGACGTTCGCGAGCTGCGCGACCTGACGATCAGCAAGTTGGCCGTGGGACCGATGAGCAACAACGTCTACCTGCTGCGCTGCCACGAGACCGGCGAGCAGCTGCTCATCGACGCGGCCTACGACGACCAGCGGATCCTCGAGCTGGTCGGCAACGCTGGCCTCGCGACCATCGTCACCACTCATCGCCACGCCGACCACGTGCAGGCGCTGGAGGACGTGGCCATTGCCACGGGAGCGCGGACGGCGGCAGGCGAGCATGACGCCGACGCGTTGCCGCTGGCCCCTGACAGACGGCTCAGCGATGGCGACACGGTGGGTGTCGGCACCCGCACGCTGGCTGTGATCCACCTGGTCGGGCACACCCCCGGCTCGATCGCCCTGCGCTACGACGACCCGGACGGCCACCCCCACGTGTTCACCGGGGACAGCCTCTTCCCCGGCGGGGTCGGCAACACCGGCTCGCCGCAGGACTTTGCCAGCCTGATCGACGACGTGGAGACCAAGCTGTTCGCCGACCTGCCCGACGACACCTGGGTCTATCCCGGCCACGGTGATGATCTTCCTGGCCTGGGCATTGAACGGCCCAACCTCGCGGCGTGGCGCGAGCGCGGTTGGTGAGCTGGACACGCGCGATGGCTCCCTTCTGGTGTGCGCGGTCATCACCACCGTCAGCGCCTATGTCAGCCTTGGTTTCTCTGCGGCTGCCCTGATTGGATCCGACAAGTCGGTCCGCACGAACCCGATGTACGCCTTCGCGAGAAGCTTCGCACTGGCCGTGACCTGCACGATTGTCATGATCGGCCGACTCAGCACGGGGCTGACTGCCATGGCACCAACGATGATCATCGTTTAGAGCTCCGACGCTGTGGTCGAAGGGTTGACACGAGATCGACTGAAAGCGGTCGGTCCCGCAGCCACTGCGGTCGTCAATCTCGCGGCGCTGGCCTGGTTCCTCCACTGAACCGCCGTCCCATCCCCGGGCGCCCAACAGAGCACCGTGCGGATTTGGCGCTCGGCCCCGGAGGGCGACCAGGCAAGGCGTCGAACCAGTGATCACGGCGCTCCCTTGATTTGAGCAGGTCGCGGTCCACCGGAGTGTGGTGCTTGCGCGGTCTGCCGCTTAGGTCGAGAGTGTCCGCCATGGCTGACCAGGAGACTGCGCACCGAGAGTCCGGCGAGACACCCACCGAGCTCAAGCGGGTGCTGGGGCCCAAGCTGTTGCTGCTGTTCATCGTCGGCGACATTCTCGGCACCGGTGTGTACGCTCTCACGGGCGACATCGCCGCCGAGGTGGGCGGTGCCGCGTGGGCGCCCTTCCTCGTGGCCTTCGCGGTCGCGCTGCTGACCGCGTTCTCCTACCTCGAGCTGGTGACGAAGTACCCCCAGGCCGCCGGTGCGGCGCTCTACACGCACAAGGCGTTCGGTATCCACTTCGTCACGTTCCTCGTGTGCTTCGCGGTGATGTCCTCCGGCCTCACCTCGGCGTCGACCGCCTCGCAGGCGTTCGCACTCAACCTCGACACCGGATTCACCCTCGACCTCGGGCGCGGCAGCTTTGGCATCCAGGCCATCTCGCTGGGCTTCATGCTGCTGGTGATGCTGGTCAACCTGCGGGGAGTCGCGGAGAGCGTCAAGACCAACGTCGTGCTCACCATGATCGAGCTGTCCGGCCTGCTGCTGGTGATCCTGGTGGGTCTGTGGGTCATCGTCGGCGGTGACGCCGACTGGGGCCGGGTCGTGGCGTTCGAGACACCTGAGGACAAGAGCATCTTCCTGGCCGTCACGACTGCCACCTCGCTGGCGTTCTTTGCCATGGTGGGATTCGAGGACTCCGTCAACATGGCCGAGGAGACGCACGACCCGAGCCGCATCTTCCCCAAGATCATGCTCACCGGTCTCGGCATCACCGGTGCGATCTATATCCTGGTGTCGATCTCGGCGGTCGCCATCGTCCCGGTGGGCGATCTCGCGCAAGCCGACTCGCCGCTGAGCCTCGTCGTCAAGACCGGCGCACCCGACCTCCCGTTCGGCGACCTGTTCCCGTTTATCGCGATGTTCGCTGTCGCCAACTCCGCCCTCATCAACATGATGATGGCCAGCCGCCTGTTGTACGGCATGTCCAAGCAACGGGTGCTGCCGCCGTTCCTCGACCGGGTTCATCGCAAGCGGCGGACGCCGTGGGCGTCGATCCTGTTCACCACTGCGCTGGCCTTCGGCCTCATCGTCTACGTCAACACCCTGAACGAGGACAACGTCGCGATCCTGGGTGGGACGACGTCGCTGTTGCTGCTCGCCGTCTTCACGGTGGTCAACGTGGCCGTCCTGGTGCTGCGCCGCGACCCGGTGGACCACCACCACTTCCGGGCGCCCACCCCGCTGCCCGTGATCGGTGCACTCGCTTGCGCCTACCTGGTGCTCCCCGTGTCCGGCCGGGTCGGCGAGCAGTACAAGATCGCCGGGATCCTGCTGGCCATCGGCGTCGTGCTCTGGGCGATCACCTGGTTCTACAACCGGGCGCTGCGCGCCGACCGGACGTTCGTCCGGGACCCCAACGACCTCAACTGACAGACATCCGGCCGCGAGCCCTCCGGGTGCCTCCCGTCTCGCTGCCCGGCTCTGCCGATCTGGCCGCGGTGAGAGACAGTGTGCAGATGGGGAACGCCGCGTACTCGCACGGAGAGTCAGAGTTCACCGACCGCATCGTCGACGAACCAGGGACACCCTGGCCGGTGGAGCCAGGCCGCTACCGCCTGATCGCGTCGCTGGCCTGTCCTTGGGCGAGCCGGGTGGTGCTGGTGCGGCGGCTGCTGGGCCTCGAGCACGCGATCAGCCTCGGCGTCGTCGACCCGATCCACGACGAGCTGGACTGGCGCTTCACCCTCGACGCCGACGGCGTGGACCCGGTGCTCGGCATCCACCACCTCGCCGAGGCGTACGCGGCTCGGCAGGCCAAGTGGGTCAACGGCACCAGTGTGCCGGCGATCGTGGACGTCCCCAGCGGCCAGCTCGTCACCAACGACTTCGCCCGGATCACACTCGACCTGTCGGCACAGTGGACTGCCCACCACCGCGAAGGGGCACCTGACCTCTACCCCGAGGCGTGGCGCGACGAGATCGACGAGGTCATGGGGCGGGTCTACACCGACTTCAACGACGCGGTGTACGGGGCGGGATTTGCCCGCAGCCAGCAGGCGTACGGGCGGTCGTACGGGCAGGTCTTCAGCTGCCTGGACTGGTTGTCGCAGCGCCTGACGACCCGCCGCTACCTCGTCGGCGACCACCTCACCGAGGCCGACGTGCGGCTGTTCACGACGCTGGTGCGCTTCGACGCGGTCTATCACGCTCACTTCAAGTGCAACCGCAACAAGATCAGCGAGGACCCGGTGCTCGACGCCTACCTCCTCGACCTCGTGCAGACCCCGGGTGTGGGCGACACCGTCAACATGGCGCACATCAAGCACCACTACTACGGCGCCCTGCGGATGCTGAACCCGTCCGGCATCGTCCCTGGCGGACCGCGGCAGGACTGGACCCGCCCGCACCACCGCGAGCAGCTCGGCGGCAGCCCGTACGGCGACGGCACGCCCCCCACCCGACCCAGCGAGATCCCGGACTACCGCTGGCAGGCCTGAGCCCGACCGACCGACCGCCAAGCCCGACGAGTGCTCCCCGGGCAGCCGCCGAGTGGCGCGCGGTGGCGCTCGGAACGCGCTGGAGGACGACCACGTTGCGCCACTCGGCGTCGGGGGCCGCAGCGACTCTGCGCACCCGTCGCTCCCTGGCCGGCTCAATCGTCGGGAACGGCCGTCGGCCAGGTCGCGGCCGTACCAGTCGTCGCCGGTGAAGGTGCTCCCGGTCGTCTCCTGCACGGCGCTCATGCTGGCACGCACGACCCGCGGCCCCCACCGCCCGTCTAGCTAGTCTCCACGTCATGGCACGAACGATCGCGACCACCACATCGGTCGACCGCGAGCAGATGCTCGCGTTCGTCCGGCCACGGCACGACTTCGTGCTGCTGACGCACCGTCGCGACGGCACTGTGCAGAGCTCGCCGGTCACCGGCGGGGTCGACACCGAGGGCCGCCTCGTGGTGTCCAGCTATCCCGAGCGGGCCAAGACCGCGAACCTGCGCCGTGACCCTCGGGCCTCGATCCTGGTGCTGTCTGACGACTTCGGCGACGCCTGGATGCAGGTCGACGGCGACGGCGAGGTGCTGGACATGCCCGCGGCGCTCGAGGGGCTCGTCGACTACTTCCGTGCCGTCTCCGGCGAGCACCCGGACTGGGACGACTACCGCGAGGCGATGCGCAAGCAGGGCAAGGTGTTGCTGCGGATCACGCCGACCAGGTGGGGACCGGTCGCGACCGGCGGTTTCCCGGCCCGGCTCGCTTAGGCTGCCGTCTGCCGTGCCAACCCCCCCGCACGCTCACCCAAGCGTAGGTGCGCTTGCCCGGCGTTCTTCGCCGGGGAGGCGCAACTTTTCGCTGGCATACCAGCAAAAGCGGCGCCGCGCGGCAGCGGCTTCGGGGGGGTGCGTGGGACCATGAGCCGCGTGAACGCGACCAGGGACTCGGGGGCGCAGCGGTCGTTGCCACCGCCGCGGGTGACCCGTCGCTGGCGTCGCCACCTCGCCGACGAGCGGGAGGAAGCAGCGGTCTATCGCAACCTGGCGTCGCGCCGCAGCGGCGAGGAGCAGGAGATCCTGCTGCGACTCGCCGAGGCCGAGGAACGGCACATCGCGCACTGGGCTCGTCTGCTCGGGGACGACCCGGGACGAATCCCGCGAGGGGCGGTTCGGACCCGGCTGCTCGCCTGGCTGGCGTTGCGCTTCGGCTCCGTCTTCGTCCTGGCCTTGGCGCAACGCGCCGAGAGCCGGTCCCGTTACGAATCCGACACCGACGCGACCGCGGCGATGGCAGCCGACGAACGCATCCACGAGGAGGTTGTCCGGGGTCTGGCCTCGCGCGGCAGGGCCCAGGTCTCCGGGAGCTTCCGGGCCGCAGTGTTCGGCACCAACGACGGCTTGGTCAGCAACCTTGCCCTGGTGCTCGGCGTTGCTGGAGGCGGCGCCGGACCGAGGACGGTGCTACTGACCGGGCTTGCCGGGCTGCTCGCCGGTGCGCTGTCAATGGGGGCCGGTGAGTACGTCTCGGTACGGTCCCAGCGCGAGCTGCTCGCCGCCACGACCCCGAGCACCGACGCGACCCGCGCCCTGCCCCACCTCGACGTCGATGCCAACGAGCTCGCTTTGGTCTATCGGGCCCGCGGGATGGGAGCCGACGAATCCCGGGCCTATGCCGACGCCGTGTTGCGCACGCAGTTCCTCGACGCATCCGACGTGACGCCCGCACCACCAGACCACGACGTCGTCGGCAGCGGCCTGGGCGCCGCGTGGTCGAGCTTTGCGTGCTTTGCCTCGGGGGCGCTGGTGCCCGTTCTCCCGTTCGTGGTGGGCCTCACCGGTGGCAAGGCGCTGCTGGTTGCGGTCGTCCTGGTCTCGCTGGCACTGCTGCTCACCGGTGCGGTCGTCGGCGTCTTGTCCGGGGGTTCGCCGCTGCGTCGGGCCTTGCGTCAGCTAGGCATCGGTGCCGGGGCAGCCGTTGTGACCTACCTGCTGGGATTGCTGTTCGGCTCAGCGGTCGGCTGAGCCGCGCCGTGGACCGGCAGGGGTCAGGCGTAGGGGCGGCGGCGCAGGACGTAGCTGGCCAGGTCGAGATGGTCGATCGCGCCACGCAGGTCACGGACGACGCGCAGCAGCTCGCCGGCGAAGTAGGCGTCCTGACCGCGCCACCGGTCGGGACCCGCGGGCACGAACCGGCTGTCCCGCGTGGGTGAGGCGGTGTCGAGCTGCAGCGCACCGCCACGCACCAGCAGCGTCCACGTCGTGTTGCCCCAGTACCAGGGGCCGAGCAGCTCGTCGGTCCCCGGCAGCTCGGGTTCCGGGGTCCACGGCTGCGGCAGCGCTGGCTCGTGCCGGTACACCGTGTCGAGCAATGTGGCCGCGAGCTCACCACCGCCGATGGTGGCGTTGGCCAGCGAGACGGCGGCCGTGCGCTCCGCGGGGTCGACCTCGAGGCGGGCGACGAAGCCGGGCATCGACCCGCCGTGCCCGAATCGCGGCTGCCGACGGGACGTGTCGAGGCTGAGCCCGAGTCCCCACGCTCCCGTCGCAAGAGCGACAGTCGGCGCGTGCATCTGCTCGGCGGTCGCGGCGTCGAGCACCGCTGGATCGGGGGCGAGCCAGAACGCCGCCCAGCGGGCGAGGTCGGCGACCGTGCTCCACAGCTGCCCGGCCGGCGCCATCGCGCCTGTGTCGGTGTGCGGCTCGGCGTCGAGACGTCCCGACCACGGGTGCACCGATCGCCCCTGGGCGTACGGGGGCCGCGGGCCGTACGTGGTGCGGCTCATGCCCAGTGGACGAAGCACGCGGGTCCGCAGCACGTCCCACCAGGTGCCGCCGCGCACCCCCTCGACGACCGCTCCCAGCAGGGCGTACCCGACGTTGCTGTAGTGGAACGCAGAACCGGCCGGCAGTGCGAGCGGCTGCCCGTCGAGGCCCGCCACGAGCTCGTGCAGAATGCCGCCACCGTGCCGTTCCCACCACGGACCCGGCGGCTCTGCGGGCAACCCGCCCGCATGCCCGAGCAGGAGCCTGAGCGGGGTGTCCGGCCACGGGCTGGTGGGCACGTAGGCGGAGACCGGATCGTCGAGCGACAGCAGGCCCTCGTCGCGGCACTGCAGCACGAGCACCGCAGTCATGGTCTTGGTCAGGGAGCCGATCCGGTACTGCGTGTCGGTCGCGTCGTCGACGTCCCCTCGCCCCGCCGACCACACCAGCTCGCCCTCGCGCACCACGCCCGCGACCACGGACGGCTGCCGGTCGGAAGCCTGCCCGGTGGCCAGGTCGTGGAGCAGCGCCCGACTGGTGGCAGGGAGCAGCTGGGTCACGCGAATGCGTCGATCGGCGGGCACGCACACACCAGGTTGCGGTCGCCGTAGGCCTGGTCGACGCGCGCCACCGGCGGCCAGTACTTGTCCTGACCGCCAGTGGCAGTCAGTGCACCCTGCTCGCGGGAGTAGGCGCGTCCCCACTGCCCAGTCACCGCTGCCGCCGTGTGCGGGGCGTGCCGCAGCGGGCTGTCCTCCACCGACCACACCCCCTGGGCGACCTGCTCGATCTCGGCGGTGATTGCGACCATCGCGTCGCAGAACCGGTCCAGCTCGAGCAGGTCCTCGGACTCCGTCGGCTCCACCATCAGGGTCCCCGGCACCGGGAAGCTCATCGTCGGGGCGTGAAAGCCGTGGTCCACCAGCCGCTTGGCGACGTCGTCGACGGTGACTCCCGTGCGCTTGGTCAGGGGCCGGAAGTCGAGGATGCATTCGTGCGCCACGAGATCGTGCGCCCCGGCGTACAGCACGGGTACGTGGTCGCGCAGCCGTCGCGCCACGTAGTTGGCGGCGAGCACCGCGACCCCGGTCGCCTCGGTGAGGCCGGCGGTGCCCATCAGCTGGATGTACAGCCAGGGGATCGCCAGGATGCCGGCCGACCCGTAGGGCGCCGCGCTGACCGGTCCGACGCCGGCGCGCCGCTCGGGGTCCGGGTGCATCGGATGGCTCGGCAGGTACGGCGCCAGGTGCGCTGCGACCGCCACCGGGCCGACACCGGGGCCGCCCCCACCGTGCGGGATGCAAAACGTCTTGTGCAGGTTGAGATGGGAGACGTCCCCGCCGAACCGACCGGGTTCGGCGTGGCCGAGCAACGCGTTCAGGTTGGCTCCGTCGACATAGACCTGGCCACCGTGCGCGTGCGCGACGTCGCACAGCTCGGTGATGCCGGCCTCGTAGACCCCGTGCGTCGACGGGTAGGTGACCATGACGGCCGCGAGGTCGTCTCGGTGCTCGTCGCACTTGGCTCGCAGGTCGCCGAGGTCGACCGATCCGTCGGCCGACGCCGCGACCACGACGACCCGCAGCCCAGCCATCACCGCGGATGCCGCGTTGGTGCCGTGCGCCGAGGACGGGATGAGGCAGACGTCGCGCTCACCCTGGCCGGCCTCCACGTGGTAGGCACGGATCGCCATCAGGCCAGCCAGCTCGCCCTGGGAGCCGGCGTTGGGCTGCAAGGACACGGCGGCGTAACCGGTGAGGTCGGCCAGCCACCCCTCCAGCTCGTGTGCCAGGTCGAGGATGCCCCGAGCGTCGACGGCAGGCACAAACGGGTGCAGCTCGGCGATCTCGGACCAGCCCAACGGCTTCATCTCCGTAGTGGCGTTGAGCTTCATCGTGCACGACCCCAACGGGATCATGCCTCGGTCGAGGGCGTAGTCGCGGGCGGCCAGCCGCCGCAGATAGCGCAGCATCGCTGTCTCGGAGTGGTAGCGCGAGAAGACCGGGTGGGTGAGGTAGGGCGTGCGTCGGCGCAGCGCCTCGGGCAACGCGTCGGCCGTGGCCAGGTCGAGCTCGTTGATGTCACCGACCTTCTTCCTGGCCCTGTCGTCGGCCCTGTCACCCGCCCTGTCGCCGGCGAGGTCATCGCCGTCGGTGGCTGCGAGGCCAAAGGCCGACCACACCTGTCGCAGGTGGGTGCGGGTCGTCAGCTCGTTGGTGCTCACGCCCACGTGGTCGGCATCCACCCGTCGCAGGTGAATCCCGTCGGCGCGCGCCGCCGCGACGACCTCGTCGGCCGCTCCCGGCACGCGCGCGACGACGGTGTCGACGAAGGAGACACCGACCACCTCGACACCCCCCGCGCGGAGGCCAGCCGCCAGCACGACAGCGAAGCGGTGCACCCGCTGCGCGATCGCGCGCAGCCCGTCCGGGCCGTGGTAGACGGCGTACATCGACGCGGCCACGGCGAGCAGCACCTGCGCGGTGCAGATGTTGGAGGTCGCCTTGTCACGGCGGATGTGCTGCTCTCGGGTCTGCAGCGCCAGCCGGTACGCCGCGCGCCCCTCGGCGTCGACCGAGACTCCGACGAGCCGGCCGGGCAGGTGCCGGGCGAGCCCGTCGCGGACTGCCATGAAGCCCGCGTGCGGCCCGCCGTACCACATCGGGACACCGAAGCGCTGGGCCGAGCCGATCACCACGTCCGCGCCGAGCTCGCCCGGCGACTCCAGCAGGCACAGGGCCAGCGGGTCCGTGACGACGACGGCCTGGCCACCCCGCTCGTGTGCGGCGTCGATCAGCGGCCGCGGGTCGCGCACCTGTCCTGATGCCCCCGGATAGGCGATCAGCACGCCGCTCAGCTCGCCGTCAGGCAACCCGTCGGCCAGGTCGGCCTCGACGACCTCGATGCGCATCGAGCGGGCGCGGGTGTGGACCACTGCCAGCGTCTGCGGCAGGCAGTCGGCGTCGACGACGAACGGCGCGGCGGCGGCCGCACCGCGCAGCCCGCGGCGTACGAGCGTCATCGCCTCCGCGGCGGCGGTCGCCTCGTCGAGCAAGGAGGCGTTGGCCGTGGGGAGGCCGGTCAGGTCACCCACCATCGTCTGGAAGTTGAGCAGCGCCTCCAGCCGGCCCTGGCTGATCTCCGGCTGGTACGGCGTGTAGGCGGTGTACCAGGAGGGGTCCTCCAGCACGCCCCGGCGCACGACGGCCGGGGTCGCGGTGGGGTGGTAGCCGAGCCCGATCATCGCGACGCCAGGACGGTTCGACCCGAGTCGCTGGCGCAGCGCGCTGAGCGCTTCCCCCTCGCCGAGCGGCAACAGCCGGTCCCCCTGGTCTGCAGCGTTGCCGGTCTGGATCCCCTCAGGCACGGCCGCAGCCATCAAGGCGTCGAGCGAGTCGAACCCGACCAGCGAGAGCATCCGCTGGCGCTGGTCGGCACGCGGGCCGATGTGTCGCGCGCTGAACGCGGCGGAGGCATCGAGCTGGGTGAGCGTCTGGTGGTCGGTCATAGCAGCTCCGGGGTCGGGACGAGTCGCTTCCGTCCCTCCCCTCAGTCACCGTCGGCGCGTACGTCGCCAGCTCCAAAGTGGCCTGGTCCGTGCGGTCCTGGTGCCTGAGAGGTTCCGGGAGGAGTTGCCCCTTCGGCGCCGCCGGTGGTGCGGGCGACTCTCCCGCACGGCGTCGTCAGCCGGTGTCGACGGTATCAGCAGGCCGCTCACCGCCGGTGCGACGCGCGACACTGACCAGCATCTCGGCGAGGCCCCGGTCGACCACCAGCGACTCGAGCAAGCCGGTGCCGCAGCGCGGCGCTGACGGCATCACCGCGCTCGGCGCCGTAGGCGAGCGCCGGCCGATCCACCACCGTGCAACATCGACATGACCGCGACCACCGCCGCCGACCCCCCGGACGTGGTGCGCCGCTACCACGCCGTGCGCCACCTCACCGAGGGCTGAGCGACACTTGCCGCCGCCTCGGGAGCGATGCGTGGGCGGGTACGGTGCGAGCCATGCGGTACGGGTTGTCCTTGCCGATCTTCGGCCCGCTGGCCGACCCGTCGACGGCAGCCCGGCTGGCCGCCGAGGCGGAGAACGCCGGCTGGGACGGCGTGTTCTGCTGGGACCACGTGGCGTACGGCCCCGACGTCGGCGACATCGCGGACCCGTGGGTGACGATGGCGGCCATGGCGTGCGCCACCGAGCGGGTGCGGCTCGGCCCGATGGTCACCCCGCTGCCGCGGCGCCGGCCGATCACGCTGGCGCGCCAGGTCGCCAGCCTCGACCACCTCAGCGCGGGCCGGCTCACGCTTGGGGTCGGGATCGGCGGGGACGGAGCCGGCGAGCTCAGCGGCACGGGTGAGGAGCTGGACGCCCGAGTGCGCGGTGCCATGCTCGACGAATCCCTGGCGCTGCTCGCGCAGGCGTGGTCGGGCGAGACCGTCCGACACCGCGGGCCGCACTACGTGCTCGACGGCCTGCAGGTGCGACCCGTGCCCGTGCAGCACCCCGGCCCCCCTATCTGGGTGGCGCTGCGCCGTGGCAACCGCGCGCCGCTGCGCCGAGCCGCTCGCCACGACGGCATGTTCCCGATCGAAGTCGACACCCCGGACCAGCTGGCGGAGCTGGTTGCGCAGGCGCACGCGATGCGGTCCCCCGACGCCGGCCAGTTCGACGTGGCCGTAGGCGGCCGGCACGGCGACCACACCCGCGACCCCGCGGCCTACGCCGACGCGGGCGCGACGTGGTGGATCACGTCGTTCTCTCCCTACGACGTCACCGTCGGAGACGTGCGCGACGCGCTCACCCGGCTGCCCACCTGACGCGCGTGCGGACGCGGCGGACCGCGGGTGCTAGGCGAGCTGGGTGCGGGCCAGTCGGCGGGCGGCGAGCTCGTCGTCGGCGTGCTGCTCCTCGGGGGTGCCGGCACGCTCGCTCGGCAGCGCCGCGAGAGTTCCCTCGATCTCGCGCCAGACGCCGCCGATGGCAATGCCGAAGACGCCCTGCCCACCCTGCAACAGGTCGATCACCTCGTCGGGCGAACGGCACTCGTAGACGCTGGCACCGTCACTCATCAAGGTGACAGTGGTGAGGTCGTGGGTCCCGCGCTCGCGCAGGTGCTCCACCGCGGTACGGATCTGCTGCAGCGAGACCCCGGCGTCGAGCAGCCGCTTGATAATCTTGAGCAGCAGGATGTCGCGGAACGAGTAGAGCCGCTGGGTGCCCGAGCCGGTCGCTGCGCGCACGGTCGGCTCGACCAACCGGGTGCGGGCCCAGTAGTCGAGCTGGCGGTAGGTGATACCGGCTGCGGTGCACGCGGTTGGACCACGAAATCCCACGTCGTCGGAGAGCGGTGAGACGTCGTCATCGAAGAGCAGGCCCTGGTCGCCGGCCGCGCGCGCAGCCCGCGCACGCAGTGACTGCTCGAGCGCGTTGTCGTCTTGCGTGCCAACCACAGCGACCTCCTGGAGGGAGCCGCCGGCGCGCAAGCAAGTTACACCGACGACGTTCGACTGTTCACGGTACGGAACGCCGGCCGACGCGGTCAACGACATCGCTGCAACAGGACCGGCGTGTCGCGTGCTCCCCCGACACTCAACCTCAGGTCGAGGGTCAGGTTCCTGGATGGAAGTCTTCGGGCGTGACCTGATCCAAGAACTCGCGGAAACGCTCGACCTCCTGCTCCTCCTCCTCGGGCACCGCGAGGCCGGACGACTCCAGGACGTCCTCGTCGCAGACGATCTTGGTGCCCGTACGGAGCGCGAGCGCGATCGAGTCGGAGGGCCGTGCGCTGACCTCCGTGCCGCCGTCGAAGACGAGGACCGCGTAGTAGACGCCGTCGCGCACCTCGGTGATACGCACCTCGTCGAGCTCGCGGCCGAGCGCGGCCAGCAGGTCCTTCATCAGGTCGTGGGTGAGCGGCCGCGGTGGGGTCACGCCCTGCTGGGCAAAGGCGATCGCGGTGGCCTCGACCGCGCCGATCCAGATCGGCAGGTAGCGTGCCCCTCCGGCTTCTCGCAGGAGAACGAGCGGTTGGTTGGTCGGCATCTCTACCCGCACGCCGACCACGTCCATGTCCTTCACGACAGCCGCCTCACCCCAGGCACATTACCTCGGGGTCGGCCAGCCCACAGGCCAAGCAGCGACCTCCCTGCCGGCGCAGCTCGCGGTGTGCTCAGCGGTGCCCGAGTGCCCCGCGGACGAGCGCGGTGTGCAGCCGAAGGGTCAGTGTCGACAGCTGCCGCACCGCCTCCTCGGCCCGCGCCTTGGCAGCGGCGTCGTGCTGCCTGCGCAGCGGTGTGACGATCTGTTCGACCAGGTCGACCTCACGGTCGGCGGCCGTCTTGACCGAGCGCAGGTGTCGCGGCTCGAGTCCGTACGCCGCCAGCTCGCCGACGGTGCTTGCGACCAGCAGTGCAGCAGCGCCGTAGTGGCCGCCGCGGCCTGCTGCAAGCAACCCGAAACCCTCGATCTGGACGAGCAGCTCCTCGTCGATCGCCGCGCCCGCCAGCAGCTCCTCGCGAGACAGCCTCAGGTCGGGACCATCGCCGCGGGTTCCGTCGGTGGCGAGCACGACCGTCGGCACCCGCGGCGTCCCGGCTGGGCCCGCCGGGGGCTCCAGGCCGCGGTCGATCGCGTCCAGCTGGTCGCGGATCACCTTGAGCGGGTAGTAGCAGCTCTGCTGCGCGGTCAGGACGTAGCGCAGCCGGTCAACATCGGCCTGGGAGAACTTGCGATAGCCCGACGGTGTCCGTTCCGGCTCGACCAGGCCCTCGGACTCGAGGTAGCGGATCTTGGAGATCGTGACGTCGGGAAAGTCGGTTCGCAGCTGGGCGAGGACCTCGCCGATGCTCATCCGCCGCCGCGTGGAGGACGGCAGCGACGAGGTCACCGTGGGCGTCCGGACGGGTCGGCCGCGCTGGGGTAGTACACGAGCCGGAACTTGCCGATCTGCACTTCGTCCCCGCCGCTGAGCACGATCTCGTCGATCCGGTCGCGGTTGACGTAGGTTCCGTTCAGGCTGCCGACATCGGAGACGGCGTAGTTCCCGCTGCCACGACTGAAGGTGGCGTGCCGCCTCGAGACGGTCACGTCGTCGAGGAAGATGTCGCTGTCAGGGTGCCGGCCCGCCGTGACCTCGTCGGTGTCAAGCAGGAACCGGCTGCCAGCGCCCGGGCCGCGCTGCACGATCAGCAGCGCGCTGCCGGAGGGCAGCCCATCGAGTGCCGCGGCGTCCTCGGCGGACAGTGCGCTGTCCTCTCCGGTGTCATCGACGGCGCCGAAGGTGATCGTCGAGGTCGTCTCACTCTCGGCGTACGACTCCCGCCCAACGAGCTTGTGGCCGCACTGTGAGCAGAACTTCGCCGAAGACGCGTTCTCGTGGCCGCACTCGGTGCAGAACGGCATGGTCCCTCCAGAGCCACCCGAGGCCACCCGAGGCGGGCTGGATCTCAAGCGGTGGTTGACGTTGACGGTAGCCGCAACCTACGGGCAGGCCGGAGGCCATTTCAACACCGAGCCGGGCGGTCGAGCGCACTCAGCCGCCGACCTGCTGCTCGTAGGCCGAGGCATCGAGCAGGCCGTCGACCGCGGCGGGATCGCTCACGCGGACCTTGAGCAGCCAACCGGCGCCGTAGGGGTCGGAGTTGACCAGCTCGGGCTGCTGGTCCAGCGCGTCGTTGCGGGCCACGACCGTGCCGGCGACGGGAGCATAGAGATCGCTCACCGACTTGGTCGACTCGAGCTCACCGATCGACGTCCCCGGTGTCAGGGACTCACCCACCTCGGGCAGCAAGACATAGACGATGTCCCCGAGCTGCTCCTGGGCGTAGTCGGAGATGCCGATGGTCGCCACATCGGCGTCGTCACCAGCGTCGTCAGCCGCGGCGGAACGGACCCACTCGTGCTCGGGGGTGTACTTGAGGTCCTCGGGAAACACGGCACTCCTCGGCTGTGATCAGGTCGATGGCTCGACAAACTCGGTGTCCGGCGGCGGGGCCAGCGACGTCACCCTGATCGTCTCCGGTGTCTCGACGCTGACCGTACCGCCGAGATCCTCCACCTCGTCGGTGAGCCCGCCCGGAAAGACCGTCGCCTCGGCCAGCGTCTCGGGCGACCCGATGGCATCGACGACGTAGGGAGCGCGCACCGTGGTGCCACCCACATCGAGCTCGCCGTCGATCGGGTCACTGCCATCGGTGAGGTAGGTGGCGGCGACGACGCGAGCCTGGTCGTTGATCTCGATGGCCTCGGCACCGGCGTCGCGCAGCTCTTCGACCGCGTTCAGCAGCGTCCGTGCGCCGACGGTCCCGTCAGGGTCGGTGATGGTGATCCGGACGCCCGGGCCCTCGGCGCCGATCGCGCCAGCAAGGATCCGCAGGTCGCCCAGCTGGCGCTGTGCCTCCTCGAGCGCCGCCGCCCGTTGGGTGGTGCTCTCCTCCAGCGCATCGCGGGTCTCCTGCAGGTCAGCGAGCTGGCGCGTGGCGCGGTCCTGAGCCGCCGACAGCGACTGCAACAAGCTGACCAGGTCCCCGCGGCGGGCTCCGGCGTAGGGCGTCTCGGATCGCAGGGCGCTGACCTGCACGGCGGCCGCGAAGCCAAGCAGGGCGAGCAGCAGCCCCGCGACGACCTGTCCGCCGCTGGGGCGGCGGGTCATCGCGTCGACGAGCCGGCGGCGACCGTCGACCGGCTGGTCGGGCACGTGGTCAGGCATGTGGTCAGGCACGTGGTCAGGCATGGAAGAGGTGCCTGCGGATGGCGGCGACGTTGGAGAAGATGCGGATGCCGAGGACGACGACGACGCCGGTGGACAGCTGGCTGCCGACGCCGAGCTGATCCCCGAGGTAGACGATCAGGGCGGCGATCAGCACGTTGGACACGAACGAGATGACGAACACCTTCTCGTCGAAGATGCCGTCGAGCATGGCCCGGAACGCGCCGAAGGTCGCGTCCAGGGCGGCCACCACGGCGATCGGCAGGTAGGGCTGCAGCGAGATCGGCACGGCAGGCTCCAGGAACAGTCCGGCGACGATGCCCACCAGCAGCCCGAGCAGGGCGATCACGGCAGGCCTTCGTCGATCTGGTCCGCCTGGTCGATCGACAGCGGTCGCCCAGCCAGGGTCAGAGAGTCGACGCTCGCGACCTCGAAGCGAACACCGAGGTTGCTCTGCAGGTCGACGAACGACTGTGCAGCGGGGGTTTCCAGGAACTCCGCGGCAAACGTGTCCGGGTCACCGAGAGCCGTGACGACGTATGGCGGGGACAACGAGCGGTAGTTGACGGTGATCGCCTGCCCGGCGGTACGGATCGCGCTGCGCGTGGTGAGTCGCTGGCCGCCAACGGCGACCGCCTGTGCGCCGGCCTCCCACAGGCCGTTGGCGAGCAGCTGCAGGTCGGTGTCGCGGACCAGTCCCTCTGGGCGGGCGCCTGGTGCGTCGTCGATTATGATCCGAAGGCCCGGGCCGCTCACCGGCACCGCGCCGGTCGCTGCCTCCAACCGGGTCAACACGTCGTCGAGCACTGCCTCCTCGCCCACGATCTCGATGGCCGCGTTGCGCAGGTCGTCGACACTGCCCTGCACAGCACCGGCCGCGTCCCGCAGCTCCGCCACGTCGATCTGTTCGGCCTCGATCCGATCGATCAGCGCCAATCTGTCGGCCTCTGCCTGGCTCGCGGCATCGCGAGTCTCCAGTGCGGAGATGGTCAGCAGCACGGCGAGCACGGCGACCGCACCGCCGAACGTCAGGCCGGTGACGCGACGAGCGGCCGCAGCTCCCGCCTGTCCAGCGGTCGCATCGGCCGTGCGACGGGCGGCGACGGCGGCGTAGTCGTCGTCCAGGCTCTGAGCAGCCACCCGAGCCAGCAGGTCGCCGGGCGGTGACAGCGCCGTCACGTCGTCGGCTCCGCCACCCGCGACGGTGGGGTGGTGGCGAGCAGGGTCCGTACCTGCCACGCGTACAGCAGCCCACCCCACCAGTAGAGCCCCACGCCCCAGATGGCGAACGCCCACCCGAACACGTCGGCGAGCATCGCCAGGTCACCGGTGTCGTCACCCAGCAGCAGCAAGGGAAACGCGTACAACAGATTCGCGGTCGCGGCCTTGCCGAGGAAGTGCACCGGCAGCGCGGAGTAGCCCCGCGTGCGCAGGAAAGGGATCAGTGCAAACAGCAGCACGTCGCGAAGCGGCAGCAGCACGGCGAGCCACACCGGGATGATGTCGCGCAGGACGAGCCCAAGGACCACCGACAAGATGTAGAGCCGGTCGGCGACCGGGTCGAGCACCTGTCCCAGCGCTGACGTCTGGTTGAACCGACGTGCCAGGTTGCCGTCGAGGTAGTCGGTGAACCCGGACACGGCAAGCACCACCAGCGCCCACACGTCCTCCTCCGGGCCGAGGACCAGCCAGAGGAACAGCGGCACGCCCGCCAGGCGGAGCATGCTGAGCAGGTTGGGGACGGTGAGCACTCGGTCAGCCGACTCCCCGCCGCGCTCCGCACTCACCCGTGCAGCCTAGCGACGGGACCGCTCGCGCCACCTGCTGCCGCGCGGCGCCGCCTACAGGTACGCCGCGGGGTCGAAGTCCTCGATCGGGATGATCCGCACTCGCGGCAGCGGCACGTTGAACGCGCCGACCTCGGCCTCCACGTCGACGATCTCGAGGCCGTCGTGGGTCAGCGCCTTGATCCTCGTGCTGACGAACTCAGGAAACCCCACCACAGCCACCCGGCGACCGTCGCCGAGCAGGGCGCTCAGCTGCGGCACGAAGTCGGCGTCGTGGGTCAGCAGCATGACGTTGCCGCGCCGGGCGGCGATGGCGTCGAGGGTGCGTTGGACGCCGATGTCGACGACCTTCTCGGTGATGTCGCCCGACAGCGGGAGCGGCCGGAAGTCCATCGCCAGCAGCGCCTGGACGAACGACGCGGGCAGCTCGCCCCTGGAGGCGTTCAGGAAGAACAGTGCCTTGACCGGTGCCCCCCACCCGGCCGCGTAGCTGCGTACCCGTTCCCAGCGCGGGCGCTGCTCGGGGGTCGGACGGTGCCCGAGCACGCTCAGCCCGAGGGTGGCGTCGATGTTCTCGCCGTCGACCAGCAAGTACGTCACCGGCTCGGGCGCCCGCACCTGCGTCGTCGTCTCGGTCACGTCGACAGCCTAGGTCTGGTGCCTGGTCGAGCTGCGGGGTCGACCCACCGGCCAGACCTGCAGGTAGACCGAACGCACGGTGCCTGTGACACCGGCGCGGTGGTGCAGCCGGACCCAGCAAGGCGCTCCGGCCCAGGTGACCAGCAGGTCGTCGTGGCCCGCCCGGCGCAACGCGACCGGGCCGGTGACCCGGACGGTCCGAACCAAAACCCACCGACGTGGGTCGGCTGGCTGCAGCTCGGCGCGCGCCACGTCCGCGCGCACGGCGACCGGTCCTTCCGTGACGCCCAGCGACAGGCTGTGCGCGGCGGGAGCGACGTCGGGCCAGCTCGCCACGGCGCCTGCTGGGACCCGGGTCAGTGGTCCAACCCGGAGCGTCCTCGCGCCGTCGACCAGCAGCCAGGAACTCGTGCGTGCCCGAACGTCGCTGCGCCTCGGCACCGCGGCGACCACCGCCAGGACCTGGCACAGCACCGCCAGCGCCACCAGGCTCCAGCTCACCGCGCCGGTCCAGTCGTCAGCGGTGTCGCTGGCGAGCCAGCCTGGGGTCTGTGGCTCCCAGCCCACGAGCGAGCGGTCGCCGTCGAACAGCGGCGCCAACGCCGCCAGGACGAGTGCCAACAGTGCGTACCCCAGGCCGAACGACCAGGCCCACACAGACGACAGGTAACGCTGCCGTGGCAGGAACGACCAGGCGAGCTCGCCGTCCGGCCACGTGCGGCTGGCCCGCAACGCCGCGGCCATCCAGGCCAACCCGCCAAGGACGCCGCAGCAGACGAGCGCCCAGGTCAGCCGGTCCAGGCTCTTGCCAACCACGCTGACCACGACCCAGCCGACAACCGTGACCACGGCGGTGCCGGCAAGCCATGGGAGCGCGGCGAGCAGTGCTCGCCAGGGGGTGCTCAGGTGCGTCTGCACGGTGCCGATCAGCAGCAGGGTGAGCATCAGGCCCAACACGACGAGGAGCCGGCCGTTCGTGTCGTCCTCGGTGGTAGCGGTCTGCGCGTAGACGACGAGCGGCACGCCTGGCGTGGCCAGCAGCAGCGCGTGCACGTACATCCGGGCGGTCAGCGCCGCGTAGGCCAGCCCGCCGAGCAGGATCCCGAAGCCGGCCGCGGTGATCGGCTGTGGGGTGTCGGGGGTGACGAGGTCCAGACCGATCAAAGCACCGCCGAGCGCCAGCAGGGCCAGACCAAGACCCCGGCGCACCCCGCTGCCGCCGAGCAGGTGGACCAGCGCGTACAGGACCAGCACCGCCCCCCGGAGCAACCGGGTGAAGAGTCGGCCCTTGCCGCCGGCGGTGGTGGGCGAGTCGAGCAGCGCCCCGGCTACCGCCAACGCCTGGACGCCGGTGTCGGTGACCAGCGTTCCGTCCCCGGTGTCGTGCAACGGCTCGCCGCCGATCCTGGCACGGACGAAGTGCTGCAGCGGCTCGCTGGGCTTGGTGGCCTCCGTGCCCTCGGGTGCCATCATCAGCCCCGCTGCTTCTGCCAGCGAGCCCCGCGGCTGGCGGTGTCGTCATGGGCGCCCTGGTCGATGTCGACGGCGACGGCGAGTGCCGGCGCCTCCTGGTCGATGATCGCGTTGGCGATCTCGGTCACCAGCTCTTCGACGAGCGGTGCCAGAGCGGCGTGCCCGCCGTCGGCCGGCAGCTTCGGGGCGGCCAGCATCTCGCGCAACACCAACCACGGCCTGTCGGTTGGCGCCGGTCGGTCGAGCAGCGTCTGCAGCAGCCGGTCGGCGGCGTCTGCGGCGTCCTCGTCTTCTTGGCAGTCGGCCTGCACGAGGCGGCGCAGCCGCACCGGGTCGAGCAGTGTCGACACCAGCCGGTCGGCGGCGGTCAACCGCCCCCAGGTCCAGTCGTTGACCCGCCATGCCTGCTTGAGGAACGCGGCGAAGTGCCCGAGGCGCAGTCCCGCGACCCGGTCCTCGGGAGCTGTCTGGGAGATGCCAGCCAGGTGCACGGCGTCACCAGCGCCGACGGTCACCAGCTCGACCGCGAGCTGGTCAACCAGCTGGTCCTGGCTCTGGTCGACCAGGCACACATAGCAGACCTCGAGGGCGAGCAGCTGCCGCCGTGCGAGACCGTCGCCAAAGCAGGCGGCCAGCAATCGGGTACGCCGAGCGTCGTCGTCACGCGTGGCCGCACTCACCGGTGCCTTGCCGACCTGGACGGCCGCCCTGCCCCCGATGTCGAGCAGAGCCGCAACGACCTCGTCCACCTCCGCGCCGGCGCGGTTGCTGTCGGGAAGTCCCGCGACGACGGCGTCGTCGACGGTCCGCCCGGACCTCAGCAGGCTTCGGGCCACCCCGCGCCAGTGGTCGGTGTCGTCCTGACGAAGCTGGGCAAGTCGCGCCTGCTGGTCATAGAAGCGGTGCCGCAGGTGCTCGATCGGCCGGCGTAGCGGCGCCAGGTCAGGACCGGTGCGATCGTCGCTCGCCCAGGGCTGCTCCCAGACCGCGCGCTTGAGCAGATCGAGAACGGTCACGGCGAGTCGCTCGGCTGCAGCCAACCCCCAGGTCGACCCCCTGACGATTGCGGGCCACCGTTTCGGAACAAAGGGCAACGACGGTTGGCTCTCCAGGGCGGCAACCACCTCCTCGGTTGTCTGCTCGAGGGGCCGGCCGGCCTCCGCAGCGACCAGGTTGGCGATGTGGACGGCGGCGCGCCGTATCCGCAGGGCACGATAGATCGGAAACAGGGCCGCCGCCTGCCCGTCCAGCTCCCCCAGGCTCAACAGGCCGAGCAGGTCGACCCGCGCGCCGCGGCCCACAACGGCCTGCTGGTTGTGCCGTTCGACCAACCCCAGCTCGTGCTCGAAGGTCGAGCCCGTCCACGCCTGCACGATCCCCGAGACCACGTCGGGGATCTGTGGCCGGTTGCCGACCGGGTCGGGAGCGAAGGCCCTCTCGGGCTGAACGGCGGGGTCCGGCACGACCAGCAGCAAGACCCGCCGGGTCTGCAGCTCGGCCGGTGCCGCGGCGATCGCCTCGAGCACTGGACGCAACGGCGTGTTCAGCAAGATCCCACCGTCGATGACCCAGCGGCTCAGATCGAAGTCAGCGATGCCGTGCATGTCTGGTCGGGCGTCGACGTCGGCGGGACCTCGGGTGCCTCCGACCGCCTTGCCGACGGGGACGAAGAACGGCTCGAAGGCGATGGGGAACGACGCGGTGCACCGCGAGGCGAGCGCCAGCCGATCGGCAACGGCCACACTGGTGTGCACGACCAGAGGGTCGTCGGCGTGCTCGGCCGGGGAGTCCTGGGTCATCGGCGTGGCGCGCAGGTCGTCGCGCGCGCGAAGCGGCGCCCCGGACCGCCGGAAGGTGAACAACCCCGCTCGCACCGGTTGCTGCACCGGCGTGCCGAGCCAGTCCACCACCGTCCGGCAGGTCGGCGTCAGCAGCGTGGTCGTGATGTCGAGGTGCACCGGTCGGTCGAGCGGGTCGTAGTAGTGGACCTCGTCTCCGGTGGGAGGCAACATCTGGGCGAACGCTCGCCGCAACGCCGGCCAGAACACCTCGTCCCCACGCAGCAGCGACGCCGGGTTCTTGGTCCACGGCTCGTGCAGCAGCGTTGTCATCGATCCTTGCTCGGCCCACAAGTCGCGAAGACCACCCAGGTCGACGTCGGGACAGGCCTGCGACAACGCCAGGAACGCCCCGTTGATCCCGCCGGCAGAGGTGCCGCCGATCACGTCCACCCGGGCCCGGCTGCGCAGCACGCCGAGGATGCGGTCGTACGTGCCGCGCCGTCGCGTCAGCCGGTCAAGCTCGCACGTGACGCCGCCGATCCAGACCGCGAGACTGACTCCGCCGTTCAGGACGGCCGCAAACCGGATCTCCTCCAGCGCGTCGCGGTCGGGCTTGGGCAGGAGCCGGTAGTCCGGCCGGCGTGCCGGGGCGGGATCGTCGCGGTCAGCCACCGTGGGCGCCTCCTCGCTCGCGCGACCCCGCAGTGCATCATCGAGCACGGCGTGGCCCGGGGGCCAGCCCCAGCTCCGCGCGCCGGTCAGTCGGCGCGCGCAGCGCCCCAGCCGTGCCAGGTGGCGATCTCGATCCATGCGCTGACTCGCCGCCGGTCGCGAGTCGGGTAAGGGCGGCCTCTGTAGTGACTGGACAACCGGTCGATGTCGGACAGGTCGTCGTCGTCATGCAGCTCGACGACACGGCCCTGCACGCTGACATGGGTGTACCAGCTGTCGGCCGCGAGTGCCGTCAGCGTCACCCGAGGCTCGTGCCGGATGTAGTCGAGCCGTCGGCGCGACTCGTCCATGTTGACCAGGATCCGGCCCGCCTCGAAGAGGTACCAGGTGGCAACGGAGACAGGCTGACCGTCGGGCCTGACGTGGGCGATGACCGCCGGGTTGGGTCGGGCCAGCAGCTCGGCCACGTCGTCGGGCAAGGGGGGAGTCGACACGTCACGAGGCTACGGGACCCAACCTTTGCCGCGCCCGTTCCGAATCACACCCATCGTTCCAAATCCCCGTACCACATGGAGGAAAACATGATTGCCAAGACCATCCTCGTCTCACTGACCGGCGCTGCCTTCGGCGTCGTCGCCGTGGCCGGCCCAGCCTCGGCTGCGGTCATCAACGGCACCGGCGGTGACGACACCCTCAGGGGTACGAACATGTCCGACACGATCCGCGGCTTCGGCGGCGACGACCGGATCTTCGGTCGGGCCGGCGACGACCAGGTGTTCGGCGGTACGGGACGGGATCTCGTGCACGGCGGTGCCGGCGGCGACTCGCTCGATGGCGAGCTCCGCGCCGACCGCCTCGATGGCGACAACGGCAACGACAACGTGGACGGCGGCCGTGGCAACGACACGGTCTCCGGGAGCTTCGGCGCCGACACGCTGTCCGACGGTGTCGGCGACGACCGGGTGCTCGGCAACTCCGGGGCCGACATGATCGACGTCGGAGGCGGCTCCGACCGCGTCCTTGCCGGCGACGACAACGACACCATCCTGATCGGTGTCGACGGGTCGCCCGGCACGCCTTCCCGGCGTGACTTCGTCGACTGCGGTGATGGCCTGGACACGGTGATCTTCACCGACGCCGGCCAGATCGACCCGCGGGACCGGTTCGTCAACTGTGAGAACGTGAACTGACCGACCGCTCGCTGCGCAGCCCCGTCTCACCCCTGAACGTGGCGAGGCGGGGCTTCGCATGCTGCGGCCCGTCCGCGTCCAGGCCGCCTGCACCACATCGGCATCGGCCACGGTCGGGCTGACAGGATTTGAACCTGCGACCCCGTGACCCCCAGTCACGTGCGCTACCAAACTGCGCCACAGCCCGTCGGCCCTCGGTTCCGCCGACCCGGGCCGCGGTCACCATAGCCGAGCGCGTCCGTCGTCCGGCGCGCCCCCGCGACTGGCCGCCCACACTGGCCGCCCACACTGGCCGTCCTGCCCACTCCCCCGGCGTACGGTGCGCTTCACCGGCGTACGGTGCGCTTCACCGGCGAAACTTCGCCAGGGAGGCGCACGTTTCGCTGGGTCACCAGCGAAAACGGCGAGCGGCTGCCCGGCGTCGCGGGTCAGCGGGAGCGGCGGGCGCGTTTGGCCCGCGCGCGCTGCTGCAGATGGATGGGAGACCCGGCGAAGCCGAACTCCTCGCGCAGCCGCCGTTCGACGAAGCGCAGGTACGACGCCTCCAACTGGCCGGAGGTGAACAGGACGAAGGTTGGCGGGGCGGTACCGGCCTGCGTCGCGAACAACACCTTGGGCTGCTTGCCGCTGCGTACGGGATGTGGATGCTCGGCGACCAGCCGCCCGAGGAACGTGTTGAGCACACCGGTACCCACCCTGGTCTCCCACCCCGACAGGGACCGGTCCAGCGCGGGCACAAGCCGGTCGACGTGCCAACGAGTCAGCGCCGAGATGTTGACCCGCGGCGCCCAGCGCACCCGGAGCAAGTCGCGCTCGATCTCGCGTTCGAGGTAGTGCCGCCGGTCGTCGTCGACCAGGTCCCACTTGTTGAAGGCGACCACGACCGCCCGTCCGGCCTCGGCGACCATGGCGATCAGCCGCTGATCCTGTTCGGTGAGGGTGTCGCTGGCGTCGATGACCACCACGGCGACCTCTGCGCGGTCCAGCGCCGCACGGGTGCGCAGGCTGGCGTAGTACTCGTGCCCGGACGCCTCCTTGACACGCCGTCGCACGCCCGCGGTGTCGACGAACCGCCACGGCCGGCCGCCGAGCTCGATCTGTTCGTCGACCGGGTCGACGGTGGTGCCCGCAACCTCGTCGACCACGGCGCGGTCGGTGCCGGCCAGCACATTGAGCAGGCTCGACTTGCCCACGTTGGGTCGGCCGACGATCGCCACCCGACGCGGGCCCCCCGCTCCCGGCGTGACATCGGCGGGAGCGATTGGCAGCGCGCCGAGCACGGCGTCTAGCAGGTCGCCGCTGCCCCGACCGTGCAATGCCGAGACGGGGTAGGGCTCCCCGAGCCCGAGGTTCCACATCGCGGCCGCCTCAGCCTCGGTGCGTTGGTCGTCGACCTTGTTGGCCGCCAGCACCACCGGCCGCCCCGAGTGGCGCAGCACCCGCACGACCGCCTCGTCGGCGTCGGTTGTGCCAACGGTCGCGTCGACCACGAACAGCACCGCGTCAGCGGCGTCGACGGCGACCTCGGCCTGGCGCCTGATCCGCTCGGCCAGCCCCCGGGCGTCCGGGTCCCATCCGCCGGTGTCGACCACGGTGAACGCGCGGCCGTTCCACTCCACGTCATAGGGGATGCGGTCCCGGGTGACTCCTGGCACGTCCTCGACGACGGCCTCGCGGCGGCCGAGGATGCGGTTGACCAAGGTCGACTTGCCGACGTTGGGCCGTCCGACGACGGCGAGCACCGGCATCCGGGGCGCCGGCTGATCGGAGTCGCCTGCTCCGGTCGAGTCGCCGAGGTCCAGGCTCACGGCACACCCCCGTCCTCAGGCCGCGCCGGGCCCTCGTCGCCGGCCCGCTGCTGGGCCGCTCTGGCCAGGGCCACGACCGCATCGACCGCGTCGCTGAGGCTGAGCGTGGTGGTGTCGATGACGACCGCGTCCGGAGCCACCGCGAGCGGTGACACCGTACGCGAGGTGTCGAGCCGGTCGCGCCGGGCGAGGTCGGCGGCGGTGGCGTCGCGGGTCGAGTCCGCGCCACCGTCCTGTGCCGTTCGGCGGCGGGCGCGAGCCCGGTTGTCCGCAGTGAGAAAGACCTTGACGGGTGCATCGGGCAACACGACCGAGCCGATGTCTCGGCCCTCGACGACGACGCCACCGTCGCCCACCAGCCGGCGCTGCACCTCGACCAGCTGGGACCGTACCTGGCGCACGGCACTCACCGCGCTGACGGCGGCGGTGACCTCGGGGCTGCGGATCGGCTGCGACACGTCCACGCCGTCAGCGTGGATCGTGGGCGCTGCGGGGTCGGTGCCGGAGGCCGTCACCACTCCCGCCGCGGCGGTCGCGACGGCGTCGGGGTCGTCCACGGACACACCTGCCTGAAGCAGCGCCCACGTCACCGCCCGGTACATCGCGCCGGTGTCGAGATAGCGCAGACCAAGTGCGCGAGCCACGCCGCGCGCAGTGCTCGACTTGCCCGACCCGGACGGTCCGTCGACTGCCACCACGAGGCGACTCGCTGGAGCGGGTGCGGCAGGCACCACGGCGCTCTCCTGTCTGGCTCGATGGCGATGCGGCTCGGTCGTCGCTTGGTCGGGACGGGGCCTCATCGGTGCACCGACCAGCCACGAGCCCCGAGCGCCTCGACCAGTCGCCCTGCCGCCTCGGTCTGGACGACCAGCTCGACCAGGCCGGTGGGCCGGCCTGGGTCGTGGTCGATCCGCAAGTCCTCGACGTTGACACCCGAGTCTCCCGCATCGGCGAACAACCGGGCCAGCTCCCCCGGCCGGTCGGGCACGCTGACCCACACGACCGCCTCGACACGCGGTGGTCCACCGTGTTTGGCCGGGATTCGGCGGGTGCCGTCCACGGCACGGTCGAGGACGGCCGTGACGCCGGGATCGCCGGTGGCCAAACCGGCCAACAACGCGTCGAGGTCGTCGCGTACGCCATGCAACAGCTGCACCAGCGGGGCGGCGTTGGCAACCAGGATCTGTCGCCACAAGGCCGGGTCGCCGGCCGCCACCCTGGTCACGTCTCGCAGACCCTGCCCGGACAACCGCAGGTGCTCGGTCGGCGCAGCGAGCAGCTGCGAGGCGGTCAGCACCGACAGCAGGTGCGGCAGGTGCGAGACCCTGGCCACCGCGAGATCGTGCTCGTCCGGCGACATCGTCACGACCTGGGCACCGCAGCCCCTGGCCAGCGCCGCCACGGTCGTGACCGCGGCGGCGTCGGCAGTCGGGTGTGGCGTTACTGCCCAGGCCCGCCCGTCGAACAGCTCGGCAGCCGCCGCCCAGGGACCGGACTGCTCGCTGCCTGCCATCGGGTGGCTCCCCACGTAGCGTCGGATGTCGGCCGGCTCGACTCGCGCAGCCAGCACGCGCAGAGGTTCTGCCTTGACGCTGGCGACGTCGGTGACCACCGCCTGGGGGTATGCCGCCAGCGACGCGGCGGCCACCTCGGCAACCCGTCCAGGCGGCACCGCAACCACCACCAGCCGCACGTCGTACCCGTCCGCGGTACGACCGTCGGCGCCCAGCGCTCCGATCTCGCCGGCGCCGCGCGATCCCGCGACCACCAGCGCTGACCGGTCGTGGTCCTGCAGGTGCACCCGCGCTCCCGCCCGGCGCAGTGCAAGACCCACCGACGTTCCCACCAGGCCGGCGCCGACGACGAGGACGGGGTCGGCGGGACCTGTCGCGGCGGGTCCCGTCACCGGGGCTCTGTCTTCGTGCGCACGTGGGTCAGGTCTCGTCGCAGCCTGGCCGCCCCGTGCAGATAGACGTGGGTGACGTCGGCCCGGGTCAGGTCGGTCTCGACGTGCATCAGCAGCCGAACGACCCGCGGCAACGAGCCGTCGATCTCGAGCTCACGCGCGCACAGCAGCGGCACGTCGACAAGACCCAGCGCGCGCGCCGCGTAGGCGGGGAACTCCGAGCTGACATCGTCGGTCGCCGTGAAGACGATGCTGATCAGGGTGTCTGTCGACAGCGCATTCTCGGCCAGCACCGTCCGCACCAGCTCGGTCGTGCGCTCGAGCAGGTGGTCGCGCTCGTCGGCGGCGAGCTGCGTCGCACCGCGGATCGCGCGTACGGCCATGGCGTGACCACCTCCTAGAGGCCCACCTGGTCGAGCAGGGGGCCGAGCTCGTCGGGGGTGAGCTCGCGCAGCTCGCCCGTGCGCAGTGTGCCCACCCGGACCTCACCCAAGGCCACCCGGGTCAGTCGGCGGACGGGGTGCCCGACCGCGTCGAACAGTCGGCGCACGACCCGGTTGCGACCCTCGTGGATGACGACCTCGACGAGCGACCGCGGCTCCCCCCCGGCCGGCCCCGCCACGAGCGCCGTGTCGCGTACCGTCACCAGCTCGCAGGTGACCGGCCCGTCGTCGAGCTGGACGCCGTCGAGCAGTCGGCGTCGGGTGGCGGGCCGCACCCGGCCGTCGACCTCGGCAACGTACGTCTTGGTCACCTGGTACGAGGGGTGTGCCAGCCGGTGCGCGAGCTCGCCGTCGTTGGTCAGCAGCAGCAGGCCCTCGGTATCTGTGTCGAGGCGGCCCACGTGGAACAACCGCTGCGGTCGGTCGGTGACCAGGTCACCGAGGCACCGGCGGCCCTGCGGGTCGGTCATCGTGCTGACCACCCCGCGCGGCTTGTTGAGCACCAGGTAGACGTGCGGACTCACCGGAGGCAGCCGGCGACCATCGACCCGGATGACCGCACGGGTCGGGTCGACCTTGACGCCGAGCCGGGTGACGACCGCGCCGTCGACCTCGACCCGGCCCGCGAGCATCATCTCCTCACAGGTGCGCCGGCTCGCGATCCCTGACTGGGCCAGCAGCTTGTGCAGACGTACCTCATCGGTCATGGGCTGGGTCAACCAGTCACCGAGTGGGCAACGGACTGGTCATCGCCGGGTCAGGCCCGTCCGCCCGCATCGATGAGCTCGTGCGCCTCGTCATCGGGCGGGAGGTACGGCGCCAGCGCAGGCAGGTCGTCGAGGTGGTCCAGCCCCATCTTCTCGAGGAAGACGACGCTGGTGCGATAGAGCACCGCTCCCGAGACCGGCTCGGTGCCGGCCTCCTCGACCAGGCCGCGGGCCAGCAGCGTGCGCATCACGCCGTCGACGTTGACGGCGCGGATCGCCGAGACCCGGCCGCGGCTGACCGGCTGCCTGTAGGCGACCACCGCCAGTGTCTCCAGCGCGGCCTGGGTGAGCCGGGCCCGTTGGCCGTCAAGGACGAACCGCTCGACGGCGGCGGCATGGGCTTCCCGGGTGAAGTAGCGCCAGCCTCCACCCACCCGGCGCAGCTCGAAGCCACGCTCCTCGGCGTCGTAGCCGGCCGCCAGCTCGCCGAGTGCTCCCTCGACGGCGGGTACCGGGTAGCCGACTGCCGCCGCGAGGTCGGCGGCCGTGAGCGGCTGGTCCGCGACCATGAGCACGGCCTCCAGCGCGGGCGACAGCCCGGGCAGCGTCTCGACCGGCGGTGCTGCACTCGGCTGGTCGGTCATCGGCCCTCCTCTGCGCCCGGGACTGCGCCCGCGCCGTCAAGTGCGGCCCCGTCCGGCTCCGCCACGTCGAACTCCGTGCCCACCGCGACGTCGCTCTCATCGTCCCCGGTCCAGCGCAGGTGCAGCTCGCCCAGCGCCACCACCTGGTCGAAGCCGACCGCACCCTCGCGATAGAGCGTGAGCAGCGCCAGGAACCGGGCCACCGTGGTGACGGTGTCTGGGGAGTCGGCGACGAGCGAACGGAACGTCGTCTGCCGCAACCGGCGCAACCGCTCCACGACCACCGCCGCTTGCTCGCGGACGCTGACCGTGGGCGCATGCAGGTGAGCCAACGACACCGCCGGCACGGGGCGCGGCCGCAGTGCCTTGGCAGCCACAGCGGCGAACTGGTCCGCACCGATGCGGAGCACCACCTCGGGCAGCAGCCGAGCGAACCGCTCGTCGAGGCCCACGGCGCGCGGGTGCCTGCGGGACTGCTCCTGCAGTCGCTGCTCGAACGCCGCAGCCACCTGCTTGAAGGCGCGGTACTGCAAGAGTCGGGCGAACAGCAGGTCTCGCGCTTCGAGGGCCGCCAGGTCGTCCTCGTCCTCGACCTCGGCCGCGGGGAGCAGCCGGGCAGCCTTGAGGTCGAGCAATGTCGCCGCCACCACTACGAACTCGCTGAGCTGCTCGAGATCGGGGCCGATCTGCTTGACGTGCGCGATGAACTCGTTGGTCACCTGCGACAGCGCGACCTCGGTGATGTCGAGCTGGTGGCGCGTGATCAGTCCCAGCAGCAGGTCGAACGGACCGTCAAAGTTGGCCAGGTGGATCGAGAACGGCTGCTCCGCAACGGATCGGCTGGTGGAGCATCCAGCTGGTTGCGACGCTGACCCCGACGCTGGCCCTCGGGCTGATCCCGACGCTGGCCGTCGCCTCGTCGTTGGCCCGGTCGCGGTCAGCGTCACGAGGGGGCCAGGCGCTCGACCGGACGCCCGCACAGTCGCACCACGATCTCCGCGTCAGCACCGCGCTCGGCGAGGTCAGCGAGCGCGATCGAGACGGCCTCACGCACGAGCCGACCCCGGTCGACGGCGATGCCGTGGTCACGGCGCAGCGACAGCCGCGCGTGCTCGAGCTCGAACAGCTCGTCGGCGGTCACGTAGACGGTCATCTTCTCGTCGTGCCGCACCCTTCCCGACCCGCGCCGCTCGTCCGGCTCGTCCATTCCCTGCGGCTCGCCAGGCGGGGCATCGGGGGACGCCGCCCGCGCGACGGATGGCAGCTCGCCCTCTTGGGTGGGGCGGAACAGCTCGTCCGCCCCAGGCAGGCTCACCCGGCGCTGCACCGGACCAGCACCTCCCTGGCCAGCTGACGGTAGGCCTCCGCACCGGCGGAGCCCGGCGCGTACGAGGTGATCGGCTCGCCGGCGACCGTCGAGTCGGAGAACTTCACGGTGCGTCGAATCACGGTGTGGAACACCGTGTCACCCCAGCCGTCGACGAGCGTCTTGAGCACCTCACGGCCGTGCAGGGTGCGGCCGTCGTACATCGTGCCGAGCAGGCCGTCGACCCGCAGTCGCGGGTTGAGCCGCTCGGTGACCTTGTCGATGGTCTCTGTCAACAGGGCGACGCCGCGCAGCGCGAAGTACTCGCACTCCAGCGGCACGATCACGCCGTCGGAGGCCGTCAGGGCGTTGATCGTGAGCAGCCCGAGCGACGGTTGGCAGTCGATCAAGATGACGTCGTAGTCGGCGAGCGCCGGGCGCAGTACCCGGGCCAGCGACTGCTCGCGCGCCACCTCGGTGACCAGCTGCACCTCGGCGGCCGAGAGGTCGATGTTGGACGGCAGCAGGTCCATGCCGTCGACGTTGGTCTTGCAGATGACCTCGTCGATCGTCGTGCCGCGGCGCATCAGCAGGTCATAGATGGTGGCCTCGATCGAGTGCGGGTTGAAGCCGAGGCCGACCGACAACGAGCCTTGCGGGTCGAAGTCGACCAGCAGCACCCGGCGGCCGATCTCGGCCAGGGCCGCGCCGAGGCTGATCGTGGTCGTGGTCTTGCCCACGCCGCCCTTCTGGTTGCACATCGCGATGATCCGCGCCGGACCGTGTCGCTCGGGCAGTGGTGGGAGCGGCAGGTCGGGCAGCGGCCGACCGGTGGGGCCGAGCGTTGACGGCTCGAACAGAGCGTCGCGGACAGGTGCGGCACGGTGCGCTGCTGGCGCGGTGGCCGGTGGTGCGGCCGGTGGTGCGGCGGCCGGTGGTGGCGCTGCGGTGGCGGCGTCTTGCATTGTGGCCTCCGAGAGTGGTCCGGTGCGGACGGCCGATTCCGACCTGGGTGACAAGTCGACATTTGCCGACGGCTGCGACGCTACGCGCGAAGGGGCCGGACGCCGGGGAGGCGCCACGGCGTGTCGTGCGGTGCACGCGGTGGCGTTCGGCCGATGCTGCGAACCGGCATGCGGCTGGCCCCGTTCTGCACCAGCCCCCGCACGCGACGGGAGCGCGCCGGGCTGTCGCAGTACCGACGTCCGGGTCCCCGGCGGCACCATCCGCGCGGCACTTTCCGGGCGTTGGGTGCGCTTCCCGAGCGAAACAACGCTGGGGAGGCGCACTTTTCGCTGGTGACCCAGCGAAAGGAGCAGCGGCCGGCCGGTCAGCGCAGGCGGCGTCCGGACTCGGCGGTGGAGTAGCCGCCGAGGGCCTCCACCTCGGCGAGGAAACTCGGGTCATCGAGCAGCGCGAGGACCGGGTCGAGGACGCCGGTGGCGAGCACGGGCTCGGTCGAGACCAGGTCGTACGGCTCGTGCGCGACGGGCACGAGATCGAGCCCGTACGCCCGGGCCGCGGCGCGGATGCCAAGGCCGCAGTCGGCCCGGCCGGCGGCGACGACCGCCGCGACCGCGAGATGGGTATGCTCCTCGCGGCGGTAGCCGTCGATGGCGTCGGCGTCGACGCCCGCCCGGGCCAGCTCGTGGTCGAGCAGCACCCTGGTGCCGGCGCCACGTTGTCGGTTGACGTAGCGGACCCCGCCGGCCAGGTCCGCGACCCCGGTCAGCCCCAGCGGGTTGCCGGGCGCCACGATCAGGCCCTGCTCGCGGTGCACCAGCCGGATCACCGCGGCATCGTGACCGGCGAGCACCCGCTCGACGTACGGCAGGGTGTAGTCCCCCGACGCTGGGTCGAGCAGGTGTGACCCAGCCAGGTGGCACAGCCCGTCGCGCAAGGCGACCAGACCGCCGAGCGACCCGACGTTGGACGACGCCAGCGTGAGGCCGGGGTCGACCTGGCGCAGGGCCGACGCGGCCAGGTCGAGCACCAGGTCGTGGGAGCCGATCACGACCACCGAGCGCGCGACCTCGTCGAGTCCACGCAGCAGCTCGACCTCGACCTCGCTGCCCCCGTGATGGCCCTCCAGCTCGGCTGGCACGGCGAGCAGCCCGTCGGCGCGTACCAGTGACGACAGCACCCCTGCGCCGCGCGGCAGCGGGGTCGCCACGACCTGGCCGCCCACCTGGCCGAGCCGCACCCGCACCCAGTCGTCACTGCCGGCGGTCGAGGCGAGCTTGCGAGCCAGCCGTGCGCGTACGGTCGCGCGACGCCGCGCCACCGCTCCTTCGAGCGACGCCAGCAGCGGCGCGGCGAAAATGTCGAACGTCAGCGCGGCTGACACGGGGTAGCCCGGCGAGCCGATCACCGGGGTCCGGTCCACCACGCCGAGCACGACGGGGTGGCCGGGTCGCACCGCGACCCCGTGCACGGCCAGCCGGCCGGCCTGCGCGACGACCCGCGCGGTGTAGTCGTCGCGCCCCGCGCTCGAGCC
>JACCWP010000028.1 GCA_013697585.1 Nocardioidaceae bacterium
TGCGCGCCTGTAGGGATTCGAACCCCAAACCTTCTGATCCGTAGTCAGATGCTCTATCCGTTGAGCTACAGGCGCCCATCCCTGATCTGGCGTGATCCAGCCTCGGGACTGGTCGAGAATAGCCGACCCCACGCAGCGATGCCGAATCCACTGCCGGGCAGAAGTGCGGCAGGCTGCGTGAGCGACGTGACCCGAACCACACACGCTTGATCGATCCAATATGTGGCCGGCTCACCCGACGGTAGCCTCGCTCAATCCGGACCTGCCCCCTCCCTTGCGCCAACGGGACGCACCCGGATCAGCAGTCGCCGACAACGAGGCCGAGCGATCCGACTTCGCGAGAGGGAATTTACGGAATGACCGCCGACACCCAGCCACGCCAGGCACTGCAGAGTGATGCACCCACCACGCACGCGGGCATCCTCGCCTTTGTCGAGGAGACCGCCGCGCTTTCCAAGCCCGACCGCATCCACTGGGTGACCGGCTCCGACGAGGAGTGGACCGAGCTCACCCGGTCCCTGGTCGGGAGCGGCACGTTCACCCAGCTGGACCCGGCGGCCAAGCCCAACTCCTTCTACGCGGCCTCCGACCCCACCGACGTCGCCCGCGTCGAGGACAGCACGTTCATCTGCTCGCTCGCGGAGAAGGATGCCGGTCCCACGAACAACTGGATGGACCCGCGCGAGATGAAGGACCTCATGCGGGACCTCTACCGGGGTTGCATGGCAGGTCGCACGATGTACGTCATCCCGTTCGTGATGGGCCACCTCGAGTCCGAGCACCCGATGTTCGGCGTCGAGCTCACGGACTCGGCGTACGTCGCCGTCTCGATGCGGGTGATGGCCCGCGCCGGCAGCCCCGCGCTCCGCCGGATGGAAGAGCTCGACGCCGAGTTCGTCTCCGCTCTGCACAGTGTCGGCAAGCCGCTCGCGCCGGGCGAGGAGGACGTTGCCTGGCCGTGCAACGACACCAAGTACATCGTCCACTTCACCGATGAGCGGGCGATCTGGTCCTTCGGCTCCGGGTACGGCGGCAATGCGCTGCTCGGCAAGAAGTGCTTCGCCCTCCGCATCGCCAGCGTGATGGCGCGTGACGAGGGCTGGCTGGCCGAGCACATGCTGATCCTCAAGCTCACCAGCCCCGAGGGCGTCGTCAAGTTCATCGCGGCGGCCTTCCCGAGCGCCTGCGGCAAGACCAACCTGGCCATGCTCGCCCCGACCATCCCCGGCTGGAAGGTCGAGACCCTGGGTGATGACATCGCCTGGATGCGCGTCGGCGAGGACGGCCGGCTGTGGGCGGTCAACCCCGAGTTCGGCTTCTTCGGTGTCGCCCCCGGCACCAACGAGCGCACCAACCCCCACGCCATGAGCACCATCAACAAGGGCAACTCGGTGTTCACCAACGTCGCGCTCACCGAGGACGGCGACATCTGGTGGGAGGGCCTGGAGAACACCCCCGAGCACGCCACCAGCTGGAAGGGTGACCCCTGGACGCCTGCCGACGGAGAAGCAGGGGAGCTGTCCAGCCACGCCAACTCCCGTTACTGCACTCCGATCAAGCAGTGCGACATCCTCGCCGCCGAGTACGACGATCCCCGCGGCGTGCCGATCGACGCGATCCTGTTCGGCGGTCGCCGCAACACCACCGTCCCCCTGGTGTTCGAGGCGCGCGACTGGGCCCACGGCACCTTCCTGGGCGCCACGCTCTCGAGCGAGACCACGGCGGCCGCGGTCGGCGCCGTCGGTGTCGTCCGGCGGGACCCGATGGCGATGCTCCCCTTCATCGGCTACAACGCCGGCGACTACCTCAGTCACTGGATCAACGTCGGCACGGAGAACGACGCTGCCAAGCTGCCGCGGATCTTCTACGTCAACTGGTTCCGTCGTGACGCCGACGGTGGCTTCCTGTGGCCCGGCTTCGGTGAGAACAGCCGGGTCCTGAAGTGGGTCGTGGAGCGAATCCAGGGCGAGGCGGCGGCCGTGGAGACGCCGATCGGCTACGTGCCCACCCTGGACGGCCTGGACGTCGACGGGCTGGACCTGACCAGCACGGACCTCGAAGCGGCGCTAGCCGTCGACCCCGAGGAGTGGAAGGCCGAGATCCCCCAGATCCAGGAGTGGTTCGAGAAGTTCGGCGAAAACCTTCCTGCCGTGCTCTGGACAGAGCTCGACGGTTTGAAGGAGCGCCTCGGCGCCTGAGGGTCATCAACCGGGTAGCCTCACGTCCCTGTGAGGCTTTCGGGGGCCCACTCAATTCGGGTGAGTGGGGCTTCCTACGTTCTGCCCAAGCTCAGGGAGCCGCACCGCCGCCGGCGATCGAAGGAGGGCCGCCACGTGCATGGCTTCGGTCCCGAGGATCGTGAGCTCTTCGAGGAGCGGGCGACGGCGCTCTACGAAGAAGCCGTGAGCGCGGGCGGTCTGAGGGACGACGACCAGCGGATCAAGCCCGGCGGCGATGACCGGGAGGCCTTCGACCTGCTGATCTCGCTGGGGCTGCTGATGCATGACCAGCAGGCCGGGATCCATCAGCCGGTGGACCCGTCGGCCGTCCAGTCCCGCGTCGTCGCCCCGATGAGCCAGCTGGGTGCCGAGCTGATCGCAGAGTCCGGAGAGTGGGCGCGGACCTTCGGGAGTCTGGCGCACGCCTGGCGACGGTCGCCCGCCGCGGTCCGCGGACCCTTCACCGAGCTGCGAGGCGGGGCCATCCAGGAGTTCATCTCCTCGGTGGTCGCCGACGCCCAGACCGAGCTGCTCACCGCGCAACCCCAGACGGGCAGAAGCACGCCTGCGTCCCACCGCGACGTCGCAGCGCTGCAGCGCGGGGTCAAGATGCGCACGCTCTACCAGCACTCCGCCCGCCGCAGTGCGATCACCCACAGCTACGTCGCAGCGGTGACCGCGCATGGCGCAGAGGTACGCACCCTCGACGAGTTCTTCAACCGGCTGATCGTGGTTGACCGACAGATCGCGGTGATCCCGAGCAAGGTGTCCATCGGCGCGATGGCGGTCCGGGAGCCGTCCCTGGTCGACTACCTCGTCGACATGTTCGAGCGGCACTGGGAGCGCGCCCGTCCTTACGCCAACCGCGAGAACACGATGCTGCGCGAGGTGGCTGCCGAGCAGCGGGCGATGACCATCCGGATGCTGATCGAGGGGCACGCGGATCCGGGCAGCGCCAAACGTCTCGGGGTCAGCCCGCGCACCTACGCCGGCTACGTCGCCGATCTCAAGACGGAGTACGAGGCGGAGACCCGCTTCCAGCTCGGCTACACCCTGGGCAGCCAGGGCGTCTCGGGCCAAGAGCCCGCCCGGGACGATGCATCCGAAGGCCGCACCGATGTCGGCTAACGGAACACTTTGCAAAGTTCTGCAGTCGCGACCCCGACCGCCCCATGAAATCGCCACGAGGGCAGAGATGTCATCTCTGCCCTCGGGCAACTGAGACGCGCCGGGGGGATGGCATTCCGGGGCCACAAAGCTGGGGGGTGTGGCCCTTCCGTCTCAGGCTTCTTCAATTAGGTCGTACGAGTCCTGTTGTTCAGCTGGGCCAAGACGTGTCCCTGGAGGTGGGACTGGACGAGGGCCACGAGGTGTCCCGAGCGGCGTCTGCAGGCGAGGCTGCGAGAGCGACCCCACCGAGGCTCACGATGCTAGTGACTACGAGAATGGTGACGCGCCGAAAAAAGTTCATCGCTGAATTTCCCTTCACTATCAAGAATCACGAAGACCTTTGCTGGAAAGCCTTCGAGATGAAGAGTCCTGCTGGTTGAACCCTCTGCAAGTAGTCTGGCGCCGAAAACGCCGTCGACACACAAATCGTTGGCTCAGAAATCGGCATTGCATTTTGTTGCAACTATGGACGTGCCAGAGCCCCGCGGCCAACGGAGCCCGGAGTCGACGCCCCGGCTCGAACCGCCTGCGAGGGCGGACCGAGCCAGGAACGTCTGGGCCCGACTATCCAGGCAACAACAAAACTGGCGGAGGCGGCGGGATTTGAACCCGCGAGAGGTTTGACCCTCAACCCGCTTAGCAGGCGGGCGCCATAAACCGGACTAGGCGACGCCTCCCGACAGCATCGCACAGATTACCTGTCCGCTCGGGAACCCCACCAGCCAGCCTCGCCGAACAACCTCCGCACAGCGACTCACAGCGGACCAAGGCCGTGACCACGCCTCAGGTGGGCCTGTACGTCGGCGGCGAGCGCCTCGCTGTCAGCGGCCAGGACGTCGGCCGGGATCGTGGTCGTGCGCCCGTCCCGCAGGCGCACAACCACGCAGGGGCTGCCGGCCACCCTGCGCGTGCCGGCGTCGAGGACGTCCTTCCAGCGGGCCGCGGGCACACCGGAACCACGCACGAATCGGACCCGGTAGCCGACCTCGTCGAGGCGTACGACGCGGGCACGCCACGTCAGCCACCACCCGGCCGCGGCCAGCCCGCCGACACCGACAGCGGCGAGCATTGCGAGTGTCCACGCGGGCAGCCCGACGGCGGCGACCAGCACGGTCGCCATCAACACGAGCAGGCCGAGCAGGGCCAGTCCCAGGCCGAGGAGCCGGGCAGCGAG
>JACCWP010000029.1 GCA_013697585.1 Nocardioidaceae bacterium
GCAGCAGCAGCCCCAGCGAGCTGGGCACCAGCGCGGCGGCGCCCGCGGCTTGCAGCACCCGGAAGGCGACCAGCAGCTCGATCGACCCGGCCACCGCGCACAGCGCGGAGGCAACCAGGAAGGTCGCCAGGCCCCCGAGGAACAGCCGGCGGCGGCCGATCAGGTCGCCGACCAGGCCCGCCGGGATGAGCAGGGCGGCGAAGACGACGGCGTAGGCGCTGAGTACCCAGGACGCGTCGCCGAGCGAGGCCGCCGGGAAGGAGGTGCGCAGCGACGGGAAGGCGATGTTGACGATCGTCGCGTCGAGGAAGGACAGGAAGACGGCCGCGGCGGTGACGAGCAGCACCTGGTTGGGACGGGTCATGGCGGCGACCCTACCGCCTCGAAGCTTGTGTTTCCAATAGCAGACGCTATATACTTTATGAGTGCCCTCGGGTTCTCGGAGCTATCGCCAGAACTGCGGGCTGGCGCACGCCCTCGATCTCATCGGCGAGCGCTGGTCGCTGCTGGTCGTTCGTGAGCTCGCACGGGGTCCCAAGCGCTTCCGCGACCTGGAGTCGGGCCTGCCCGGCATCGGCGCGAACCTCCTGTCGGCACGGCTCAAGCGCCTGGAGGCGGCCCGGATCGCCGAGCGGGTCGCGCTGGCCCCCGGCGTGCCCGCCTACGGCCTGACCGTCCGCGGCGAGCAGCTGACCGTCGTGCTGGAGGACCTCGCGCTGTGGGGCGCGGAGCTGCTCGAGCCGCCCAGCGCCGCCGTCGAGACCCGGGCGGTATGGGCCGCGATGTCGATGCGGGCGTGGATGGACCGCGAGCCGAACCCCGCGCCGGCCGGCACCTACGCCTTCGTCGTCGACGACCAGGCCTTCTGGCTGCGGGTCGAGGACGGCCGCTCGCAGCTGCGCGACGGCACGCCGCCCTACCCGCCCAACGCCACCCTCCGCGTCGGCCGCGACGGCTTCCTCGCCCTCGCCGCCGGCCGAGCCGACGTCACGCAGGTCCACGCCGTCCTCGACGGGGACGAGCCCCGCCTGCGGTCGCTGCTCGAGACCTTCCGCCTGCCGCCCAGCCTGACGCTCGACGCCGCCTGAGACGGCGGCCGGGCGCTCGTCACCCCCGTAACCGAAGAGGACCCGCCGTGTCTGATCCAGCATCCCGCCTCGTCGACCGCTACGGCCCGTGGGCGGTGGTCACGGGCGCCTCCGACGGCATCGGCCGGGCCTTCGCCGGCCAGCTGGCCGCATCGGGGCTCTCGGTCGTGCTCGTCGCCCGGCGCCGGGAGGTCCTTCAGGCGCTGGCCACCGAGCTCGAGCGCCGCCACCGCGTCGCGACCGAGGTCGTCGCCGCCGACCTGGCCACGCGCGCCGGGCGTGAGGCCGTCGAGGACGCGACGCGCGGGGTGGACGTCGGGCTGCTCGTCGCGTCGGCGGGCTTCGGCACATCGGGGCCGTTCCTGGCCGGCGACCTCGATGTCGAACTCGGGATGATCGACGTCAACTGCGGTGCGCTCCTGGCTCAGAGCCACCACTTCGCCGAGCGCTTCGCCGAGCGCGGCCGCGGGGGGCTCGTGCTCCTCAGCTCGCTGGTCGCCTTCCAGGGCGTTCCGCGAGCGGCGAACTACGCCGCGACCAAGGCCTACGTGCAGACGCTCGCCGAGGCGCTGCGCGTCGAGCTCAAGCCCCACGGCGTCGATGTCCTGGCCTGCGCGCCCGGCCCGGTCGACAGCGCCTTCGCCACCCGGGCCCACATGCAGATGGGGGCCACCGTAACGCCGGAGACGGTCGCCGAGGGCGCGCTCGCCGCGCTCGGCCGGCGCACAACGGTCGCGCCGGGTGCGCTGTCCAAGCTGCTCACGAGCTCACTTCGAACCCTCCCGCGGGCGGGTCGCGTGCGCGTCATGCAGAAGGTGATGGCGGGCATGACCCCGGCCGCAGCGAGCGGCCCGACAGTGGCCGACGCGTCGCCAAGCGCTCCGACGTCGAGGTGAGCGTGCGCTGGACGACGCGCGCCGCCAAACCTTTGCACCCTGAAACCGATCGTGTTTGCGACGGCCAACGGCTTCGGCAGACGGGGAGGCGGCATGCGGGGCATGTACGGCTTGGGAGCATTGGTGGCGCTGGCGGCGATGCTGGTGGAGGCGCCAGCGGCGGTCGCCGGCGAGACGCCGTGCGTGGGCACGCTGCCGCCGGGCACCTACAAGGACATCGCTGTGCCGGCGGGGCAGTTCTGCGTCTTGAACGACTCGCAGGTGCGCGGCAACGTGACGGTTCCCTTCCAAGCCTTCCTCTCCGCGCGGAGGAACACGATCCGCGGTGACGTGAAGGGCGTCGAGAACAACCTGACCATCTTCCTCTTCGATCGCAACCGGGTGATGGGCACGTCAGCGCTCTGGACCAGTCGTCCATCATTATCACCGACAGCAACACGGTGCTCGGCAACGTCGAGGTCCGCGAGCAGAGCTTGCTGTCCGTAAACCAGAACGGCCTGTCGAGGGGGCGGGACGCAGAGGTCGGCTAGCGGGGGACGATGCCCGTGACTGCCCAGGCGCGCG
>JACCWP010000037.1 GCA_013697585.1 Nocardioidaceae bacterium
TTCGTCGCGGCGGACGCGGACGGCCTGCTGGGCGAGGTGCGCGGGTTCTTCGGCGCCTACCGCGCTCCGGCCGGCGAAAGCGCCGACCACAGCAGTGGTTTGCTGTCTCCGTCATGACGGACGGCCACGGTCGGTTTGGCGCCCGCCGACAGGTCGGCGCCACTGAGGATGGCGCGGCGTACCGAGTCAGCGGGTGGTCACCGGGATGTGGTTGCTGGTCTTGGCCGCTCACCGTAGTCGCTGTGGCGTAGACCTCTCAGGTTGTGGCCGAAACCTTACGGCGAACGATCTGGGCGCGTCACGGGTGCTTGAACGGCCTGATGAGATTCTCGTATGCGGCCGCTTGTGATACAAGATCCGGCCGCGATGTCGAGGTCTGCTCGACGTCCGCTGACCGTTCCGCATCTGGGAGACTCAGCCTGCACCTCTCTGCACGTTTCGCGTCTCAGACCAGGAATTGGCAGGGGACGAGGCGGTGGGGTCGGCCATCGGGCGGTGCAGCAGTCTGGAAAGTAGCAACGTTGTGTCGGTCTGCTGCACGTAGCCGAGTCCACGCACGCGACTTATGACGCGCTCGAGGTGCATCATATCGCCGGCCACCACCCGCAGAACGGCGTCGGCCTTGCCCGCGACTGTGAACGCTTCGGCCACCTCAGGCAGTGCCTCGAGGTCCCTTCGCATCGTTGGGAACGGCACCGTTCCAGTGGTGAACAGCTCCACGTGTGCCTCCAGGTTCCAACCCAGCACCTGCGGGTCGACGACCGCGGTGAAGCCCCTGATCACGTGCTCCCTGACCAGGCGGTCGATGCGTCTCTTCGTCGCCGCGACCGACAACCCGACTACGCCGCCCACCTTGGCGTACGTCGCGCGGCCGTCCGCCAGCAGACATTCAATGATCGCGTGGTCAAGCTGGTCCATGCCAACACTGTAGCTTTCTTTGCATCTGCGGACCAATCTACGCAACTTTGCACCATCTGTCGCAATGGATCGCAATAGACCGGTCGAATGAGCATCCCTAGGCTGAACTCGACCTCGTACCCGACGAACTCGACGGAGCCGTCACATGCCCGGCCTCACTCGTGCGGAAGCGCACGCCCTGCAAGCCATCGACGGCACCCACGCCGTCTCGTTGCTCACTGAGCTGCTGGCGGTCCCGAGCATCAGTGGCTCTGCCGCAGAGTCGGAGATCCAGCACCTGGTGGCCAAGAAGCTGCACCGCCTCGACCTCGACGTCGACCTCTGGCCCTTCGAGCTCGACTCACTGGGCCGGGAGCCCGACTTTCCCGGGGTGGAGAGCACAAGAGACGAGGCGTGGGGCCTCGTCGGGACCTGGCCCGGCGAAACTGCGAATCCCGCACTCATCCTGCAAGGACACGTGGACGTGGTGCCTCCCGGCGACCTCGACAAGTGGTCCGGCGCACCATTCGAGCCGGTGACCACCGCCCACCGAGTCCACGCCCGCGGCGCCTGCGACATGAAGGCCGGCGTCGCGGCTAACCTCGCCGCCCTCGCCGCGATCAAGAAGGCGGGAATCGTCCTGCGCGACCCACTCGCGCTCCACTTCGTGATCGGCGAAGAGGACGGCGGACTCGGCGCTTTCGGCACCCTGCAACGAGGCCACACCGGTCGAGCCTGCATCATCACCGAACCAACGAGCGGAACGCTGACCACCGCGAACGCAGGAGCCTTGACGTTCACCATCGAAGTGCCCGGACTCGCGACGCACGCCAGCACGTCGTACGCCGGTCGGAGCGCGATCGACTCCTACGTCGCCATTCACTGCGGCCTCCACGAGCTGCAGGAACGGCGGAACCGCACCGTCGAGCACTTGCTCGGTGAGTATCCCGTGGCCTACCCGATCTCCATCGGGCGCCTCCGCGCCGGCGACTGGGCCAGCAGCGTCCCCGACGTGCTCGTTGCAGAAGGACGGATGGGGATCGGTATCGCCGAGGACCCAGTCGCGGCGAGGACAGAGCTCGAACGACAGGTGAGAGACCTCGCCGTGCAGGACCGCTTTCTCCGGGACCACCCACCTCGGGTGAGCTGGTCGGGTGGGCAGTTCGCGGGGGGCAGCCTGCCGCCCGACCATCCGCTTCGCGGCGTCGTCTCCGAAGCGCATGCCGACGCTACCGGCACCTCGTGGCCGCGTGAACGCGGGGCACCCTACGGAAGCGACTTGCGGCTGTACCAAGCCCATGACATACCCACACTGCACTACGGACCCGGAGACGTGCGCCTGGCACACGGTCCTGACGAGTCAGTGCGCATTCGTGAGCTGCTCACCGTCACACAGGTCCTGGTACTGAGCATCATCCGCAGCTGTGGAACCAGCAACTAGCCTTGGGCTAGCGGCTCTTCTTACTTGAGGTGGAGTTGGTGAGTCCGCCGCCGATCAAGTAAGAGCAGCCGAATTGGACGCGTGTCGACGGCAACGCGGGCGGCGTGGCAGAAAACGGCGCCTTCCGACCACATCGTCACAGAGGGCGGACAGCGACACGAGCTGCAGCCGAGCCACACATCGCCGATGACAGTCCTAGTCGCGCTAAGTCAAGCGAGCGACGTCCTCCAATGGGATCGGATGGGAAGACGCTCATCGCGGCGAACTTGGTCGGTGAGTGGCTTCAGCCAAGCTGGTCGGCGGGCAACGAACGCTCACTCGGTTCCGGCTGACCTACTTGCTGGATCACGATTCGACCTGCGGGACGGTGTCCCACAGGTCCTTCCGCTTACGTGTCCAGCATCTCCAAGCCGATGGTCGCCGCGCCCTCGCACGTTTCGAGGTCCAGGCTGTCTTCAAGCAGCCGGATGCCGTCATGTCGTGCGATGGCCGCCGCCCGCTCGCGAGCCAGTTCGTGGTCGCCGTCCACTAGCTCCAATCCGGCGCCCAGTGCGCGTATGCGATCGAGCTTGACCGCAGGCGCGAAGCGCGACGCCACGACGGCGACGTCGAGCCCGCGGTGGCGACCGGACCAGGCGAGGGCTTGACCAAGGTTGCCTGGTTCTTTCCGCCCACTTTGACGCACCGAGCACTGACAGCACTGGCGCTCTCTTCATCAAGTGCTTGCCCCCAACGGCAAGCTTGCTGAGGCGAGTCGCGGGCCATCGCCGCGCAAGGCGGTCCAAGCGTCCGCAGAGAACTTAACGGCCACATGTGCCTGCAACGACTGCGACACGACAATTCCTGCCAGTCTGCCGGTCTACGGC
>JACCWP010000073.1 GCA_013697585.1 Nocardioidaceae bacterium
AACGGGAGCTCACGATAGGCGCCGTGCCAAGAAGGAGTGGCCGTGTCGGCGAGGAGCACGGCGGTGTAGGCCGCAACAGCAGGAGCGCCCACCGCCGCGACGACACCTGCCGGTCTGCCAACGGCAGCCAGCAGCCGGAGCGGCCGACTGTGCTGGCCGAACGGGAGCATCTCCGCCAGCTCAGCACCGGCTGCCAGCGCTGCGAAGGGACCGTAGCCGGACAAGATCCACGTGCCGACGGACATCGGTGAGGTCAGCTTGGCGGTGCGGAGCATGTTGAGGAATCGCTCGGGCCGGCCGAGATCGTGCACCAGTGCACCCATGCTGAACGTCAGCGCACTCATCGCGCCGAGCCGACCGGTACGGCGCAGCGCCGGCCGGCCGGTCAGGTCAGCGCCAGCCGCAAGCAGTGAAGACCCTGCGGCCACTCCGCCGGCGAACAGGTACGCCGGGATGTCGGCCTCCCACGGGGAAGCCTTGACGATGGGGCGGCCATAGTACGACGTGAACTCAGCCTCGGGCACCATCGCCTGCTCGCCACGACCAGCGCCTCGTCGACGCCCTCGCCCCCCTTTTGAGCCGGGGAGCGCGGTGGTACCGAGCTCTTCCTTCACTTCTTCAGGAGTTGATGTGTCAGTAGTCACTTGCGACTCCCCATGAAGGACAAAGCGGCGCCTGCAAACAGCGCAACCGCCGCCCCAACGGCGCGGGCGTACATCTGCGGCAGGTCACGCGTGGTCACCACCGGGTCCGGCGGAAAACCGTAGACCTCGGGCTCGTCCAGAAGGAGGAAGAACGCGCCGGCACCACCCACTCCGTCGTTCGGGTCGTTGCCGTAGAGCCGCGCGTCCATGACGCCGGCCTCGTGCAGCTTCTCCACCCGGGCGTTGGCGCGCTCGCGAAGCTCGTCGACATCGCCGAACTGGATCGACTCCGTCGGACAGGCCTGCGCGCAGGCCGGCCGCTGACCGGAGTCGAGCCGGTCGTAGCACAGAGTGCACTTCTGCGCGATTCCGACGTTCTTCTTCCCGCTGTCTCCCTGCCGTCGCTCGATGACGCCGTAGGGGCAAGCGGGCACGCAGTATCCGCAGCCGTTGCAGATGTCGGGTTGTACGACGACGGTGCCGAACTCGGTGCGAAACAGCGAACCCGTGGGGCACACGTCGAGGCAGGCCGCATGGGTGCAGTGCTTGCACACGTCTGACGACATCAACCAACGGAAGTCTGGCCTCTCCTCGGTCAGGGTGGCGATGGTGCCATCCTCGACCGCGGGGCCAACCGAGGGCATCCCTAGATTCACGGGAGGTTGCCGGAGGCCGGGCTCCTGGGTCCCGAGAGGCTTGCGCTGCTCGATGAAAGCGACGTGTCGCCAGGTGTCGGCGTTGAGGGAGCCGGTGTTGTCGTACGACATGCCGAGCAGGTTGAACCCGTCGTCGGGAACTTCGTTCCACTCCTTGCACGCCACCTCGCATGCCTTGCAGCCGATACAGATGCTGGTATCGGTGAAAAATCCCTTGCGTGCGGGAGGATCGGAATAACCCGCCTCTTGTGCTGGGTCGATCGGTCCGAAGAGACTGTTCTTCCCGATCATGAGGAACTCCGTTCACTCGAAGCCGCATCACCGTGATGTGCGACGCCCGGCCCAGCCGTCACGATCGGCGCATGGTGGTCATCGTCAATGCCTGCTCGGTGCTGGTAGCCGGCGACATACTCCAGCAGCGCCGAACCGGAGGGCCGCCGTCCCGGCTGGACGTCGCAGGTACCGACCTTGCTCTCCTGAATCAAGACGTTGGGGTCCAAGGAGATCCCGAAGAGGTCGTTCGCGGAGTCCCCGCTGACCATGCCGCCGGCGCCCCAGTGGAACGGCAACCACACCTGGTGCACCACCCTGTCCTCGACTCTCAGGGGGGTGAGCCGGTCGGTGACCATGACCCGCCCCTCCACCGCGGCACGCGCCGTGACGACGTGACACCAGCCCATGTGCTCGAGGCCCCGCTCCGCAGCAAGCTCCGGGGACACCTCGACGAACATCTCCGGTTGTAGCTCCGCCAGGTACTGCAGGTATCTACTCATCCCGCCGGCAGTGTGGTGCTCGGTCAGCCGGCTCGTGGTGAACACGTAGGGGAAGACCTCGCCATGCTCCTCCGGCGGGCTCGGGTTGATCCGGTTGTCGCGCCGCGCGTACTCCTTGCGCGTCGGGTTGGACTGTTGTCGATAGAGCGGGTTGCGGAACGGTGACTCCACCGGCTCGTAGTGCGTCGGTATCGGCCCGTCGATCAGTCCCTGGGGAACGTAGAGCGACCCTTTGCCGTCGCCCTGCATGATGAATGGATCGTCCCCGGCGATGGCGTCGGGGCCCGACGCCCCCTTCGGCGGCCGGTACGACGGAGGCTTGTCCTTCTGGAAGTCGGGTACGTCGTGCCCCGTCCACTCGCCGGCCTCCTCGTCCCACCAGACGTAGGCCTTGCGTTCGCTCCAGGGCTTGCCCTCCGGGTCCGCTGAGGCCCGGTTGTACATGATCCGCCGGTTCGCGGGCCACACCCAACCCCACTCGGGCGCGACCCATGACTGCTCCCGCCCTGGCTTGCGCCGAGCGGCCTGGTTGACGCCGTCCTTGAATACACCGGTGTAGATCCAGCAGCCGCCGATCGTCGAACCGTCGTCCTTGAGCTCCAGGAAAGTCGAGAGCGGTCGACCCGTGGCGATCTCGTAGCCGTTGATCTCCTTGAGCACGATCTCGGCGCTCGGCTCGTCGTCCTCGTCGTGCGGCAGGTAGTCCCAGGTGAGGGCCTGGATCGGCCGGTCGCGCTCCTGCGTGGAGTCGGCCAGCCGATCCCGGACCAGCCGGCCGAGGTGGTAGAGGAACCACAGCTCGGACCTGCAGTCACCCGGTGGCTCGACGGCCTTTTCTCGCCACTGCAGCATGCGCTGGGTCTGGGTGAACGTCCCTTCCTTCTCCACATGCGAGGCGGCGG
>JACCWP010000274.1 GCA_013697585.1 Nocardioidaceae bacterium
TCTTCTTCCCGAACGCCGACCACCAGCGGTTGTCCGAGCAGATCTTCCACGCGGTCCGCTCCGCCATCGACTCGCCCGCGTCGAGGGCGGCGTGGATCACCGCCACCGGGTCACGATCGATGCTTCCGCCGGCCCCCTCGCGCAACCTCATCGCGGCTCTTCTCAACGAAGCGTGGTGATCGCGCCACGCCGTAGTGCCTGGCCTGGGCTGTGCAGCAGACCTGGGACCTCACGATCGAGGTGTCTGAAGCCATCGATCACAGGAGGTCCCAGGTGCGTGACGACGCTATCGCGACGACGGCGATGCTCGGTTTGTCCGGGTTCTGGGTGTTGGCCGTGTCCGAGCATGACGGTGAGGTCGAGCAGGCGGTCGAGATGACTGCCGAGCAGGGCTGGTGCCCGTCGTGCGGGGTGCAGGCCAAGCTGCACAACCGGCGGCCCAGCTGGGTCCGTGATCTGCCCTCGGCGGGTCGGCCGGTGAGGCTGGTGTGGGTCAAGCGGGTCTGGCGCTGCGGCGAGCCGCGGTGTCCGAGGGTGACGTGGACCGAGACCAGTGAGCAGATCCGGCCGCGGGCGTCGTGGACCGAGCGTGCCCGTCGGGAGGCGTGTCGCCGGGTCGGCCAGGACGGGCACACGGTGACCGCGGTGGCCGCCGACATGGGTGTCGGCTGGGCAACGATCATGGCGGCAGTGCGCGAGTACGGCGCACCGCTGGTCGACGACCCGGACCGGCTCGAGGGTGTGCACGCGCTCGGGGTGGACGAGACCGCGTTCCTGGCTGCGACACCGACGGCCGGAACGGTGTTCGCGACCGGGATCGTCGCCCTCAATGGCCGACCTCGACTGCTCGACATCGTGCAGGGCCGGTCCGGTTCGGCGTTGTCTGGTTGGGTTCTGGCCCGTGATGACGACTGGCGCACCGGCATCGAGGTGGCCGCGTTGGACCCGTTCCGCGGCTACGCGACCGCGCTGCGCAGCACCCTTCCAGATGTGACCAGGGTGCTGGATGCCTTCCATGTCGTGCGGCTCGGCTTCGACGCGGTCGACCAGGTCCGCCGCCGGGTCCAGCACGACACCCTCGGCCATCGCGGCCGCAAGGGCGACCCGCTGTTCGGGATCCGTCGACTGCTGCGCCGCGGCCACGACCACCACACCGAACGCTCCTGGGAACGGATGCTGGCCGGACTGGACGCCGGCGACCACGACCGGCAGGTCGCCCGGGCCTGGATCGCCGCCCAGGACCTTCGGCTGCTCTACCGGGCCACCACCCGCCAGCAGGCCGAGCGGCGGCTGCTGGCCTGGTTCAACGCCGTGGCCGACCACGAGATCCCCGAGCTGACCCGGCTGGCCCGGACCCTGGACTCCTGGCGGGCCGAGCTGCTCGCGTACTTCGACACCGGCGGCGTGTCCAACGGACCCACCGAAGCCATGAACGGCTTGATCAAGAAGGTGAAGCGGATCGGGCACGGCTTCCGCAACTTCGCCAACTACCGGCTCCGGCTGCTGCTGCACTGCGGCGTCGACTGGCAGACTCAACCGACCACCCCGATCAGAGGGCGGCTACCACGCTTGGCTGCGTAGAGCCCCTTTACGGTGCGCTGCTGCCGGGCTCCGACACCCAGGTCGGCCTGCGCTTCGTTGCGAGTGGAGCTGAGAAGGTCGGCCCGAACCGGGTGCACCTTCACCTGACCAGCACCACCCCCGCCGGACAGCAGGACACGGTCACGGCGGCGCTCGAGCTCGGCGCCGGCCACCTCGACGTCGGCCAGCGCCCCGAAGAGGGACACGTCGTGCTGGCCGATCCCGAGGGCAACGAGTTCTGCGTGATCGAGCCCAGCAGCTCGTTCTTGGCAGGCTGCGGCTTCCTCGGCGAGCTCGCCTGCGACGGCACCCGGCAGGTCGGGCTCTTCTGGGCAGAGGCGCTGGGGTGGCCTCTGGTGTGGGATGAGGACGAGGAGACCGCGGTGCAGTCCCCGCACGGTGGCACCAAGGTCGCCTGGGGCGGCCCGCCCCAGGCGCCGAAGCACGGGAGGAACCGGCAGCGCTTCGACCTCACCCTGGCCGACGGCGACCTGGCAGCCGAGATCGACCGACTAGTCACGCTGGGGGCGACCCGGCTCGGCAGCGCCGGAGACGGCGCCGTCGAACTGGCCGACCCCGACGGCAACGAATTCTGCCTCACGCACGGCTGACCTCAGTCAAGACCAGTCCACCTGCCGCTGCGCCAGGCAGCGTAGGCGGATCCGCAAAACGCACACGGGCTCGAGGTCTACTCCGCGCTAGGCCAGTGGTTGTTCCACCCGTGCGAGCTGCTGGACGAGTAGCGCAAATGGCTTCGGTGCGGTGACAAGATGCGGTGGTATGGCCGCTGTGACTCGCCTCGTGACCGTGGTTGATATTGACGACCAAACCATGCCTGCCGAACTCCGCGACGCCCCGGTTGTCGATGGCCCGGCTCCCGATGGTGTTGAACCGGCGGTGGCCCCGACCACGTCCGGACCATACCTGGACGACCCTCGCGAGATGTCGGTCTCGGCGTTACATCTGGCCGTCCTCGATGACGGTCGTCGGTTGACCCTGCTCGACGACCGAGGCTGGGCTGCGCACGGCCCGCCTGACATCTGGCGTCGGACGTCAGTCAAGGAGATCGAGTCAAACGCTCGCACGGTGGTAGGACCGGACGAGCCGTACGGCAGCCATTCTCAGGCCGACATGCAGGCGGATCACTGGGCGTACCTCGCCGGCATCCTCCGGGAACAGGGCGTGCTCGTCGATGCCGAGGAGTTGAGTCGGCTACCGCATGACGTCGAGCTCAGCGAGCGGCTGCGAACCCGAATCACGCCTACGTGATGCTGCCCTACCGGGGGCAGTCGCAAGCACCGCTCAGGCCGAGCTTGGACGCGAGCTCGAGACGGCCCGGCGAGTTCTTCGAAGAGAATCCTCGGCTGAGTCGCGGCGACCGCGTCCGCGTCGGGCACCTCCACGATCTACGTCGTTCCCGGTGGCCTCAGCGACACCTCAGGGGCGGTCTCCCGGCTGGGTGAACGCCGCTATCGCGTCGGCATCGCTGTTGGCGGCACGGAGGTACTCATTGGCCCAGGACTGCCGATCCGGGTACTGCGAGCCCGCCACCACGGCCTCGACGGCGGCGTCAACGTCGATCGAGGTGTGACGAAGCGATACTCCGCCGTCGTGGAGCAGCGCCCAGCTCCCACCCGCGCGGCCGTACGGCATGCCGATGCTGCCGGCGTTGACGACCAAACGTCGGTCGACCAGCCGGGAGAACGGCATGTGGGTGTGGCCGCAGACCACGGTGCGGTGGTGCGAGGCCAGCTCGGTGAAGGCTGCCTGCCACCGAGTCAGCGGAGAGTCGACGAGCACGATCTCGTCGTCGCGACGGGGGCTTCCGTGACAGAAGACGACGGGGCCGAACCCGGCGACGTCGAGGACGAGTGGGTGCGGCAGGTCCGCGAGCAGAGCGACCTGGGCCCCGGTGAGCTGCGCGGCGGCCCACGGGGTGACGTCGTCGGGGATCTCGATGTCCTCACCGCGTCGAAGCGAGACGAGCTCACGGTCGGCGTTGCCCCGGACCAGCCGCAACCGTTCGCCCTCGGCCAGCAGACGGTCGAGAACCGCGCCGGGCTGCGGACCGGATGCATGGTCGCCGGTGACGACGATCAGATCGGCGGCGCGCACCTCGGGCTCGGCGAGGACCGCCTCCAGCACGGGAAGCACGCCGTGAATGTCCGACAGCACCGCGACTGCGCTCACCACACGATCATCGTTGCAGACTCGCAGGGTCCTCCTGGCTCGTCGGCGTTGAGGAGCCGAACTCTCGACCGAGCCGAGGATCGATCCTAAAGACGAACCATGGAGCGGGACATTCCTCAAGCCGATCCGCGGCCGGTGAAAGCCCAGCGGATGGTGGACGTCGGGTTGCGGGATCAGGGCTCGAACCTGGTCCCAGATCGGGTCGGTCAGGCGTGATGGCAGGGCAGGCACGCCGCACCCGCCGCTACCGCCCCCTGTCGGCGCTCGCCCTAAATGCGAGTTGTTGACAGGCATGGTCGGGCAGCGGTCTACTTTGCCGCCGGGGGATGGCGGCGAGGAGGCAGCGATGACCACGGAACCC
>JACCWP010000113.1 GCA_013697585.1 Nocardioidaceae bacterium
GGCCGGCCGGCCGGCGTGTGGTACTTGGTCAGCTCGAGGTCGTCGACGACGACGCCCACGATGATCGAGACCCTGCACGCCCCTGTCGTTGACGAAACGGCCCCGCACGCTCGCGGCTCACGAACTGCGCCGAGCTGATTGGCGACAGGCCACGTACATCGCCCTTGCGGGGCCTAGCAGACGCGACCAGACTCGGCTCGTCACCATCGAGAGGTGCCGCATGCAGACGACCGCGCTCGTTCTCAGCGCACTGTTCACCGCCATGGCTGTAGGCCCTGCCGGGGCAGCCGTCGACGCGAGCGGGGACGTCGCCGTCGCGCCCGAGTGCGCCGGCCACGCAGCGACGATCGTGGGCACCGACGGCGACGACGAGATCGTCGGCACGACCGGTGCCGACGTGATCGTCGCCCTGGACGGCGAGGACCGGGTCAGGAGCGGACCAGGCCCCGACGTCATCTGCGGCGGTCCGCTGGCGGACTTCCTGGACGGCGAGGCGGGTCGAGACAGGGTCTACGGCGGCGGCGACGACCTCGTGACGACGTACCGCAGGGACTTCGTCATCGGCGGCTCCGGGGACGACGTTCTCTGGGCAGACGCCGAGGGCCCGGGCCGCCCGGTGGCAGACGGCGGTGGGGGCGACGCCCTGCTGGCCGAGGAGGGCGACGACCGGCTCGTCGGTGGGCCGGGAGCTGACACGCTGGGCGCCGACGAGGGGAACGACCGGGTCAATGGTCGCGGCGGCAACGACTACGTGTCCGGCGCCTACGGCGACGACTACCTGCAGGGAGGCGGAGGCCACGACACCCTCGCGCCCGACCAGACCGACGACGCCGGCGGCAGCGACCAGATCGTGGGCGGCGCGGGACGAGACACCGTGTCGTACCAGGAGCGGAACGAGTCGGTGGACGTCGACCTCGCCGCGGGCTTCGCCACCGGTGCCGGCTTCGACGTCATCGCGGCGGTCGAAGACGCCGAAGGGGGTCGCGGCGACGATCTCCTGGCCGGGACGGACGGGCCGAACGCCCTTTCCGGCGGGGACGGTGCCGACCGGCTGACCGGCCTCGGTGGCGACGATCTGCTCTCACCCGACTGGAGCTACACCCGCGCCGACGACACCGTCGACGGGGGAACAGGTGTCGACGAGGTCGACTATTCCAGTTTCCAGGCTCCGGTGGTCATCGACCTCGCGGCGGAAACCACCACCGGGGCCGGCACCGACAACCTGCCAGGCATCGAGAACGCCACCGGGACCGAGGACTCCGACCGGATTCTCGGCGACGCTGCGGACAACACGCTGAAGGGTGTCGCCCGCGACGACACGATCGTGGGCCGGGGGGGAACCGACACCGGAAACGGTGGCGGCGGCACGGACACCTGCGACGTGGAGGTGGCCGTGGACTGCGAGGGCTGACAGCCGAGCGTCAGCTGGGGTTGGAGTCCAGGCTCACAGTGCCGCCGTCGACGGCGCTGCGCTGAGCCGCCTCGATGACGGCCATGACGGCGATCGCCTCCGAGATGGTCACCGGCGGCGGCACGTGCTGTCGCAAGGCATCGCGAATGCCGGCGTAGTAGTCCGGGTACGCGCCGGGCACGGTGGGAACGGCCCGAACCGCACCCGGGGTGCCGAGCTGTCCCCAGGCGCTCTCGGGCTCGACGCCCCATCCCGGCTGACCGGGTGCGTCGGCCTCCCGCAGGCCCTTCTCCTGCACGTCCATGCCGTACTTCACGTACGCGCCCGCGTCGCCGAGGAGCCGGAACCGGGGACCCGCGTCGGCCGCGGCGGCGGAGGCCCACAGCTGGGACTGGACCGCGCTGGTGTGGGTGAGTGAGACGAACACGTCGTCGTCGACTCGAGCGCCCGGCCGGACCAGGCTGACCTCGGCGTGGACGGCACTGACGGGACCGAACAGGGTCAGTGCCTGGTCGATGAGGTGACTGCCGAGGTCGTACAGCAGACCACCGGCGTCCTCGGGGTCATCGCTCTCGCGCCACGCCTCGGCGTCCACCTCGGGAAGCCAGCGCTCGTATCGCGACTCGAACCGGTGCACCCGCCCCACAGCGCCCTCGCGGAGCAGCCGGGCGAGAGTAAGGGCGTCACCATCCCAACGGCGGTTGTGAAAGACGCTGATCAGAACCCCCGCACGCTCGGCAGCCTCGCGCAGCCGGAGGGCGCCGGCAACCGAGGCCGCGACCGGCTTGTCGACCACCACCGGCAACCCGACATGCATCGCAGCAAGGCCAACAGGTACGTGGGAGCGGTTGGGGCTGGCAATCACGACCAGATCCAGGTCGTCGACTGCGGACCACAGCTCGTCCACGCTCGGCACCACCAGGGCATCGGGGTAACGCTCGTTGACTGCCTCGGCCCGCTGGCGGTTGCCGGTCACGACCGCGCTGACCACCATCCCCGCGGTGGACGCGATCAGCGGGCAGTGCAGTTCGGATGCCGCCAGCCCGTACCCGACGACGGCGGCGCGAATGTCGCCGTCAGCCTTGATGACCGGCACTGCGCGCTCGCTGCCTCGGCTACGAGGACGCGAGCCACGGGTCGCGCAGGTCGAAGAAGACCGGCTCGCCGATGCTGCGCGAGTTCATCTCCTCCATCTGCGCCCGCAACGCCGGCGGCATCTCCTTGAGCTCGCCCCCGCGCGCGGCCTCGTCGGAGGTGAAGTGGAGCACCCTCGTGTACGCACCGCCCTCGTGCTCGGCTGCCACACTGGCGAGGATGTCCGGCCGGAACGCGCCCCATTCGTCAGCGTCTTGGGCCATGAGCTCGCGCCCCGGGAGCACCTGAACGAACATCGGTTCCCTCCCTGGCACACAACGTGATCGAGGCTGTGCGGACGCTACCACCGCACGTGAGCACGCAACCAGATCGGCCGCGCCGCCACGCCACCCAGGCGCGCAGCGTCCAGGTTGCCGGTCGCGGACCGGTCAGGGTGGCCGGTGCGGGCGAACGGGTCCCTGACCGAAGGACCGCGACGAGCGAGCGAGGAGTCGACCAGCGTCACGTCGTCGTCGCGCGCCAGGGTCGCGATCCCGAGGCCCCGTCGTCAGGGTTGAATGTTCTGGTTGAGGTGGAACAGGTTGTCCGGGTCGTAACGACGTTTGACCTCTTGCAGCCTGGCGTAGTTGGCGCCGTAGTTGGCAGCCACCTTCGACTGGTCGTCTCCGGAGGCGAAGTTGACGTAGCCGCCCCCCTGCGAGTGCGGGGCGATCGCTGCGTCATAGTCCTGCACCCAACGGGTGTTCGCCTCGTTGTCACCCGGGTCCGGCCACATGCCAGCGACGACCGTCGCGTAGGTGGCGTCGCGGTGCCCGAACGCGGTTGCGTCGGCTGCCACGTCGTGGCATGCGCCGTTGATCGGGTACAGGTGCACCGTGGAGTTGACCACCGGCACGCGCGAGCCGTGCTCCATGTGGGTCCGGATCGCCTCGGTCGAGAGGTCTCCCACGAACGCCGCCTTCCAGTAGTGCTGCAGGCCCCGGGGCACCAGCGCGTCGAAGGCACTGTTGAGCGCGGTGTAGGGCATTGGGCCGACGTGCTCGGCGACAGGGTTCGCCACGTCCCTGAAGCCTTGCAGGATTCTCTCGCCATCGTGGGCGGCGCCCGTCCAGCAGGACACCACCGCGACGAAGGGCTCCCCGACGCGGTCCTCGGGCACGAACGGCAGCGGTGGCGCGATCTGGAAGGCGGGGAACCCGCCGTACTCGCGCGGCGCGGTCTTGATGAACTCGTTGAAGTAGGCGAGGACGTCCTCCCCGTCGGACAGCTCGAAGAACATCGGCCCGCCGTAGATCTCGGCCACCGGGTGCACCCGGAAGGTGAACTCGGTCACGACCCCGAAGTTCCCGCCACCGCCGCACAGCGCCCAGAACAGATCCGGGTGCTCGCCCTCGCTCGCCGTCACCAGCTGCCCATCCGCGGTGACGACCTGGGCCGAGCGGAGGTTGTCGCAGGACAGCCCGTACCCGCGGGCAAGGTAGCCGATCCCGCCCCCGAGGGTGAGGCCGCCGACCCCGGTCGTGGAGATGATGCCGCCGGTGGTCGCGAGCCCGTGCGCCCCGGCGGCCTCGTTGAATCCCTGCCAGGTCGCGCCGCCACCAGCGGCGGCGGTCCGACTGGTCGGGTCCACGTTCACCGCGCAGAGGTTGGACAGATCGGCGACCAGAGCACCGTCCGCCGTTCCGAAACCGGGGACGCTGTGCGAGCCACCCCGGACGGCGAGCTCTGTGCCGGTCTCCGCCGCGTGCCGGACCACGGCCGCCACGTCGGACGTGCTGGCGCACTGGACGACGGCCGCCGGCCGCCGGTCGATCATGAAGTTGTAGACCTTCCTGGCCTCGTCGTACCCCTGGTCTTCGGGGGTGATCACCGGGCCGCTCACCCGGGTCTGCAAGGCATCGATCGTCTGCGTCGTCATGAGAGCTCCCTCTGCGTTCGCCGCGGCTGAACGATGGTGAGCCGTCGACTTGGCCTCGACGGTACGAAGCGACACTGCCGGGCGCATGACCGAAACTGCGTGACTTGCGCCGGACCGCCGTATGGTCAGATCTGGTCATCGACGGGCGCGTCGACCCACCACTAGCCTGGGGGCACGATGCCCGGCTGGACCGGACCACCCATGCCAGTGCGCTGGTCTGGGACCGCGCACCGGGTCTTCGTCGGTCGCAGCAGGGAGTTGGCACTCCTGGAGCAGGCCTGGGGCGAGGCCGCGGCGGGTGCCCGGCAGGCGGTCTTCGTCGGGGGCGATCCCGGTGGGGGCAAGTCGCGACTGCTGGCCGAGGTCGCCACCATGCTGCACGAGCGCGGTGCCGCCGTTCTGCTCGGCAGCTGCAGCGAGGAGTTCGGGCCGCCCTACCAGCCGTTCGTGCAGCCCATCGAGACTCTGGCGACCGATCTGGTGAGCGGCCGGATCCCGCTCGCGGAGGTCAGTGGGAGCGACGCCGCCCCCCTCGCCGAACGACTCGCCACACTGTGCGGGCAGCACCCGAGCCAGTCGCGAGCCGCACAGCACCGACGCCGGCTCTACGACGCCGCCGTGGACGCCTTCCGGGCGGCCGCCGCGCAGCGGCCCCTAGTCGTCGTGCTCGAAGACCTGCACTGGGCCGGGAGCACCGCCCTGCAGCTGCTCGGTTATCTGGTGGAACAGACGGCGGACGCGACAATCCTGCTGCTCGCCTCGCACCGCACCACCGCACCGGATCGCTCCCCGCTGCTCGAGCGCGCCATCACCCCGTTGTACCGACTGGACGGCGTGCAGCGGCTCGACCTCGCCGGGCTGGACACCAAGGACGTCGCCGACTACCTCATCCGCGAGGGCGACGTCTCGGCCAGCCGGGCCCGCGCGTGCGCGGCGGAGCTGCGCGCCCAGACCGGGGGCAACCCCTTCTTCCTCCGCGAGCTGTGGCGGGACCTGGCGGCCCGCGGTGGGCCGGCCGCGCTGCGCAGGGCGGACTTCCGGGCGCCGGAGTCCGTGCGGCACACCATCGAACGCCGGCTGGACCGGCTCGCCGCCCCGCACCGTGAGGTGCTCGAGCTGGCCGCGGTCATCGGGGAGGACTTCGACTCGAGCACGCTTGTCGCGGCGTCGGACTGGACGCACGACACCACCCTGGAGGCGCTGGACGCCGCGGTGGACTTCGGGCTGGTCGAGCCGGCACCCGGCCCGGACGGGGTCTTCCGGTTCCCGCACGCCCTGGTGCGCCAGGCCGTGCTGGGCCTGCTGGCGTCGTCGCGCCGAGCCCACGAGCATGCCCGCGTGGCGCAGGTGATCGAGACCCGGTCCCCCGAGTCCGGCCGCGACATCCAGCAGCTTGCCTACCACTACGCCGGTGCCCACATGCTCGGGTTCGCGGACAAGGCTGTGCGCTACCTCATCGAGGCGGCCGGGGTAGCCGACCGGAGCCTGGCGCACGAGGACGCCGCTCGCTCCCTGGAGCAGGCGGCCTCGCTCACCGACGACGCCGACGAGCGGGACAGCTTGCTGCTCGCTGCCTCGCGCAGCCACCTGCTCGGCGCCGACTTCGCCCGGGCCCGCGAGCTGGCCGAGCGCGTGGCGACCAACGGCTCACCACGGCACGCGGTTCGGGGTGCGATCGCTTATGAGGCAGCCGCGTGGCGGCCCGGACACCAGGGGCAGCGCTCCGTGGAGCTGCTGTCCGCCGCGTTGGCGTCGATCGACCGCCAGCCCGCGGACCCCGACTACGTGCGGGCGACCGCGAGCCTCGGGCGGGCGCTCGCGTTCACGGGCTCCACCGACGAGGCGCGTGCGTACGGCGCCCGTGCGATCGAGCTGGCCGAGGCGGTCGGCGACGAGGGCCTGCTCGCGGACACCTTGCAGGCCAGCCTGTGGCAAGGCCTGCGCCCGCGGGACGCGCCAGGAAAGCTCGAGCGGGCCACCCGGCTGTCGGCCCTGGCCCACCGCACCGGCGACCTGGGCCAGCTCGGCCCGGCGGCGTACTACCGCGGCGCCATCGCCTACCTGCGTGGTGATCCAGACAGCATGGACGGCGCGTACGGGGACCTGGTGCGCACCGCCCGCGCCACCGGGCAGGGCTTCTTCGGCTACATGGCCGGCTGCATGGCGTACGCCCGGCAGTTCGTCGCCGGGCAGTTCACCGCCGCGGAGCGCACCTGCGCGGGTCTGCTGGACATGGGCGAGTCGTTCGGCACCGACGACACCGAGGGATCGTACGGAGTCCAGACCTACATGGTGCGGCGAGAGGCCGGACGCCTCGAGCAGGTGCGCCGGCTGGTCACGGGCGAGGAGCTCCCGACCGACCACTGGGCCCCAGGGTTGCTGGCGCTCTACACCGAGCTGGGGATGACCGCTCCGGCGTCGCGGCTGCTCCGATGGCTGCTGGACCAGCAGCTGCCCCGCTACGAGCGGACCGCGCAGTGGCCCGGTGTCCTCGCCTTTCTGGTCGAGGCCGCCCTGGCGACGGAGGACGAAGCGGCCGCGCGGCAGCTGCGCGGGCCACTGCTGGAGTACGCCGGCCTCAACCTGGTGGCGGGTCAGTTCGTCGCCGTCTTCGGCAGCGCCGACCGCTACTTAGGCGCCGTCGACTCGCTGCTGGGCACTGGGACCCCCGAGGAGTGGTTCGCCGCGGCGCTCGAGATGGACACCCGGATGGCCGCCCCGGTGCACCAGGCGCTGACCCTGGCAGCACACGCGCGTCACCTCCGGCGGAGCCAGGCGGACGCTCGTCGGGCGGCCGAGCTCGTTGACCAGGCGCGCAGCCTCGGCGAACCGCTGGGCCACCGACGCGTACTGGGCCAGCTGGATGCCCTGACCGATGCAGACGCAGGGTCTCGAGGGGGGATGCCGGATGGCCTGACCGCCCGCGAGACCGAGGTTCTCCGCCTGCTCGGCGAGGGCCTCAGCAACCGCGACATCGCCGGCCGGCTGGTCATCAGCGACAACACCGCCGCCAATCATGTGCGGAACATCCTGGCCAAGACCGGCTCGGACAACCGCACCCAGGCCGCGATGTACGCCGCCGCTCAGGGTCTGGTTCCCGCACGCATCAGACCGGAGACCTCGACCCGTCGGACTGGATCGTCTCGCTCACCTCGACGATGACGTCGGCCGGCAGTCCGGCGCGCTCGGCTGCGCGCACGATCGCCTCGGCCGACGGCGCCTCGTACAGGCAGTAGGTCTTGCGCTTGTCGGCGGACAAGAAGGAGTAGAGCCAGCGCACGCCTTCGTCGTCGTTGATCTGCTTGATCCCGTCGGCGATGTCGCCGTTGACCTCGAGCTGGTCCGCGTATCGCCGCTCGATCATGAATACGGCCATGGACACATCCCTTCGACGTGAAGTCTCAACGTACCCACCAGGCGTACAGCATGCTCACGCAACCGCGCAGATGAAAGGGTCGGCCGGCCAGGGCTGGGAGGGCTCGTGCATCGACCTGTCCCGCTGCTCGCCACGTGACTCGCAGCACGTGCCCTCCATCGAGGTCTGCGCTCCCAGCGGGTCAGAGTCGGGCGAGCGCGTCGCACATCCCGAGCTCAGCCTCGTCGCCGAGCTTGACGAACGGTCGGTTGAGCAGCGGCAGCGACATCAGCGGACCGACCAATCCGAGCAGACCCCGGAACTCGAGAACGGCCCGGTAGTGCACCCGGGTCCCCGACCCGTGCGCCGACAGCGTCATGGTGTCGGTCGCGACCACCTGTGCACCCTCGCCGCGCAGCACGATCCGATGCGGCGCGGCATGCTCCACCACCGTGTAGGTGAGCTCGGTGCGGCGACCGTTGAACTCCGACGTGTTCTCGTAGGTCGTGCCAACGCCGCCGTCGCCGGACGAGCGGACCGTCTGGACGGTCCCAGGATCCCACTCGGTGGTGGTCGTGAAGTCGCTGAGATAGGACCAGACGGCGTCCAGGTCGGCGGTGGTCTCGACTGTGCGCTCGATCGTCGGCATGGTCTCGACGCTACGGGGTCACGCGCCCCGTGCGACTGCCCGCCTGCTCGCCGCCCTCGTCGACGACGCCCCGATCAACCTGCTGGCCAGATCTGCCGCCTGCTGGCGCAGCCGTGGAATCGCCGTCGCCGGGTCAGTGCGGGGTCCAGGCGTCCTCGCTCTCGGTGCGCCGCTCCACCCGCAGTGGCAAGGCGCCCTCGACCAGGTGTCGGATGCTGACCCCCTCGAACACCTCGCGCAAACTGCTGCGCGCCGCGATCCACACCTTCTGCAGGCCGTCGGCACTGCTGTTGTACGTCACCGCCTCGGGCCGCAGCCCGTAAACGCTGACCAGCGGACCGTCGACGGCTCGAATCACGTCGGCCACCGTCACCGCCTCGGGCTCGCGCCCCATCCTCCAGCCTCCGGCCTGGCCCCGCTGGCTCATCACGACGCCGGCTCGACGCAGGTCGGCGAGGATCGACTGCAAGAACCCGTGCGGGATGCCCTGGAGCCGCCCGATCTCCTCGGCAGACACCGGCGTGGCGTCCTCGCGACCGGCGATCTCGATCAGGGCCCGCAAGGCATAGTCGGACTTGGCCGAGACACGCATAGGCCAAGTCTGTCAGATCGATCGAGTTGGCCCACGGCAATGAGAATCAGACCACGATCGTCGGCCGCTGCCCCGCAGGAACCCGATCGAACCACCGACAGCGACCCCGAACTCGGACGTGTCGATCGAACCGACCATCTTGCGAGGCTCGAGGCGACCCGACGAGAGCAGGGTCGTGGTGCCGACAGGCTCCCAGCCGCCGCCGATGGCGTCCATCAAGCCACCCATCAGGCGGAGTGGGGCGAGAAACAGCGGCGAGTGGTGGCCCTGGAACTGCGGGCCGACGCCCGCCGAGCACGAGGAATCGGTAGCGGCCCACCCGGCGTGTCGCCGCACCGGGACTGCGACCGCGGTCACGCCCCGCTACCGTCGACGCAGAGCCACGGCGCAGTCGTGGCAACGACCGAGGGGTGCGACATGGGTATCGGCGTGGGGGTCCTGCTCATCGTGGTGGGCGCGGTCTTCGCGTTCGCGCTGGACGTCGACGTCGCAGCGCTGGACGGCTACGTCTTCGGCTGGATCCTGATCCTCGGCGGCGTGCTCGCGATCGTGCTCGGCTTCTTCATGCAGGCGCAGAAGAACCGCACCCACCGGGTGGTCGAGGAACGTCGCTACGACGAGGGCTGAGCGCGCCCGTGGCAACCGCCGTCACAGCGCGTACGTGCGCCGCATCCGTCGCAGCAGCCGCCACTGCACCAGCACCACCAGCACGGTGAGCGCGAGCATGACGACGGTCGCGGCCGCGGCGTAGCCGTAGCGGAGGTACTCGAACCCGTTGCGATAGACGAACAGGGACAGGTACGTCGTCGCGTACGGAGGCGGCCCGCCGTCGGTGATGACGAGCGCGGGCACGAAGTTGAGCTGCAGGCTGAGGATGGTGTCTCGGAGCAGGAGCAGCAGCAGCACCGGCGCCAGCAACGGGATGGTGATCCTGCGGAACTCGTCCCAGCCGGTGGCGTCCTCGACGGCGGCCAGCTGATAGACCTCTTGCGGCAGCGCGAGCCGCGCTGTGAGCAGCACGAAGAACGCCTCGCCCACCGTGAACAGGCTCATGACGATGATTGCTGCTCGCGCCGCGTTGGGATCAGTGAGCCAGGCCGGCGGAGTGCGACCAAGGACGGTGAGGCCGCCTGTGCCGCCCAGGGTGAGCAGCTGGTTGACCGGTCCGTAGACCGGGTTGAACAACCACAACCACATCAGTCCATAGGCGATCTCGGGCACGGCGGTGGGAAGCATGACCGTGGTGCGCGCCAGCCCGACGCCACGAGCTCGGCGGTGCAGCAGCAGGGCCAGTCCGAGCGCCACCAGCAGCCGGAGCGGTGAGGCGATCAGCGCGAAGACCACGGTATTGCGCAGGGCGATCGCGAAGATGTCGTCGTCGACCAGCTCGCGGAAGTTGGCCAGCCCGACCCACTGCGCCGGCTGGATCAAGTCGTCGTCGGTCAGGGAGAGGCCGAGCGTCAGCACCGCGGGGACGAGCACGAGGCTGGCCAGGCCCACCAGGAACGGCGCCAACATGACAGCGAGCTGCAGCCGATCGCGGCGTTCCCTCACTGATCCACCCGCCGCCCGGTGGCGGCGTCGAAGACATGCATCGCCGCGGTGTCGACGATGACGTGGACTCTGGCCCCCACCTGCGGGCGCGAATCGGCAGCTACCCGGGACAGCAAAGGAATCGACGCGTCGTCGCCGCCGGCCGGGTGGGCGAGCCGCAGCTGGACGTGAGCGTCGGAGCCGAGCCGGTCCACCCGCTCCACCGTGGCCGACACGCCCTTGGAGTCGAGGAGCACCGCCTCCGGGCGGATGCCGACCAGCAGGTGCTCTGAGCCTGCGGCGTGCGGGGGGGCGAACGGCCCGGTCGCGGGAACTACGTTCATCGCCGGGGCGCCGACAGCCCGGGCGACTGCGATCGACGCCGGGGCGGACCAGATCTCGTCGGGGGTGCCGACCTGAGCCAGCAGACCGCGGCCGAGCACGGCAATCCGGTCGCCGAGGACCATCGCCTCGGCCTGGTCGTGCGTGACGTGCAGCATGGTCCCGCCGGTGCGCTCGTGCAGGGCCTTGAGCTCCGTGCGCGTGCGCTCCCGCAGCTCGGCGTCGAGGTTCGACAGCGGCTCGTCGAGGAGGTACACGTCCGGTTCGCGGGCGACCGCACGAGCCAGCGCGACCCGTTGTCGTTCGCCGCCCGAGAGCTCGCCGGGCGGCCGGTCGAGCAGCGCCTCACACCCGGCCGTACGCGCCGCCGCGCGGGCAAGGTCTCGCGCGCGCCGGCGGGGCACGTCACGCACCTCGAGCCCGAAGGCGATGTTGTCGAGGACGGACAGGTGTGGGAACAGCGCATAGCTCTGGAACACCATCGAGACGTTGCGTCGTCCGGGCCGCAACCGCGTCACGTCGCGACCGCCGATGCTGACCGTCCCCTCGGTGACCGGCTCGAGGCCCGCGACGACGCGCAGCAGCGTCGACTTGCCAGACCCGGATGGTCCGAGGACGACGAGCAGCTCGCCTGCTGGCACCGTCAGGTCAACGCCGTGCAGCACCTCCCGGTCGCCGTACGCGACGCGCACGCCGCTGAGGGCGACTCCGCTCACGGAGTCTCGCCGCGGGCGAACAGCTCGCGCGTCTCCTGATCGAGCAGCCGGGCTGTCTCGTCGACGGTCATTCCCTTGTAGAGCGCGTCCTCGAGGATCGAGGTGGTCACGTCCTCGATCTCGGGCCAGGTCGAGATCGTCGGGACCGGGCGCACGACGTCGATGCTGTCGAGAAACACCTGCGAGCGGCTCGGCGGCAGTCCACTGTCGAGGAAAGCGTCGGAGCGGGACACCTCGATGTTCGACGGGACCGTGCGCCCCGTCTCGACCAGCGCCCGCTGCCCGGTCTCGCTGAGCGCGAACTCGACGAACTCCCATGCCTCGTCCTGTTGAACCGACTGGCTGGTGATGCAGTAGGCATCGGAGTGCAAGATGCCAGCCTCCCGACCATAGGTCGGCAACGGCGCGACGTCCCAGTCGAAGTCGGTGATCGACCGGAACGTCGTCGTTGCCCGCCGCGACGACAACAACATCGCCAGTCCGCCGTTCGCGAACCGGGTCTCGTCGTCCTCGGCCTCGATCTCGGCGTCGGTCGGCACCACGCCGTAGGCGAGGCGCAGGTCGAGGAAGTCGCGCAGCACGGCGCGCGCCTCGGGCTGGTCGAAGGTGAAGCGGGTCGGCTGCTCGGAGTCGTCGACGATCTCGCCCCCGTTGGACCACACCAGCGGGGCAAGCCGGATCACCGACGCCTCGATCCCGAGACCATAGACGTCGACAACCTGCGCGCCGTCGGACTCGGTGCCGATCACCTGGTTGCCGTTGGCGTCGCGGGTCAACGTGACTGCCGTCTGCAGCAAATCGTTCCAGGTCCACTCGTTCGGAGGCTCGGCGACGCCGTAACGCTCGAAGAGGGTGCGGTTGTAGTAGACCGCCAGGCTGGAGACGTTCTGCGGAAGGCACAGCTGCTCGCCCTGCCAGTTGAAGGCGTCCATCGCCACGGGATAGAGCTCGTCAGCCGACAGCTCGGCCGAGGCGGCCAGCCGATCGTCGAGCGGCTCGATCGACCCCGTAGCGGCGAACTGGCCGTAGTAACGGTAGTTGAGCAGGAACACGTCGGGCGGCTCGCCGCCGGCGATCGACGTCGACAGCCGGGCTATCAGGTCGTCGCGGTCGCTCGCCTCGATCAGCTCGACCTCGGTGTCGGAGCCGGCCTCGAACTCGTCGATCAGCTCGCGGTATGCACCGAGCTCCTCCGGTTCACCGAACAGCAGCACCCGGACGGCGTCGCCGTCGTCACCCACCGCCCCGGCACCGCACCCTGCGCCAACGGCGCAGACAAGGGCCGCGCCGATGGCAGCCCCCCACCGCCGCGCCCTCATCGGCCCAGCCACCCCGGTCCACGGTACTGGTGCAGGAACCGGCGCTGGGCGACCCCGAACAGCACGACCGCGGGGAGGGCCGCCAGCACCGATCCCGCCAGCAGCACGGGGTAGTCGGTCGAGTCGAGGGTCGAGAGCGAGCGCAGCGCAAGGGGCAGCGTGAACAGTTCCCGGTCATAGACGAAAACCAGCGCCTCCAGGAAGTTGGACCAGGACAGCACGAAGGTCAGGGCGGCGACCGCCACGGTCACCGGACGCACCAGCGGCATCGCCACCCGCCACCAGGTACGCATCGGTGACACGTCGGCGAGCAGGCACGCGTCGTACAGGTCGCGTGGGACCGCCCGGAACGCCAGGTAGTAGACCAGCACGTAGAACGGCGACGTCGCGATCAGCGCAGGCGCCATCAACGGCACCAGCGTGTCGATCAGCCCGAGCTGGCGGTAGAGCGCAAACCGCGGGACGACCAGGGCCGTCACCGGCACCATCAGTGCCACCAGGCACAACCCGAGCACCACCCCCCTGGACCGCGGCGGCAGTCGTGTGAGCGCGAACCCTGCCCACGCCGCCACCAGGGTGCTCAACGGAACGGCGACGACGGCAACCACCAGCGAGTTGAGGGTGGCCCGCCCCAGTCCACCCAGCTCGATCGCTGCTGAGTACGAGCCGGTGCTGGCCGGGTCCGGCCACAGCTCAGGGGTGGCCGGTGCTGGTACACCGTCGGGGCGAAACGAGCCGGTCACCAGCAACAGCAGCGGCAGCGCGAACAGCGCGGCAGCGACCAGCGCACCCAGGGTGCGCCAGTCGCTACCCCGCATGCCTCGGATCTGTCACAGCCGCAGCCGGAACGCGCTCAACCCGTGTGAGGCGGCATACAGGATCCGCTTCTTGGGCAGGATGGTCAGGCCCGTCACCTCCACCTTGGGCATGCCGCCCGCCGCGAGCGTCCAGTGCTTCGTGTCGGCGTCTCGGCGAACAACGCCGAAGTCGGTGGAGGCGTAGAGGTCGCCGGTGCGGTTGTCACGGACCAGGTCGGTGACCGGCAGGTCCCTGAGGTCGGCCGACAGGTCCTTCCAGACCGCCCGGGTGCCCTTGTAGCGGACCTTGAACACGTGCCCCGGTGTCGTCGGAGTGGTCGCGCTGTAGCCGCTGTAGGAGATCCAGGCGGTCCTCGGTGCCTTGGGGTTGACGTAGATGCTGCTCACGAACCGGTTCGGGTCGACACTCGCATCGTCGTCGATCCGGTTCCACGACACAGCGGACGGATCGGCTGCGTCGACGTTGGTCGAGATGAAGACCCGGCCCGTGTTCGTCGCGGCCCACGCGGTGTTCGAGTTCGCGCGGCTGCGCTCGACGGCCGCGACCGCCGGAAGCAATGTCGCAGTACCCATGCGGTCGCCGTAAGCCTCGCTGGTGAGCGGCACCTGGCCGGTCTGCTTCCAGTCGCCGCACCGCTTCTCGAAGGTCCCGGTCCAGGTGTTGCAGATGCGCTGGGCCTCTGCTCTGGAACGTTGACCGATGCCGTACGTCGTGGTCCGGAAGACCGAGACGCCGGTGCCGGCGAACATGGTGCCCGGGACCACCGGGTCGCTGATGATGGGGGCATAGAACTGCGTGCCCGGCCGGAAGGCGATCGGGTCGGCGGTGTAGATCCACTTGCCGATCTTGCCGCCGGAGAACTGCACCTCGGGGGTGGCGTCGAAGAAGCTGTGGAAGCGGAACTTCGGGTTCCCGACCGAGAAGCCGGACTGGCCGCCGTCACCGATCATCGTGTTCTTCCAGGTCGTCTCGTTTCCGTTGGTCTGCCAGGTGCCGTTGTCCTGCGTGCCGCCCTGCAGCAGGTCGGAGTCGAACGGGCTCACCGACAGACTCATGAACTGGAGCGTGTTCAGTCCGTGGTTCATGCCGATCAGTCGCTCCGGCACCTTCGAGAGCAGCTGGCGACACCGGCTCAGCTCCGGCTCGACGAGGCCGCGGTCGTTGCAGAAGCGGGAGATGTCGCTGAACTTGCCGTTCGACCGCATGATCCCGCCGTCGTTGACCTCAAAGAACAGGCGCGGGTTGTCGGGGTGCGTGACCAGGGCGTGCTGGTCGGGGTGCAGGGCGTTGGGGTGCACCTTGTCGGTGCCGTCGAAGGTCATGTCCGTGCCGGACACACCTGCATCGGTCGACCGCACGACCCCGCGGGCGTTGGAGATGCCTGCGGTCTCGTCGTAGACGTAGGAGCCGCCGGTGTAGACGACGTTCGGGTGCCCGTCCGGCGAGGTGACGAAGATGTCGTACCAGCACTGGCCACCGCACTGGTTGTAGGTGGCATAGCCCGGGTCGGCCGGGTTGGCGCTGGTCAGGTCGGCGAAGACCGGTGCGCCGGTGGCCACGTCGTCGCTGCGGAAGAGCCGGGAGTACGGCACGCCGAAGTTGCCCTCGTGCACGTACATCCGGGTGTCACCGTTGCGCAGCGCGACCACGTCGAAGGCGGGCCGGGTCTGGATGATGGCGTCGTTCAGTGAGGGCTTGATCTGCTCCCAGCTCTGGCCGCGGTCGGTAGAGCGCCAGATGCCGCGGGCGTAGGAGCCGGCGTAGATCGTGCTGGGATCGGAGGGGTCGAGCTCGACGTGCCGGACGCCGCGCGGCGAGCAGCCGGTGGCTGGGTCAACATTGAGGAACTCGTCCATGGAGCCGGTGCACCGGCGCTCGAGAGCCGTGCCGTTGTGGATGAACTCCCAGCTCCGCCCGTGGTCGGTCGACTTGTACAGACCCCACTTGGCCGCACCGGGAACCGGGCGCGTGACGCCGGTGCAGCACACCGACGACATGCCGCGCAGCGCCGTCGTGGTGCCCACGTACATGGTGCCGTTGTCGCGGGGGTCGATGACGATCTCGCCGATGCCCTTGCCGCTCAGCTTGTCGCGCCCGAGCGGGCCGACGAAGCTGTCGCCGCCGTTGGTGGACTTGTATAGACCGACGCCCGCGACGCAGCCGCTGCCGCAGATGTTTGCCTCGCCGGTCCCGACCCAGATGGTGTCGCCCGACGGGTCGTTGGGGTCGATCGTGACCGACCCGGCCGCGTTGATTCCCAGCGGGCCACCGAGATACTTCCAGTCGACCGGTCGCGCCATGGCGTCGTTGGTGCGCCAGACGCCGCCTCCGGCTGGGGTGATGTACATGCGGCAGTCACCGCGCTCGCAGGTGTCGGCGATCGCCACGTCGGTCGTCCGACCGCCTGCGACGTACTTGTTGGGGACGTAGTTGGTGAAGTTGCGGAACCGCGTGTCCGGGTAGAGAGCGCGACTCGGGCCGACGTTGCGCCACTGGGCACCGACCCGCAGCATCGAGTCGGGCGTGGAGCGCTGGACCCCGAGGAACGACTGCTGAGACGTCTCGACCTTGCCCACCGAGATCGTCTCGGCGGGGTAGGCGCGCTCCATGAAGGCGGCCTCGGCGGCCGATCCGGGGCCCTCCTCGGCCATGCCCGCATCACCCGGGATTGCCCGCTTCAACTGCTTGAGGTGCTCGCCCAGCGCACCGGGCACCTCCTCGCTGCCCTGTTTGGCCACCTGTCGGGGAGCGGTGCCCCCTCCGGAGACTCCGACCACGACCGCGGTGACCGCGAGCGCGACGACCGATACCCCGGCCAGACCTTGGCGAAGACGACGGTTCACAAACTGACTCCTGTCGTTCGACCCGCTCCGACGAGCTGGCACCAACCCAGGTGCTAGCCCCACGGCGCGGAGTGAGTGTGGTCACCCTCACACGGTGGGTCGCGGCTGACAAGACGCCAGCGGTCCCCATTTGTTCGTCACCAGCGTCATTGTTCGTCACCAGGGTCAGGGTCACGTACGTTCCGGGTGTGGCGGGCGACCTCCCGACCCTGACTCTCGCCGACGCGGCCGACTGGGACGCCTGGCTGGCAGCCAACCCGGAGTCCCCCGGTGCCTGGTTGGTGATCGCCAAGAAGAGCTCGACGATGCGTACGCCCAGCTATGCCGAGACGGTCGAGGTCGCGCTGTGCCACGGCTGGATCGACAGCCAGGCGCGCCGCCACGACGACGACAGCTACCGGCAGCGGTACACGCCGCGTCGCCGCCGAAGCCCGTGGTCGCAGACCAACCGCGCGACCGCCGAGCGCCTGATCGCTGAGGCACGCATGCGCCCCGCGGGACTCGCTCAGGTCGAGGCAGCCAAGGCCGACGGTCGGTGGGAGCAGCCCTAGCCCGCCGCCTAGTGTGCAGGGGTGCACGACGTGACTGCCTACGTGGCCGCCTGGCACGAGAGCGTCGAACGCACGCCGGCCGTCGCCGATGGGACGACGTCAAGGTCGAGGGCGACGGCGACCTGGCTTGCCGGGTGGGCATCGCGATGAGGATCACGCCATGAGCTGGACGCCGGATCAGATCCCCTCGCTTGAGGGTGCGTGGGCGCTGGTCACCGGGGCAAGCAGCGGTCTCGGCCAGCAGGCTGCGCTCCAGCTGGCCCGACACGGCGCCTCGGTCGTGCTCGCCGGGCGCGACGAGCCGCGGCTCGCCAGGAGCGTGACCGGCATCCGAGCGGTGGTTCCGCGTGCCGATCTGCGCACGCTTCGGCTCGATCTCGCCGACCTCGAGCAGGTGCGGCGGGCGGGCGACCAGGCTCTGGACTCGTACGCACGCCTTGACCTGCTCTTTGCCAACGCCGGCGTGATGGCGACGCCTAAGCAGACCACGTCCGAGGGGTTCGAGCTGCAGATCGGCACGAACCACCTGGGGCACTTCGCCTTCACGGGCCTGGTGCTGCCGGCGCTGCTTGCAACCCCGGACGGTGCGCGGGTGGTGACGACGTCGTCATTCGCGCACCGGACCGTCCCGACCATCGACTTGCGCAGCCTGACGCCCGGTGGCGATCCCCGTCCGTACCGACGCTGGCGTGCCTATGGCGAGTCCAAGCTCGCCAACTTGTTGTTCATGCTGGAGCTGCAGCGACGCGCGGCGGCGGGTGGGCTCGCCTTGACCAGCGTTGCCGCGCATCCGGGGTACGCCGAGACCGAGCTGCAGCAGGCCGGGCCGGCGATGGGCGGTGCCACCATCGCGTCGCGGGCGATGACCGTGCTCAACAAGGTGGTGGCGCAGTCGGCCGCGCGAGGTGCGTGGCCGCTGCTCATGGCCGGCACGCAACGCGGGCTGCCGGGCGGCACCTACATCGGGCCGCGGGGGCCGTTCGAGACGCGCGGTGCGCCACGTCTGGTCGGCATGTCGAGCGCGGCCTCCGACCCAGACCTGGCCCGTCGGCTGTGGCTAGCCAGCGAGGAGGCGACCGACATCCGCTACCCCTGATCCCCGCCGCCCCGCCGACCTGTCAGCCGAGGGGACGCGGTCAGGCGTGCCGGCGGGACTGGACGATCCGGAAGCGGGGGGCGACGAACGCGCCGTCGGTGAAGGCCGCCGTCGAGGCCGGGTTGGCTCCAGTCCCGTGGAAGTCGCTGAACGCCGCCGACTGATTGACGAACACCGGACCGGTGAGGTTCTCCGACAGCGCCACCCCCGCATCGAGCGCGGCCGCCCTGGCATCGTCGAGCACCTGTGGGTCGGTCGAATAGACCGACGCGGTCATGGCGCCGTGGGCGGTCACCGTCCTTACGAACGTCTGCAGCGACACCTCCGTCGAGGACGTCGCCACCAGGTAGACCACCGGTCCGAAGCACTCGGCGGAAAAGACGGCCTCGTCGGCAACCGCAAGCCCCACCAGCAACGGCGTACGCACCCGCGCCTCGGGCCAGCCCGGGTGCTCGATGGACCGCGACTCGACCAGAACCTGGCCCTGCGACCGCGCGGCCTCGAGTCGGGCCAGGACCCCGTCGTCGACGACTGCTCCGAGGACCTCTACCGCCTTGGCGTCGTCGCCCAGCAGCCGGTCGAGGGCGGCGCCGATGCCGGCAGCGACGTCGGCGTAGGACTTGTGCCCCTGGTCGGTCTCGATCCCCGCCTCGGGTACGAGCACGTTCTGCGGCGCGGTGCACATCTGCCCGGTGTAGAGCGCGAACGAGAAGGCGAGGTTGCCGCACATGGCGGTGAAGTCGCTGGTCGAGTCGATGACGACGGTGTTGACGCCAGCCTTCTCGGTGAAGACCACGGCCTGGGTGGCGTGCTGCTCGAGCCATTCCCCGAAGGCGTTCGAGCCCGTGAAGTCGATCAGGCGGACCTCCGTGCGCACCGCCAGGTCGGCAGCCAGCCGGTCACCGTCGGCCTCGGCAGCCAGCGCCACCAGGTCGGGGTCGAAGCCGGTCTCGCTCAACACCTCGCGGGCGACCTGCACCGTGATCGCCAGCGGGAGCACGGCCCCTGGGTGCGGCTTGACCACGACCGGGTTGCCCGTCGCCAACGATGCGAACAGCCCGGGCCAGGAGTTCCAGGTCGGGAAGGTGTGGCAGCCGATCACCAGCCCCACACCCCTCGGCACCGGGGTGAACGTTTTGTCCACCCGCACGGGGTCGCCTCTCCCGGGCTTCTCCCAGACCGCCGTCGCCGGATGCCGGGTCATCTCGTCGTATGCGTAGGCCACTGCCTCCAGAGCACGGTCGAGCGCGTGTGCACCCCCGGCCTGGAAGGCCATCACGAACGCCTGCCCGCTGGTGTGCTGCACCGCGTGCGCGAGCTCGAAAACCCGCGCGTGCAACCGGGCGAGGATCTCCTGGCAGACCGCAGCACGCACCGCGGGACCGGCGTCCCGCCAGCCAACGAGGCCACGACGCGAGGCTTCCAGCAGGGCGTCTATCCCGGCCGCGGTCAGGCGCGGGTACGCCACCTCCAGCTCGATGCCGTACGGCGATCGCTCGGTCGTCACCGAGCCCGCCGCTCCCGCTGTCTCGACGCGAAACATACTGCCCAGCAACGCCTCGAACGCCGCCTTGCCCTCGGCCGCCGCCGACTCGCCATAGACCCGCGGGCTCGGAGACTCGGGATAGGCCGAAAAGTGGTCGCGGGTGCGGATCGCGGTGAGCGCCTCGTCCAGCGTCTCGCGGTGCCGGACCACAAGGGTGTCGGCGATGGAGGCGGTGGTCGACGACATGGTGGATCTCCCGACGGGTGACGAACCGAAGCTGCGGTGTGACGCACTGGCGACACGGCTGCATCGATTCTGTCACGTCAGGTCTGGCCGCCAGCAGGCGTCTCAATGCCACCATGTGCCGGTGCTGATCCGTCCGTACGCGCCCAGCGACGCCGACGCGGTGCTCGCGCTCAACCAGGCAGCACTCGACGGTGTCGGCCCGCTGAACCAGGAGCGACTGTCGTGGCTTGCCGGGCTGACTGATCCAGCCCTGGTCGCCGACGACGGAGTGGTCGCCGGGTTCGCCTTCGTGCTGCGTCCCGGCACGGCGTACGACTCGATGAACTACCGCTGGTTCTGCGCCCGCCACGACGACTTCGGCTACCTGGACCGCATCGTGGTCGCGCCGAGCCGTCGCCGGCACGGAATCGCGACGCTGCTGTACGACGCAGCCGAGGATTCCGGTCGCCAGACCGGACTCATGGTCTGCGAGGTCTATGTCGACCCGCCCAATGTGGGGTCGCTCGCCTTCCACCGCGCCCGCGGCTACAAGGAGGTCGGCCGGCTGCTGCAGGCCAACGGCAAGACCTGCGCGATGCTCGCCAAAGACCTGACGTGACCAACGAAACCGGCCGGCCGGGCACTAGGCCCGCGGCTGTGCCGACGTCGGACCCTGCGTGGCTGACCTGCGCGAACTATCCCCATAACGGTGGAATCGGACGAAGGGCGGGACAATGGCGCAGCAGCCAGCATGCTCCAGGGGAGTAACGATGCACGCATATCGCCATGCCCGCGTCGCCACCGTCGCGCTTGCTGTCACGTGCGCGGTGCCCAGCCTCGCGGGAGCTAGCGCCCCGGTCGAGGGCGCGCCCAAAGGGGCGGTGGCTGCGCGCG
>JACCWP010000128.1 GCA_013697585.1 Nocardioidaceae bacterium
TGCGCGCAAGCTCGACGGGGGCAACCTCGTCAGCAATGCGGAGATCGCGGGCACCGTCCCGCTGTGGGACTGGATCGGAGACGACGCCGCGACTACGTTCAGCTACTGACGAAGTCCGTCGGACCCCGCCGCCGCCAGGTGAGCCGGGGACGTGACGCGTGCGGCTCTGCCAGCCCTGATTGATCACGGTTCAGGCAAGGGCATCCGGGGCATGAGGGCATTGCGCCCCAGGCAGGCGCCGGTTGGTGTCAGCGGACTTGTGTAGTCCATCTGTCTATGTGCTGCGGTTCGCGCACCCCGACTGGGTCCCGCTCCAGACCCGCCAGGCGGGTCTCGAAGGCACCGGCGAGGTACGTCTGCGCGGGACGAATCCGACCCGATACCACTCCCGGGCTTGACTTCGTGGCATTGACAGGCATGTAATTTCACACATGTCGTTCCGCCCGGGGCGGCGGGCAGGTGGGTCGAGGAGGCAGACCGTGCGGGACTTCCAAGTGCTCGACGGAGACGCCGAGAACGAGTTGTTGTGGCAGGAGCGGGCGCTGTGCGCCCAGACGGACCCCGAGGCGTTCTTTCCCGAGAAGGGCGGCTCGACCCGGGAGGCCAAGCGGGTGTGCCTCACCTGCGACGTCCAGGACGACTGCCTGGACTACGCGCTGGCGCACGACGAACGCTTCGGCATCTGGGGGGGGCTGTCCGAGCGCGAGCGGCGCAAGCTCAAGAAGCGCGCGGTCTGAGCGCGCGCGCTGACGGCATCGCCGAGCGCGAGCGTGCGCACAGCCACGTCACGGCCGTGCTGGTCAGTCACGACGGCGCGCGCTGGTTGCCCAAGGTCATCGCCGCTCTCGAAGCCCTCACTCGTGCCCCGGACGCGTTGGTCGTCGTCGATACCGGCAGCACGGACGAGTCGGTCGACATCTGCGCCGCCGCTTTCGGCGCCGACGACGTCCTGGCGGCGCCCGGCGACGCGCCGTTCGCCGCCGCTGTTGGCCTCGGTCTCGACCACCGCCCACCTCCCGTCGACGGCTGGATCTGGCTGCTGCACGACGACAGCGCCCCCGCCCCTGACGCGCTGACCGCGTTGCTCGCCGAAGCCGACCGCGCCGATGTCGCCGTGGTCGGCCCCAAGGCCCGGGAGTGGCCGTCGCTGGGCCGGCTGGTCGAGGTCGGCCTGACGATCGGTGGCACCGGGCGCCGAGAGACCGGGCTCGAGCCTGGCGAACCCGACCAGGGCCAGCACGACGCCACCAGGGATGTGCTCGCGGTCGGCACCGCGGGACTGCTGGTCAGGGCCGCGGTCTGGCGCGAGCTGGGCGGGCTCGACCCGGTTCTGACCCCAGGCGACGACCTCGACCTCGGGTGGCGGGCCGCACGGGCCGGGCACCGGGTGAGGGTGGTCCCAGACGCGCTCGTCTTCCACGCCGAAGCCGCCGCCCACGGGCTACGAACGCGCGGGTCGATGCGGGGTCGACCCAGGTTTCACCGTCGCCGGTCGGCGCTGCTCGTGCTGCTGGCCAACTGCCGCGGGGCCGCCTTCGTGCCGCAGTGGTGGCGGTTGCTGGCCGGCTCCCTGCTGCGGGCCGTCGGACTGGTGCTGCTCAAGGCCCCGCGCGACGCCTGGGACGAGCTGCACGCGGCCGCGTCGGTGCACGGCCGACCGCTGCGGTTGTGGCGACTGCGGCGCGCCCGCCGACGCACCGCTCGGGTGCCACCGGGACGGGTCAGCCACCTGCTGCCGCCGGTCAGCCGGCCCTACCGCGCCGGTGCGGCGACGTTGGCGGACGCGGTCAGCGGCCTGGTCGGCTCACGCCAACCGTTGCCGTCCCGGTCGTACGAGTCTGGGCCGGTCGCCGCCGAGGCCGAGTCGCTGCCACCCGAACCCACCCCGTTGGAACAGGTGGCGGCGCGACCGTGGGCGGCCACGATGGTCGTGCTGGTCGGGTTGGCCCTGATCACAGCTCGCGGGTTGCTGAGCGGCGGCGAGCTGCAGGGTGGGGCCTTGCTTCCGGTCCCCGACGGGCCGGGCACGTGGTGGGCCGACTACGCGGCGACCTGGCACGAGGCGGGGATCGGCAGCCTCCAGTCCGCGCCGGCGTACAGCCCCGTGCTGGCCCTGGCCGGTCTGCTCACGCTGGGAGACCCCGGCTGGGCCGTGTCGCTGCTGATGCTGGGCTCTATGCCGCTGACGGGTGCGAGCGCCCACCTGTTCCTTCGCCGGCTGCCGCTCGGGACCGCAGCACGGGTGTGGGCTGCCGCGGCTTACGCCACCACCCCGCTGCTGACTGGCGCGCTGGCCCAGGGTCGGCTCGGAACCATCCTCGCCACCGCCTGGCTGCCACTGGTTGCGGCGAGCGCGGTTGACCTGGCACGGGCCCGGCCAGAGGCCAACGGTGGGCTCGCAGTGTGGATGCGCCGGTCGAGAGCGGGTCTGGCGCTGGCGGTGCTGGTGACCCTGGTGCCCGTGGCGTACCCGTTGGCGCTGGTCGTGACCGCCTGGCTGCTGGTGGCCAGCCTGCCGGCTCGCTCGGGACCGCCACCGCTGAGCGCGGCGATGTCGGCGATGGCGGTGCTCGCGACGCCCTGGCTGCTGGCGCCATGGTCGCTGGCCGATCGGTTCCGCGACCCCGCTGGGTGGTGGTGGGAAGCCGGCCTCGCTGACGCCGGGGTCGGTGCCCTCGCCCCCGGCCGGCTCGACCTGGCACTCGGCCAGCCCGGCGGGCCGGGCGCCGCCGCCCTCGGTGGGTGGCTGGGCGCCGGGATCGTGGTGGGTGCCGTGTTGGCACTGGCCCGGTCGGACACCCGGGGGCCGGTGCTGTCTGCGTGGGTGGTGGCCGTCGTCGGCCTCGGGTTCGCCGCGCTGGGTGCGGGTCGTACCGTCTCGCTGCCGGCCGCGCCCGCCGAGGTCTGGACCGGTTGGTGCCTGGTCGTGTGGTGGGCCGGGTTGTTGGTCGCGGCAGCCGTCGGTGCCTCCGGAGTGCGCCAGCGGCTTGCCGGGCGGAGCTTTGGCATCACCCAGCCGGTCGCCACGCTCGTGGTCGTCGCCGCTGTCGTCGGGCCGGCGGTGGCTGCGTGTGTGGCCGCGATCGACGGGATCGACGGCCCGTTGAACCGCGGGGTCGCTTTGCCTGTCCCGTCGTACATGTTGCGAGACTCGGGTGCTGCCGGACAGGTGTCGGCCGTGCTGCTGGACGGGAGGCCGACCGACGGCCTCACCTTCACGGTTGTCCGCGACGACGGCTGGCGGCTCGGCGAGGAACCGTACGCACCCGCCGCGCGCTCGGCGACCCTGTCCGGGGCGCTACGTGACCTGCTGGTGGCACCCCAGCCTGCCAACGTCGCGACTCTCGCGGGGTTCGGCGTCGGCTACGTGTACGTGCCCGCGCCGGTCGACCTCGAGCTCGCCGCCGCGCTCGACGCCGCTCCGGGGTTGGTCCGCGCCGGCGCCCCCACCGCCGACCGGGCCTGGACGCTTGACGTGCCCGTCGTCGAGTTCGACCCGTCGGACGCGATCGAAGCCGGGTCGACGCGCCGGTGGTGGGTCGGTGCCCAGGCTGCCGGCCTGGTTGCCCTGGTCCTGCTGGCCGCCCCCACCCGCAGCAGGCGGCCATGATCGGCCGGGCCGAGAGTGCGTCGCGATTCGCGGTCGCGCTGTTGCCGGTCGCCGCGGCGACGGCTGTGGTGCTTGTCGCCGACCGCCCGGCCAGCAACCCGGCGACCGACGGATCGGGTCCGCCCGAGCCGGTGACCCGGCTTGTGGGCGCCGACGCCTCCGCGTGTGCCGCCTTCCCGCGCGCCGACGGCAGCGCTGCGGGTGTGGTCGCCGCTATGGACAGCGCGGGGAACTGGAGGACCGACACCCTGCCACCCGGAGCGACCGAGCCGGCGCTGGGCCCCGGTGGGTCACGCACCGGCTCAGGCATGGCGGCTCCGGCCGCCTTCACGGCGCAGCGGCTGCCCGAAGGCGATGGCGGGGGCCTCGCGGTGCGTCAGTGCGACGGCCCGGCGCGGCAGTGGTGGTTCGTCGGCGCCGGCAGCTCGACCCTGCGGGAGAGCACGCTGGTGCTGACCAACGTCGATGCGAGCGACGCGGTCGTCGACGTTGTCCTCGGCGGCACCGGCGGGCCACTCGACGCGGTGGGTGCTGACGGCGTCCGAGTCGGCGCGGGCGAGACGGTCCGGTTGCCCCTCGGCGGGCTCGTGGCCGGCGAGGAGGAGGTGTCCGCGGCAGTCGTGGCCAGCCAAGGCAGGGTGGTCGCGGCCGTGGCGGACGAGTGGTCCGGCGGACTCGTTCCGCTCGGCAGCGAGTGGATCCCGGCGACCGCCGCTCCCGCCACGCGAGTGCTGCTGGCGGGAGTCGCGGTGGACGGTCCTCGGTCGCTGCTCGTCGTGGCCAACGCATCGCAGGTGGCGACCCCGGTCAACCTGTCGGTGGTCGACGACCGTGGAACATTTGTCCCCACCGAGGGCGACACCGAGCTGGACGTGCCTGCCGGCGGCGTTGCCTCGGTGCGGCTGCCGGCCGACGTGCGCGGTACCGGACCCGGTTCATCGGCACTGGTGGTCGAGGCCGAGCAGCCGATCACGGCGAGCGTCCGCAGCAGGACCGGCACCGCCACCGGCACAAACGCTGACATCGCCTACGGGGTCGCCGGGCCGGAGCTGGCGGAACCGGCGGTCGTGCCAGTCGACCTGGGGCGCAGCCTCGCGGGTGCGCGGCTGGCGCTGCAGCTGGCCGCCGGGCTGCCGGGGCAGGCTGGTCCCGTCCCTGCGGCGCGTCGGGTCACGGTGACGGGGCACGCCGCCGACGGCGCCGTGACCGGCACCGACACCGTCGACATCACCCCTGGAACAGCGCAGCTCGTCGACGTCGCTGAGCTCGACCTGACGGGGGCGGCACCGCAGTCGACCCGCTACCTGGTGCTGAGGCCCGACGTCGGATCGGACCGCGCGCCCGCCCCGCTGGTGGGCACCGTCGTGCTCCGTGCCGCCGGGTCGGTTGCCGCGCTGCCCCTCGACGCCGGGCTCACCAGGGTGCCGGTGCCGGCACTGGCACCCGCGGTCGTTCCGGGCGTCCCGCTGGGCTGACCGCGATCACGCGGGCCGAAGCCGGGGGTCGACGTCGTCGGGATCGTGCCCGAGCAGCTCGGCGATCTCCTCGACCAGGACGTCGAGCACCAGGCCAGCGGTGTCGGCGCGGCCGCGTACGCGCTGGGACATTGGCAGCCGGTAGACGACGACCCGCGCGTCCCGCACCCGGTCCGCCCGGACGTGGGTCGCCAGCGGAACCTCGCCGGTCCAGTCGTCGGGAAGCAGCGGTGTCTCCTCGACTCCGAACTGCACGTGGTCGATCTCGCCGGGCAGGTGGGCCCGCAGCCGGTCCACCGCAGCGCCCACCAGCGTGTCGAAGGCTGCCGCGGGCGAGCGCCGTCGCGCCTGTCGGCCGCCGCTCAGGGGCCCCGGCAGCACGAGCGGTCCGCGGAACCCGCGGCCGCGCCTGTCCCGCCGTGGCTCGCCACGGGCGAGGTGCCTCCTGGTTGGCTCGTCCACCCCCGAAGTCTGGCACCGCGCCACGGCACCGACCGCGGGTCGCGCCGCTCCGGGCGATCGGACGGCGGTAGCGTCTGCCTGTGAGTGCCGGCCGCCGCTGTTCGCGCACCGCGTGTGGGCGTCGGGCGAGTGCCACGCTGACCTACGTCTATTCCGAGCAGACCGCCGTGCTCGGCCCGCTCGCGACGTACGCCGAGCCCCACAGTTATGACCTGTGCGAGTCCCACGCCAGCGGGCTGTCCGGGCCGGTGGGCTGGGAGGTCGTCCGGCTCGCTGCCACTGGCGCCGACGCGGGGCGGCCGAGCGACGACGACCTGCTGGCTCTTGCCGACGCGGTGCGCGAGGCCGCCCGACCGGTGCCCGCGGGGCAGCGCCGGGAACCGGTCGGCGGCGCGGTGGAGGTCGGCCGCCGCGGTCACCTGCGGATGTTGCGTTCGACCGACCGCTGATGCCACGCAGGGTCGACCTCGGCCAGGTCGTCAAGTCCTACGACGTCCGGGGGCGGGTCCCGGACGAGCTGGGACCCGCCGAGGTGTCTGCGCTGGCGCGGGCGTTCGCCGAGCAGGTCGACGTGCTGGTCGACGCACGCGCGGCGCTCGTGGTGGGTCGCGACATGCGTACGTCGTCTCCCGTGCTGAGCGCCGCCGTGATCGCCGGAGTGAACGCGGCCGGGGTCGATGTCGTCGACATCGGGCTGGCCTCGACCGACCTGGTGTACTACGCATCCGGCCACCTCGACCTGCCGGCCGTGATGGTGACCGCGAGTCACAACCCGGCTGGCTGGAACGGTCTCAAGCTCTGCCGGCAAGGTGCACGACCGGTCGGGGGCGACAGCGGCCTGGGCCAGGTCCGGGCCCGAGCCGAGGAGCTGCTGTCAGGCGCTCGGCAGTCTGCGGCGCTCGCCGGCCCGGGTCGCATCGCGCACCGGGACCTGCTCGCCGACTACGGCGCTTACCTGCGGCGGCTGGCGCCCGTGTCCGGGCGGCGGCTGCGGGTCGTCGTCGACGCCGCCAACGCGATGGCCGGGCACACCGTTCCCGCGGTCCTCGGCCCGCTCGCCATCGACCTCGTGCCGCTGTACTTCGAGCTCGACGGCACCTTTCCTCACCACGCCGCGGATCCACTCGACCCGATCAATCTGGTCGACCTGCAGGCTGCCGTCCGCCAGCACCGCGCCGACGTGGGCCTGGCCTTCGACGGGGACGCCGACCGCTGCTTCGTCGTCGACGAGCGCGGCGAGCCGGTGAGCGGCTCCGCGATCACTGCACTGATCGCGGCGCGGGCGCTGGCGGGCGAGCCGGGCGGCCGCGTCGTGCACAACCTGATCTGCTCGCGCGCCGTGCCCGAGGTCGTTCGCGCCCACGGCGGCATACCCGTACGCACCCGGGTGGGCCACTCGGTGATCAAGGCCGAGATGGCACGCACGGGCGCGGTCGTCGGCGGGGAGCACTCGGGGCACTTCTACTTTCGCGACTTCTGGTACGCCGACTCCGGGATGCTGGCGGCGCTGCACGTGCTCGCGGCGGTGGCCGAGGGCGAGCGGCCGCTGTCCGAGCTGCTGGTGGGGCTGTTGGCCGGCTCCGCGCACTACGTCGCGTCGGGCGAGCTCAACGGCCGGGTCCCCGATCCCAGGTCCGTGCTGGCGGCGGTCCGCGCCCATTACGAGCAGGTCGCCGGCGTCAGCATCGACGACCTGGACGGACTCACCGTGAGTCACCCTTCGTGGTGGTTCAATCTGAGGGCATCGCACACCGAGCCGCTGCTGCGGCTCAACGTGGAAGGGCTCGACGCCGACACCATGGCGAGCGCGCGCGACGACGTCGCCGCCGTGGTCCGCAACGCTCAGGAGGCAGGTACCCGTGCAGATCGACGCTGACCTGCTGGCGATCCTCGCCTGCCCCGCGTGCCGGTCACCGCTGCGCCTCGACGAGGGGGCTGTCGAGGGTGCGGGCGAGCTGGTGTGCAGCGGCTGCGGGTTGGCCTACCCGGTGCGCGACGACATCCCCGTGCTGCTGATCGACCAGGCGCGACGGCCCGGGAGCGCCGCTGATGGCGGGTGAGGTGTTCGACGACTCGCTGGTCGACGACGTGGTGGCGCTGCGCGGCGTCGAGGCGCAGCTGTTGTGGCTGGCTCAGTCGGGAGCCCGGGTGCGCCGTGAGGTCGACTCGACGGGCACCGCCGTTGCTGGCCTGCTGGCAGACGGACGACCCCGGGCCATGGTGGTGGCGGGCGCCGACTCACGGCTGTTGCGGGCCGTGCTCGAGCCGTGGTGCCCGGTGCCCTTCGTGGCGTGGCCAGGACCGGGGCTGCCCGGGTGGACCGGTGCGCTCGACATCGTCGTGGTGCTCGCTCCGACCAGCGGAGACGATGCGGCCACCACGGCAGTCGGCGAGGCGGTGCGCCGCGGTTGCACCCTGCTCGTCGCCTGCCCACCGCACGCGCCCCTGGTCGACATCGCCGCCGGCCGTCAGACCACCGTGCTCCCCACCGTCAGCAACGACAGCCTGGCCGTGGCCGTCGTGGTGCTCAGCGCGCTGCACCGGCTCGGCCTCGGTCCAGCGGTCGACGCCGACGCTGTCGCCGCGGCCCTCGACGCCGTGGCGGTCGAGTGCTCGCCCGCTCGCGACCTGGCCGACAACCCCGCCAAGGAGCTGGCGATCGCGCTCGCCGACGCCACCCCGCTGGTCTGGGGCGGTTCGGTCCTCGCGGCCCGCGCCGCGCGCCGGATCGCCGAGGCCCTGCGC
>JACCWP010000142.1 GCA_013697585.1 Nocardioidaceae bacterium
CCGTGAACCCGTCATGCTGCCGCGGATCATCCACAAGTGGTAGCGAGAGAGTGACGTTGCGTAGCTTGCTGCTGCGCCAGCCACTCCCGAACAGCGGCCCGGGTGAGCTCGTCCAGCGTCGCGGGCCGACCCTGTTTCGCCAGCCAGGCCGAGAAGAAGCGCACCGACTGGCCGTAGATGGTGACCGTGCGTTCGGAGGCGCCCTCGGCCCGCAGGTGGCGTCCGAAGCTGCGGGAGAGGTCGTCCAGTCGCACCGTCACGTGGCTAGGTTTCCGGTAAGTCAGCGTTGTGCTAGTCACCCACTGCACCGAACGTCAGGTGTTTTCGCTGGTCAGGCGCCTTGCCCGGCTGGGCTGCACCCGCTTGGGCTCGCCCGGCATCTTGGGATAGTCCGGCGGGTAGGGCATGTCGCCCAGCCCGTGCTCGCGCTCGTCACGTTCGTACCACTCCAGCAGCGTCTCGATGCCGTGCGCGGTGCCGTCGATGGCGGCATGCGGGTCGCCGCGGCTGGCGACCAGGGCGGGAACCGTACGCAGCGTGCAGTCGGCCGGGTCGGCGGCGCCCACCTCGTCCCACGTGAGCGGCGTGGACACCGGTGCGCCCGGGCGAGGACGCAGCGAGTACGCGCACGCAATGGTCCGGTCGCGGGCGTTCTGGTTGTAGTCGACGAACACGGTGTTGCCCCGCTCCTCCTTCCACCACTTCGTGGTCACGCGCCCCGGCATGCGGCGCTCCAGCTCGCGACCGGTCGCGATCGCCGCGTGCCGCAGGTCGGTGAAGGTCCAGCGGGGCTCGACCCGTACGTAGATGTGCAGCCCACGACCGCCGGAGGTCTTGGGGAAGCCGACCAGACCCAGCTCGTCCAGGAGCCCGCGAAGCTCCCCTGCCACCACGGCCGCGTCGCGGAAGTCGGTGCCCGGCTGCGGGTCCAGGTCGAGCCGCAGCTCGTCGGGATGGTCGACGTCGTGGCGACGGACCGGCCACGGGTGGAAGGTGATGGTCCCCATCTGAGCCGCCCACGCCAGCACCGCCGGCTCGGTCGGGCACACCTCGTCGGCGGTACGTCCGGACGGGAACGTGATCCGCGCGGTCTGCACCCAGTCGGGTGCCCCCTGTGGGATCCGCTTCTGATAGAAGGCATCGCCACGGTTGTCCATCCGGGTCGCGAGCTTGGCACCCTCGAAGACCCCCTTGGGCCAACGCTCCAAGGTGGTGGGGCGCTCGTGCGTGGCCCGCAGGATCTGCTCGCCAACTGCGACGTAGTACTCGACCACCTCGAGCTTTGTCACCGCGGCCGCACCCGCGTGCGGGGCGAACGTCTCGCGGCTCGGGCTGGACACGTGGATCACCCGCTCGCCCACCTGGACCTCGACCGGCTGCTCCGCCACGTCCACACGGTAGAACGTAGGCGCCCTGCCCGTGTTCGTCACCGCCGGCCTGCTATGCCTCCCCGTCTCGTGAGGCGGCTGGGGTCACGCCGTACGTTGGGGACATGACCCAGCAGGTGCAGAAGACCGACCAGGAATGGCGCGAGCAGCTCAGCCCCGAGGAGTACGCAGTGCTCCGAGAAGCCGCGACCGAACGCCCGGGCACCGGTGAGTACGTCGACACCGTGACCGCCGGCGTCTACCGCTGCCGGGCATGCGGGACCGAGCTCTTCCGCTCGGACACGAAGTTCGACTCCCACTGCGGGTGGCCCTCGTTCTTCGACCCGCTGGCCGCGGACACGGTCACCTACGTCGAAGACCGGTCGCTCGGCGGCGTGCGTACCGAGGTGCGCTGCGCGACCTGCGAGTCGCATCTCGGGCACGTCTTCGCCGGCGAGGGCTACGCCACGCCCACCGACCAGCGCTACTGCATCAACTCCATCGCGCTCACCCTCGAGCCCGACGCCTGATCGGCGCGGTCAGCCCGGAACGCCGCCCACTGACGGTCCATCCCAGACCGCCAGTCCTCCGGTGCCCTGCACGACGCACCGCGCCCCGCAACGTCACGCCGAGGGGAGATCGACCACCGAGACGACGGGACGCGCGGTCGCCGAACCGTGCACGCTGGTCTGCCAGCCGCGCGCGACCCCGCGTCCGCACGACTGGAGCACCCCAGTGACGTCGCCGCACGCCATGGACAGCACCGAGCCGCCCCGCCGCTCGAGCACCCGCGTCTCGAAGACATGGGTCTGGTCCGTGCCGGGCCCGGCCACCTGCACCAGGTTGAGCCGCGCCAGCCCGCGTCCTGGCGCCGAGCTCTCGGAGCGGATGACCGCTCCCTCGAGGACATAGTCCAGCCGGATGGCGCGGACGTAGCCATAGAACGGCACGGCGACGCGCTGGCCGCTGACCAGCTCGGCGACTGGCTCGGCGAGCACCCTGGCGTCCGCCCTGATCCGCAGGTCGCGCAGCTCGATCGCCGCCGGCGGGCCGTCCCCTGGGGCCGGGAGCACCCGCAGGGTGAGCTCGCTCAGCAGCACCGAGCCCGGACGGATCCATTGGGTGACCCGCAGGCTGGCATCGGCCCGTACGCGGCTGCGGACCAGGACACCCGGTGACGGGACCAGCCTGGGCAGCTGCACCACCGCCGATCGGTCAGGGGCCCCGGCAACAGAGTCGTCACGCCACCGGTCGACGCCCCAGGCGGTGCTCACCACCACGGCGGCGGCGACGAGCACGGTCGCTGCCGTGCGTGGCCACACCCACCGCGGGGGTCTCCTGCTCGCCGGCTCGGTCAAGTCCCTCACCCGTTCGAATCCGAGATGATCCGGCGACGACAATCAGCACAACGACTGGAAATGCCGAGCCTAGTGGAAACCGGGGATGCCTGTGGAATGATGTCAATGATTCACCGCGGATATCTCACTCATGGTGACCATTGCGTCACACAATTGCGGAACTTTTCGCCGGTGACCTCGAATTGTCATCACCTCATAACGGAAAGTAAGAGGGCCGCAGCATGCACGCCACTATTCGCGCCACCTGCATCGGCACCGCGACCCTGGCGGCGGTGACCGGCGCGTTGGCCGCGCCAGCCGTGGCCGCCGGACCAGCAGCACCAGCCGAGCGAAGTCCCGCCCCCGGTCAGGTGTACGTCGTCCAGGCTCTGCCCGACACCTCGGTCGCCATCGCGGTGGATGGACGCTGGCGGCGCACCGGGGTGGAGGAGTCGTCGATCCTCGGCCCGTTCCAGCTGGCGGCCGGTGAGCACTCGTTGACCGTCACCGGGCGCAACCCGGACTGGACCATGGACGTGGCTGTCTCGGTCAGCAGTGGCCGGAGCCTTGACCTCGTGCTGCACCGCCCCGCCTCGCCGCAGGCTCGACCAGTCGTGACGACCTACCGCGCGCCCTTGCACGCGATTGCCGCCGACAAGGGTCGCGTCCTGCTGGCGCACACCGCCACCGTGCCGCCGGCCGACCTCCTGCTCGACGGTGAGGTGGCGTTCGAGAACATCGCCAACGGCGAGTTCGTGACCGCCGACGTGACGGCCGGACAGCACCGCGCCGAGCTGGTGCCTACCGGACAGCGTGGTCCCGCATACCTGGGTCCCCTGTCGCTCCCGGTCGAGCCGCGCGCCCTCACGTCGATCTATGCCGTCGGCCGACCCCAGGACGGGTCGATGGACGCCGTGATCCACCGGGTCCCGCTGCGGCCCAGCGGCTCTGCCGTACCGGACAGCATCAAGACCGGCTCCGCCGGCCTGGTCGGGCCGACGGCCGGCACCGATGCCGAGGCCCCGGCTGCGGCTACCACGCTCGGCTGGTGGGCACTGGCCGGGACCGGTGCCCTGGCAGCCTGGTTGCTGGCGACAGGTCTGCGCCGCACTCGCCGGCACTCGTGACGCACTGGCGCCTAAGCCGGTGGCTGGTGCAGCCCTTGGCGCTGCTGCCCGCGGTGCTGCTGCTCGCGATCGGGACCGTCGCGGCGAGCGACACGTCCGGTCCGCCGCGCACCGGCCACGCAGCGGCGGCGCCGGTCCAGTCCGCCGAGCGCACCGGCCCGCCTGGGCGAGCCGCGGGCGGGCTCCCGACGCTGCCGGAGTCGTTTCGGGTGACCGCGATGGCGGCCCGGCCTGCCCAGACCCAGTCACCCACCTGGCGGCCGACTCGGCTGCAGCTGCCCAGCGGCGCGGTCGTCGCCGTCCGCGCCACGTCCACCAGCCCCCGCGGCAGGCTTCGGGTACCCGACGACGTCGAACGGGCCGGGTGGTGGGACGGTGGAGCGCGTCTCGGCGACCGCTACGGCGCGATGGTGATGGCGAGTCATGTCGACTCCACGACCCAGGGGCTCGGCCCGTTCGCCGAGCTGCTGGAGGCCGATCCCGGCGACCCCGTGTCCGTGTCGTCGCCGCACACGCGGCAGACGTTCGCCGTCTCCGACAACGAGCTGGTGGCGCGCGCCGACCTGGCTGCCCGCGAGGACATCTTCTCGGCGACGGGGGACGCTCGGCTCGTCCTCGTCACCTGCGCCCCGCCGTACCTCCCCGACGAGGGCGGCTACCAGAACCTGGCAGTGGTCACCGCGGTGCCGCTGGGACAGGTCCGTCCGTCCTGAACGCGAGCCGTTCGCCGTCAGGGCAACGAGGCGACAAGCTCGGCGAGGTCGCGCCGGGCACCGGTGAAGAAGGGCACCTCCTCGCGCACGTGCCGTCGTGCCCCACTCGCCCGCAGCTCGCGCATGAGGTCGACGATGCGGTGCAGCTCGTCCGCCTCGAAGGCCAAGATCCACTCGTAGTCGCCGAGCGCGAAGGACGACACCGTGTTGGCCCGAACGTCGGGAAACGTTCGCGCCAGCTGGCCGTGCTCCACGAGCATGTCACGACGCTCCTGCTCGGGCAGCAGGTACCACTCGTACGAGCGGACGAAGGGATACACGCACAGGTAGTCGCCCGGCTCCTCGCCCGCCATGAACGCGGGGACGTGGCCCTTGTTGAACTCCGCGGGCCGGTGCAATGCCAGCTGCGACCAGACCGACGCGAGGTTGCTGCCCAGCCAGGTGCGGCGCCACGCCTGGTAGGCAGCCTGAAGCGCCTCCGGCGTCTCGGCATGCCACCACACCATCAGATCGGCGTCTGCCCGCAGCCCCGAGACGTCGTAGACCCCGCGCACGACCACATCGGCGGCGGCGAGCCGATCCACCAGCTCGTGCAGCTCGGCCACCATGTCGTCGCGGTCCTGGTCGCCGATCGGGTCGCGCACGGCGAAGACCGACCACATCGTGTAGCGGACGGTCGCGTTGATCTCGCGGGCGGTGGTCTTGGCGGACGGCGCAGCGCTGGTCATGCACGCATTGTTCCTCGCTGCGGGTCGACCCCGCCCGGCCGGGCTGCCAGCCAGCGTGCGATCCGTTCCGCAGCCCTTCGGCCGTCGGCAACGCAGGCTGCCACGCCCACCCCGTCGTAGGCGGCACCGCACACCTCGAGCCCGGCGGTCTGCTCGACGGCGGTGCGGATCCGGGCCACCCGGGCGGCGTGGCCGACCGCGTACTGCGGCAGCGCACCACCCCACCGGTCCACCCGCGCGTCGATCAGGGGTCCGGACAGACCCGAGGCGTCGGACAGCTCGGCGACCGCGAGATCGACCAGGTCGGTGTCGTCGCGCTGCAGGACGTTCGCCTGGCGGTGCCGTCCGAACGACACGCGGACCACGACCGTGCCGCCGCCGTGGTCGCGGCTCGCGCGGTCGCGCACCCAGGCCCACTTGTTCGACGACCAGGTCACCGCGGTGGCGGCGCGACCCTCGACCGGAGGCACCAGGTACCCCGACCTTTCCGGGGGCACCCAGACGCCCGAGGCCGGGACCGCGAGGGTGACCAGCGCGACGCTTGCGTAGTCGATGCGGCGCAGCTCGCGGGCCGCCGCCGGTACGACGCCGGCGAGGAGCCGGGTCGCCGACGCGGCGGGAGTCGCGATGACGACCGCATCGGCGTCGACGAGCTCGCCGAGGTCGGCCCGACCTACTGCCAGCTGCCAGCGGGCTCCCGGGCTGGCAGGGTCGCGTGCGGCCAGCGCGCGCACGCTCACCCCGGTGTGAAGCACGGCGCCGGCAGCCACCGCCGCGGCAGCGACCGACTCCGCCAGCCGACTGACGCCGCCCACGACACCGGCGAAGACGGGCACCGCCGGCTTCGCCCCGGCCTCCAGGCGGGACCGTTCGGCCGCGACCAGCAGCGACCCACCGTGACGCGCCAACGCCGCCACCTGCGGTGCCGCCGCGACCAGGGACAGCTCGTCGGCGCTGCCTGCATAGATCCCGCCGAGCAGCGGCTCGAGCAGCCGGTCGCGCACACCCGGTCCAAGCCGGCCAGCGACGAACCGGCCGACCGACACGTCTTCCAGCGGATCGTCCGCAGACTCGTCCCGGGGCGTAGGCAAGGCACCGAACCTGCCCGGCAGCAGTCGCTCCAGCCCCGCCCGGACGACGGCGACCGGGGAGATCACGCCGCTGCGAGAAAGCGCCGCCAGGTCGCTCGGGACGCCGAGCACCGTGGGCGGCAGCGGACGCAGCGCCCCCCGCGACCAGACCCCGGCGGCCGTCGAGTCGGGGTGTCGGATGTCGTCGCCCAGGCCGACCTCGCGGGCCAGCGCGACGGCCTCCGGTCGGCGGTTGAGCAACGCCTCGGCGCCAGTGTCCACGGGTACGCCGGCCAGCTCTGCGTGCGCGAGCTTGCCGCCGAGCCGAGGCGATCCCTCCAGCAGCCGGACCGAGACACCGAGCGTGGCCAGCCGGTGCGCGACCGTCAGGCCTGCGATGCCGCCGCCGACGACCACCACGGTCGCCGCCCTGGCGGAACCACCGCTGGGGTCGGCAGGTCGCTCGCTCACGCAGGCCATGCTCACACCTGGATGACAACTGCGTAACGGTCGGGTCGGTGGCGGAACCGGCGCCGGTGACACCACGTCGGATCGACACCCAGACCCGCAGCCAGCCTCTCCCGGAGGAGCCATGTCCACTCGCAGACCCGCCACGTCGGCACCGACCAGGGCCACCATGGCATTGGTGGCCGCCCTGCTCGCCGTGCTGACTGCCTGCACCGGCGCCGGCGGCAGCGCCGACAGCGATGCCGCGGTCGATGGGACCGCCGCAAGTGACCTCCCCCAGACCGGCAGCGTGGAGCGGTCGGCCGCCGGCGCGACGGACTCCGACCAAGCCTTTGCCGCGATCGGCGGCACGTCGCCGTCCGCGCTCGAGCTGACGCAGGCCCAGCTCGAGCAACGCGACATCATCCGCACCGGGAGCCTGTCGCTGGTCGCCAAGCGCCCGGAGGACGTACGCGACAGGATCGGGAGCCTTGTCGCCGGGCTCGGCGGGTACGTCTCGGACGAGTCGGCGCAAGCCCGTCCCGAGGGTGGCCTGAGCGAGCTGCGCCTCGTGCTGCGGGTGCCGACCGGCCGCTTCGACCAGGTGATCGACGACATCTCGGCGCTCGGTCGGGTGCGCGCGCGCAGCATTCAGGCCGAGGACGTGACCACGGCCGTGGCCGACGTGGACAGTCGCGTGCAGAGCGCACGCGCCGCGCTGGAGCGGGTGCGGGCCTTGCTCGACCGGGCGGTGAGCCTGGGCTCGGTGATCCGGCTGGAGGGCGTCCTGTCCAACCGCCAGTCCGACCTGGAGTCGTTGCTCGCCCGCCAGCAGGTCCTTGCCGGCCAGACCTCACTGGCCACCCTCGAGGTCGAGGTCGTCACGCCGGACGAGGCGCCGGCGCCCGTCGAGCCGGATCAGACCGAGGGTTTCGTGGAGGGCCTGCGCGCCGGGTGGGACGCGCTGGCCGGTGCGTTCGTGCTGGCGAGCACTGCGGTGGGCGCCCTGCTCCCCTTCGCGCTGCTGGTCGCGCTGCTCGGCGCTCCGGTGTGGGTGTGGCACCGCCGGCGGATCAGCCCGGCGTCCGGGATTCGACCGGCTTCGACGACGGCGGAATGACCGGGAGTGAGTGCACCAGCTCGACGATGCGGGTGAGCACGTCGGGATCGGTGTCCGGCAGCACCCCGTGGCCGAGGTTGAACACGTGACCCGGCGCCGCCGCCCCGCGCTGCACCACCTCGCGTACGGCTCGGGCGACGACCGGCCACGGCGCCATCGTCACGGCGGGGTCGAGGTTGCCCTGCAGCGCCTGGCCGGGGCCGACCCGACGGGTGGCCTCGTCGAGCGGCACCCGCCAGTCGACCCCGACGACCTCGGCTCCCGCCTCTGCCATCGACCCCAACAGCTCGCCCGTCCCGACGCCGAAGTGCACCCTGGGCACCCCGAGGTCGGCTACGGCAGCCAGTACCGCCGCCGAGTGCGGCAGGCAGCTGCGCCGGTAGTCGGCTGCCGACAACGTGCCCGCCCACGAGTCGAAGAGCTGGACCGCCGACGCGCCGGCCAGCACCTGCAGCCGTAGGTGCTCGGCACAGATGTCGGCGAGCCGCCCGAGCAGGGCGTGCCACAGCTCGGGGTTGCCGTGCATCAGGGCCTTGGTGCGCGCGTGGTCGCGTGACGGACCCCCCTCGATCAGGTAGGACGCCAGCGTGAACGGCGCGCCGGCGAAGCCGATCAGGGGAACACCACCCAGCTCGCCGACCAGACCGCGAACGGCGTCGGTGACGTACCAGACATCGTCGGCGTCGAGCGGCCGCAGCGCCTGGACGTCTGCCGCGGTGCGGATCGGCTCGGCGACGACCGGGCCGGTGCCGGGCACGATGTCGAGGTCGACCCCGATCGCCCGCAGCGGCACGACGATGTCGGAGAACAGGATCGCCGCATCCACGCCGTGCCTTCGGACCGGCTGCAGGGTGATCTCGACGACGAGGTCGGGGCGGGCGCAGGCCTCGAGCATCCCGACACCGGCCCGCACGCGGCGGTACTCCGGCAGCGACCGCCCCGCCTGCCGCATGAACCACACCGGGACGTGCGCGGGAGTCCCCCGTCGGCACGCCGCAAGGAACGGCGCGCGGGCCATCGGGTGCTCCGTCGGGTCGGCCACCCGGCGATCCTCCCAGCCAGCACCGGCGCGTCGAGGCGAGCCCCGATCGACCCGCGCATACGCTGCCCGCATGGGCGCCAGACGTGAGCTGGACGGTGCCGACGCAGACTCGTCTGCTCGCTTCCGCGCGGCAGTGGAGCGCGCGCGCAGCGCGACGCCTCGCGCCGAGGTCCTGGTCAGCGACGTGCCGGCGCCGCAGCGGATCGCCCCGTTCGCCGCCGCGCTGGGCGCCGACATCACCACCGACGAGGGCGAGATCGCCACCGGCCGGCTGGTGCTGCTGCACGACCCGGGTGGCAACGACTCGTGGGACGGCAGCTGGCGTTGCGTCACGTTCGTCCGAGCCGAGGTGGACCCCGAGATGGTGCGGGACCCGTTGCTGTCCGCGGTCGCCTGGAGCTGGCTGCGCGACGCCTGGCAGGCGCGGCGGCTGCAGGCAGTCGCCCCCAGCGGGACGGTGACCGCCGTCTTGTCCGAGGGCTTCGGTGGTATCGAGGCCGACGGTCTCACCGCACAGGTGGAGGTGCGGGCGTCGTGGACGCTGGCGGCCGAGGACCCAGCGGCCGATCCCATCCCCGACGTACGCAGTCATGTCGAGGCGTGGGGTGACCTGCTGTGCAGCACGGCCGGGCTGCCACCCGTGCCCGCGGGTGTGGTCCCGCTGCCACCGCGCTCGACCCGTGGCCGGGGCACGTGACGTCGATGCCGTCCGCATCCCGCTCTGCAACCCCCGACCGGGCCACCCCCGACCAGACCGACCCCGACCAGACCGACCCCGACTCCCCCGCCGAGCCCGACCCGTACCCGTTGCTGCGGCTGGCCGAGCCGGTGCCCGAGGTGGTCGTCGACCCGGTCACGCTGGCGCAGGTCGCGGCCGAGGTCGCGGCCGGCAGCGGACCGGTGGCACTCGACGCCGAGCGCGCGTCGGGCTACCGCTACTCCCAGCGCGCCTACCTGCTGCAGCTGCGCCGTGCGCCCGCCGGGACGTTTCTCGTCGACCCGGTCGCGACTGGCGAGCTCGGGCCCTTGCGCGAGGCGCTCTTTGGGCCGGAGTGGGTCCTGCACGCCGCCTCCCAGGACCTGCCGTGCCTCTCGGCTGTCGGCCTGAGGCCTCGGCGGCTGTTCGACACCGAGCTCGCCGCGCGGTTGCTCGACCTGCCCCGGGTCGGGCTCGCCGCCCTGGTCGAGGACCTGCTCGGGCTGCGACTGGCCAAGGAGCACTCCGCAGCCGACTGGTCGACCCGACCGTTGCCCCGGTCCTGGCTCGAGTACGCCGCCCTCGACGTCGAGGTGCTGCTCGCGCTGCGCGACCTGCTGGCGGAGCGTCTGGTCGAGGCGGGCAAGCAGACGTGGGCCGAGCAGGAGTTCGAGGCGTTGTTGTCGTTCACCGGTCCGCCGACACGGATAGACCCCTGGCGACGGACATCGGGCTTGCACCGGGTGCGGGGAGCGCGCGCTCTTGGGCTCGTCCGCGAGCTCTGGCAGGCCCGCGACGCGATCGCGGCCGGCCTCGACATCAGCCCTGGCCGGCTGCTGAGCGACGCCGCCATCGTCGAGGTTGCCCGCACGATGCCCACGAGTCGGGGCGCGCTGCGGTCATTGCGTGGCATGCGCCACCGGCAGGCCCGCAGCCACCTCGACGCGTGGGAAAAGGCGATCGGCCGGGCCGGCGCCCTGGCCGACGCCGACCTGCCACCGCTGTCAGCTCCACCAGACGGTCCGCCGCCAGCGAGGTCGTGGCAGCAGCGGTTCCCGGCGGCCGCAGCCCGGCTCACCGCGTGCCGGGCGGTGGTCTCGGCGCTGGCCAAGCAGCACCAGCTCCCGGCCGAGAACCTGCTCGCCCCCGACGGGGTACGCCGGCTCGCGTGGGAACCACCCGAGGTCGTCGGCCCCGCCTCGGTCGGCGCGGCACTGACGGCCACCGGTGCCCGGCCCTGGCAGGTGGGGCTGACGGCCGCTCCGCTTGCCACCGCACTGACCGGGGTGGGGACTGGGTCGTCGGCGAAGGGGTCGACTGATGCCGCGTACCGCTGAACCTGGCCACGCGGTGTGGGACGGGCGTTGGCGCAGGCACTGGATCTGGGCCGCGCTGCTGGTCGGGGCACTCACCGCGTGCGCCGAGACCTCGAACGACTCGGGCGACCCCGCCGAGGGCACCAGCGCGCCGTCGGCGACGACGACGACAGCCGAGCCCACCGAGCCCGAGACGTCCCCATCGGGCGGTACCGGGCTGCGGGCGGCGTTGCTACCCGCCGGCCAGCTGCCCGGTCTCAACGCCGAGACCGGCTGGCGCGAGCGGCGTACGGTCTCCGGCGAACGCGACCCGCCGGCCTGGGTGTGCCAGCGGGTCTCGCTGGTGGCCAACGGTGCGATCAAGTCCGTGCAGCGCAACTTTGCGGCGACCGCGGGGCGGGCCACGGCGACAGAGGTCGTAGCGCGGTTCGCCGACGCCCGCAGCGCCAGCCGGGCCTACGGCGCCTTGCTCGGGAACGCCCGCGACTGCGCCAGCGCGCTGGTTGAGCGTGACCGCGTGCCGGTCGGCCAGGTCCGGCCGCTGACCGCGCTCGACGTCCCCATCGGCACGGCGGCGTGGGGAGTCGTGTTCTCCGGACCGGTGCCGAGAAGCCGCGTCGACGCCTTCATCGACGCGGTGGTGGTGGTCCGGGTCCGCGACCTGGTCGCGGTCACCTCGATGAGCAGCATCGGCCAGGACTACAACTACGAACCCGGCCAAGCCCCGCCCGAGATCGCCGGTCCGCTGGTCGCCGACCTGCTCGCCGCCAGGGGTTGACGGCCGCCCGCGTGGCACCATGCCCGGATGGGCCAGCCGGACCGCACGCGACACCATCGCCCGGCGATGCCGGGCGCCGCGGCCTTTGCCGACCTGCCCGGTGGCAAGGATCCGGCCAGCAGCACCGAGACCGGTGCCCGGGTCGCGTCCCTGCTGGTGCGCGGCGCCCGTGACGGGGGCGACGCCGAAGTCGCCGAACGGGTGGTCCGACTCGTCTCCGACCAGGGCCTCGACGAGCTGGCGCAGCTGTGGGCGGGGGCGCCAGCCGACTCGTTGGCCGGGGCGCTGTGGCGGCTGTACCTGCTGCAGACCTGGGTCCATCGCGACCCCGCCGGTGCCTCTGCTGAGTTCGCGGCCGGGCGTGTCCGGACGCCGGTGCACGAGGTGGTGGCCGGTGTCGTGGACCCGCCAGGACCAGCTGAGGTGCGGCAGCTGACGGACACCGTGCTGCGCGGCGTCGTGGTCGCCGACCTGGCCGTGACGCTGGAGCGAGCAGCCGCGTTCGTCCGGGTGATCGCGGCCGGACGGGTCGAGCTCGAGGAGGACCCGCCGCGATCGACGGAGACCGCCGCTCGACTCGTCAGCACCGCCGAGCAGCTCGAGGCCGCCGCCGACCTGGAACGCATGGGTCAGCTCAGCTGAAGGCTGGCGTCGGGCCGGGAGCGCCTCACGGCGCGTGACCGCTCGCAGCGGCTATCTGTGGGACCCGGGGCTACCGCGGCCCGACGCCGGACCGAGCCTACCTGCCTCGCGGCCCGTGGGCCGCACCGGCGAGCCGCTGCCCGAGTCAGACCTCACGCGCCCAGTGCGTGAACGCCGATGTCACTGCCATGCCCAGGTGCTCATAGAGGCCGAGTGCGCCGGTGCGGGAGTCGGTCGACAGCTCGGCCCGCAGAGCGCCGTGCGCCCGTCCCGCGGCAAACGCCGCGGCCAGCAGCGACCGCCCGAGGCCCCTGCCCCGGTGCCCACCGGCGACCGCCAGCTGGTTGACCCAACACCCGTCGCCGGAGATCACCAGGTGGCAGGCACCCACGACCAGCCCCGCACCGTCCTGGGCGGCGCTGTCGGCCGAGACGGCGAGCAGCAGCTGCCACGGCTCGAACCCGGGTCGGCCGAGGACGCCGGCAGCCCAGTCGTCATAGCTCGACGGATCGCGATCGGGCCACTCGCCGAAGGCGTCCTCGACGACCTGGTAGGCCGCCCGGTCGTCGTGACCAGGCCGGTAGCGCCGGATCGCGTACCCGCGCGGAAGCGGAGGGTCGACGATCGCGGCCTCGGGCGGCAGCCCGAGCACCCAGCTGGTCCACATCGGCTCGTAGCCGCGCGACCGGAACAGCGACGCAGCGGCGCCGTCCGCGTCGGGAACGCTCTGGCCGACCCGGTCCCCGTCCTGCTCGCGCACGAGCCGCACGGACCAGTCGGCCAGCGCCGCCCCGATGCCCCGTCCCCACGCTTCCGGGTGGATGCAGATCTCGGCGCGCCGCGCGCGATAGACCTCGCCGAACGCCACGAGCGCATCGCCTTCCCAGATGCCGACCGAGTCGCGCGCGGCGAGGTAGCTCGGCCGCTCCCAGTCGGCCTCGAGGTCCTCCAGGTCGATGAGGGCCTCGCCGAGCACCCGCCGCTCGTATGCAACCAACAGCTCGTGCACGGCGGGCAGATCGGTACGCACCAGTGCTCGGATGGACACGTGAGCGGGAAGGTCGTGCAGCAGGTCGGTGTGGGCGGTCACGGCCGACGAGTGTGGCGTGGGGGACCCCGAGGCGCACGCGAATTTCGCCGAGCAGGCTGGCACCGTCACCACTGTCCCGATGGCCGCGAAGCGGCGTAGGGTCAAGCACCCAGGACATGTCAGAACACACCTAGCCAGCGGAAGAGGGTCGCATGCCGCGCGCCTTGGACACGACGACGATGGAGCAGCTGGCCAAGGAGTTCGGAGCCAGCACGGCACATCGGGTCGTGCAGAACGCGGTGGCCACCACCTCGGTCGACGAGGTGGCCCTGGACCGGGCGGTCGTGACGGCGACCGACCACTCGGTGTCGCACCTGCTCGACGACTGGAACGCCACCGACCAGAAAAAGAGCGGGCGCTGCTGGCTGTTCGCCGGCGCCAACCTGCTCCGGGTGGGTGCGGCCCGCGCGCTGGGCGTACGCGACTTCGAGTTCTCGCAGAACCACCTGCTGTTCTGGGACAAGCTCGAGAAGGCCAACCACTGGCTCGAGTCGATCATCGCCACGGCCGACCTGGACGTCGACGACCGCACGGTCGCCCACCTGCTGGCAACGCCAGCCGAGGACGGTGGGCAGTGGAACATGTTCGTCGCGCTCGTCCGCAAGCACGGCCTGGTGCCGAAGGTCGCGATGCCCGAGACCCAGTCGTCCGCGGAGACGGCCCGACTCAACCGAGCGCTGTCGACGTTGTTGCGCCAGACGGCCCGCGACCTGCGGGCCCACGCGGCAAGCGGCGCCGGCGAGGAGGACCTGCGCGAGGTCAAGGCCGAGGCCCTGCGCGCGGTGCACAGGGTTCTCGCCATCCATCTCGGCACGCCACCGGAACGGGTGTTCTGGCAGTGGACCGACAAGGACAAGGGTTTCCACCGGGAGGGCTGGCTGACGCCGCAGGAGTTCGCTCAGCGCTATGCCACCCTGCCCCTCGACGACTACGTGTGCCTGGTGCACGACCCGCGACCGAGCAGCACGCTCGGGCAGACCTACACCGTCGAGCACCTCGGCAACGTCGTCGACGGCCCGCCGGTCGTCTATCTCAACTGCGACGCCGACACCCTCAAGCGACTCACCATGGAGACCCTGCTGGACGGCGAACCGGTCTGGTTCGGCTGCGACACCGGGCAGATGTCGCACGTCGGGCTGGGCGTGTGGGACGCGCGCCTCTATGACTACGACGCCGTCTACGACACCGAGACCACGCTCACCAAGGCCGACCGGCTGGTGCACCACGCGTCGCTCATGACCCACGCGATGCTGTTCACCGGCGTGGACATCGTCGATGGCGTCCCCCGACGCTGGCGGGTCGAGAACAGCTGGGGCGACAGTCGAGCCGACAAGGGCTTCTGGACGATGAACGATAACTGGTTCGCCGACTACGTGTTCGAGGTCGCGGTTCGCCGCGACCGGCTGTCCGACGAGCTGCGCGCGGCGCTGGGCGTCGACCCGGTGGTGCTACCCGCCTGGGACCCGATGGGTGCGCTCGCCGGCTGACCTGCTGTGGCGAGCACGGTCGAGACGGAGGCGATGGTCCGGGCCGCCGCGTTGGCAATCCGGGGCAGCGCCACCGCCCTGCCCAACCCCGTCGTCGGGTGCGTCCTGCTTGATCCCACCGGCAACGTGATCGGCGAGGGCTGGCATCGGGGACCTGGTCTGCCGCACGCAGAGGTCGTCGCGCTGCTGGACGCGGGCGCTGCCGCGCGCGGCGCCACCGCCGTCGTCACCCTCGAGCCCTGCACCCACACGGGACGGCAGGGACCCTGCACCCGTGCCCTGGTCGACGCCGGGGTCGCCCGGGTGGTCGTGGGCGCCTCCGACCCCTGGCCGCCCGCTTCAGGTGGCGCCGCCGAGCTGCGCGCCGCGGGCGTCGACGTGGAGACCGGGGTGGCCGTCGACGCCGCCGAGGGAGTCAATCGCCCGTGGTTGACCGCGGTACGGCTCGGGCGACCCTTCGTGACCTGGAAGGTCGCGACCACCCTCGACGGCCGGGTCGCCGCTGTCGACGGAACGAGCCGGTGGATCACCGGTGCGGCTGCACGGGCCGATGTGCACCGGTTGCGGGGTGAGTGCGACGTCGTGCTGGCCGGCATCGGAACCGTGCTCGCCGACGACCCGCAGCTGACCGTCCGGCAGCCGGACGGTGTCCCGTTGTCACGGCAGCCGCTGCGCGTGGTGGCCGACAGCCTCGGTCGTACGCCCGCGACGGCACGGGTCCGAGACGACGTCGCGCCGACCTGGATCGCGACGGCAGCCGAGCTCGGCGCCCACCCCTCGGGCCGGCTCGACCTCGCGGCGCTGCTCGGCGCCGTGTTCGAGCAGAACCGACGGCACGTGCTGCTCGAGGGCGGGCCCCGGCTGGCCGCGGCGATGGTGGCGGCCAACTTGGTGGACCGGGTGGTCAGCTATGTCGCACCAGCACTGCTGGGAGCGGGGCCGTCGGCGCTCGCCGACATCGGCGTGACCAGTGTGGCCGCCGCACCGCGGTGGCGGCTGAGCGAGGCCGCCCCGGTCGGTGACGACGTGCGGCTGACCCTGGACCGGCTCAGCGGGGAACCGGCAGCACCCGCGCTGTGACCGACAAGGTGAGCGCGGCGACCAGGCCGATGCCCGCCACGGTGGCACCATGCACCACAAGGTCCGGCCAGGTGCCGTCCGGCCGCACCCCGAAGGCGTAGGCCAGCGCGACTGCGACGACTGCTCCGAGCACGGCCGTGACCCGGTGACCACGTCGCGGCGGGGCCGCCGACGGCGACGTCAGGAGCAGCAGCGCCCCGACCAGACCCGCCCAGGCCGCGCAGACGGCGAATGCCACGACCACGTCGCTGGGCCGGTGCCATCCGGTGACGACCATGCCCACGCCCACGACGGTGGTGCCCAGCGAGCCCACCAGCACGACCAGGCCGCGCGAGACGCTGGGCAGCACCAGCAGCAACGCGACCGCGAGCGACATCGTCACCGTCGTGTGGCCGCTGGGCAGTGAGTTGACGTCGCCGTAGCCGAGCTCGGGTCGCGGCAACAGCTGCTTGGCCAGCTGGGTGGTGACGTTGGCGCCGCCGACCAGCGCCACCGCTGCCAGCGCGTACGCGAACCGGCGACGTGCCAGCGCGATCAGGACGCAGCAGACGAGCACGGCGACCGCGACACCGATCGTGAGCTCGTTGAGCGTGGCGGCGAGCTGCATTGTGGCTTGTGGCCGCCCGTCGACGCGGACCAGCGCGGACTGGTCCACCCGCTGGCCGACCGTGGTGCGGACGAACACGGTGTATGCCGCACCCGCCAGCAGCGACGCGAGCAGCGCCAGCAGCACGGCGGCGACCAGCCCCCGTCGCCTCGACGGGGAACGGCCGATCGGCCGGGACGTCTGCATCGTCGGACCGGACACCTGTGCTCCCTCCCGGGGTCGTTCGCCCACGTCGCGCGCCTGGTGCCCACAGCATGTCCGACGTTCCTGTGCACCGACTGAGATTCGGCCTGCCTGGCCGTGCCACCCGGTCCGGCTGGCGATCGCCAGGCATGTCGCCGAGACTGCTATCGCTCGCCCGACGACGGAGAAGAGTTGACCGATGGACACCGGACTGCACGGACGTACCGCAATCGTGCCGGGAGCCACCGCCGGCCTGGGTCTGGCGGTGGCGCGGTCGCTCGCCGCCGAAGGCGCCAACGTCGTCATCGGTGGGCGGCGCGGCGAGCTGGCCCGCGAGCTCGCCGGCGAGCTGCCGGCCGCAGTCGGCGTCGAGGCCGACCTGACCAGCGCAGGGGGGGTGCCGGCGCTGCTGGACGCCGCGCGGGTCAGCTTTGGTGACGTCGACGTGCTCGTCCTCAACGGCGGCGGGCCACCGCCCAGCGCAGCCGCCGATGTCGACCCGGCCGCCGTCGACGACGCGATCGGGCGGCTGCTGCGACCACACGTAGCGCTGGTGTCGGGCGTGCTGCCCGCCATGCGGAAGCGCCGGTGGGGCCGCGTCGTCGCGATCGGGTCCACCGGTGTCCAGCAGCCGATCGACCGGCTCGCCGCGTCCAACATCGGCCGGGCAGCCCTCGCGGGCTATCTCAAGACCCTTGCCGCAGAGGTCGCCGCCGACGGCGTCACGGTCAACATGGTGCTGCCCGGCCGGATCGACACCGATCGCGTCGCCGCGCTCGACAGCGCCGCAGCAGAGCGCGAGGGCGGCACCGCCGACGACGTGCGGCGTTCGGCGGAGCGGGCGATCCCGATCGGCAGGTATGGCAGGCCCGACGAGTTCGCCGCAGCCGTGACCTTCCTCGCGAGCAGCGCCGCGTCGTACGTCACCGGTGAGCAGCTGCGCTGCGACGGCGGCGCGGTCCGCGCGCACTGAACCGAGTGGTCACCGCGCCCCGGGCGACGGGTCAGCGGCTGGTCAGCCAGGCGTTCGTCGATGCGAGCTGGCGGGCGGTGCGGTCGGCGAGGGCGGCCCGCTCGTCGTCGGACAGCCGGTCGCACACCCAGTCCCAGTGCAGCGACACCTGGTCACCGGGCCGCAGCCCGTCGACGAACGCGTGCCGGCCCTGAGCCCACTGGACCGTCTGGGCCCGGTCCGGCCCGAGGCCGAGGGTGGTGCCGTCCCAGGTGAGCGGCCGCGACCGGACCACCGCCGTCTCGCCGTCGACCGCCTCGACGCTGCCCCAGCGCACGCGGCAGCTGTCGAGCACTGAGCGGGGCACATCGCTGCCCGACCCGAGCAGGCCGACCCACGGATAGACCACGAACACGTGGAACGCATGGTTCGCCCCCGCGCCCGCGACGTCGGGTGCCTCGGCAAGCCGCTGCCGCACGCCGGGCTGGCCGCCGAAGCCGAGCCCGACCGCCTGCGCGAAGACCCGCGGGTCGACGACGTCGAGCAGGTCGCTGCCCACCCAGTAGGCCGTGACCACCCGCTCGTCCAGTGGGTCGTCGATGTCGGCGGCAGCAGCGAGCAGCTGCAAATAGGGCCAGGCGCCGTCGAACTGCTCGGCCCGGCTGCGCACCTCCGGGTCGTCGGTGCGCGCCGCACCGCCGGCAAGGAGCACGTCTGCGCCGGGCGGGCCGCAGTGCCCCAAGTCGTTGGGCGGGTAGGCATAGCGCGCGAACAGCGCCTCGCCCGACCGGGTCGACCGGGACGCAGTGGTCACGTCAGCAGATCCGCGGCAGCTGCTCGCCGAGCGGCAGGTCGACCACCCTGGTCCCGCCGAGGCCGGTCTTGGTGACCACCATGCCGGGGTGTGCCTCGACCACGGAGCCGATAACGACGGCGCCCTTGCCGTGCTCGTGCGCGTTCATCACGCTCAGCACCCGATCGACGTCGGCGGGGGCGACGAACGCGATCAGCTTGCCCTCGTTGGCGACGTAGAGCGGGTCGAGGCCGAGCAACCCGCAGGCGTCGCGCACGGGTTGGGGGATCGGCAGGGACCGCTCGGTGAGCTCGACTCCGACCCCCGCGGCACGCGCGATCTCGTTGAGCGACGCCGCGACGCCCCCGCGGGTCGGGTCGCGCAGCACGTGCACCTCGGCGCCGGAGTCGAGCATGGCGGCGACCAGCCCGGAAAGGGGCGCACTGTCGCTCTCGACGGTGGTGCCGAACTCCAGGCCCTCCCGGCAGCTCATGACCGCCACCCCGTGCACGCCGATGTCGCCGCTCACGATCACCACGTCGCCCGGCCGCGCCCTTCCGGGTCTGATGTCGACGCCGTCGGGCACCGTGCCGATGCCTGCGGTGTTGACGAAGACACCGTCGCCGTGGCCCGAGTCGACGACCTTGGTGTCGCCGGTCACCAGCCGCACCCCGGCCCGGGTAGCGGCCGCGCCCATGGCCTGCGCCACCCTGCCGATCTCGGCGAGCTCGGTGCCCTCCTCCAGGATGAACGCGGTCGAGAGCACCAGCGGCCGGGCTCCCGACATCGCCAGGTCGTTGACGGTGCCGTTGACGGCCAGGTCGCCGATGGACCCGCCCGGGAAGAACAGCGGCTTGACGACGTACGAGTCGGTCGAGAACGCCAGCCGGGCACCACCGGCGTCAACCACGGCCGAGTCGCCGAGGGCTGTGTCGGCCGCGGCACCGAACGCGGGCAGGAACAGGTGCTCGACCAGCTCACCCGACAGGGCGCCCCCGCCGCCGTGACCCATCACGATGCTCGGCGAGTCGCGCAACGGCGCGGGGCACACCCAGGTGTCCATGTCGATCGCGGCCGGACAGTCAGCCACGGGCCGCACCGACTGGCTCGGCGGGTGCCGCCTCGGCTGCCGACCCAGCCGCTGACTGAGGCCCACCGAGCCGCCGGTAGAGGTAGTACGCGGCGCACGCGCCCTCCGACGACACCATGGTGGCGCCGAGCGGGTTGCGGGGCGTGCACTCCTTGCCGAACGCCGCGCACTCGTGCGGCTTGATCAGGCCCTGCAGCACCTCACCGGACCGGCAGATCGCCGACTCCTCGGTGCGGATGCCGCCGACCTCGAAGCGCGCCTCGGCGTCCCAGTCACGGTAGGCCTCGGACAGCCGCCAGCCACTGCCCGGGATCATGCCGATCCCCCGCCAGGCCCGGTCAGTCACCTCGAACACGTCGCGCAGCATGTCCATCGCGGCTGGGTTGCCCTCGGCCTGCACCGCACGTGGGTAGGCGTTCTCGAGCTCGTGGCGGCCCGACTCCAGCTGCAGCACGGTCTTGCGAATGCCTTCCAGAATGTCCAGCGGCTCGAAGCCGGTGACAACGATCGGGACGCCGTACTTGTCGCACAGCGCGGGGTACTCGCTCGTGCCCATCACGCTGCAGACGTGACCTGCCGCGAGGAAGCCCTGCACCCGGCACGTCGGCGACTCCATGATCGCCGCCACTGCGGGCGGGACCAGCACGTGCGAGACCAGCAGCGAGAAGTTGGGCACGCCCAGCCGCTTGGCCTGAAAGACGGTCATCGCGTTGGCGGGCGCTGTCGTCTCGAAGCCGATGCCAAAGAACACGACCTCGCGGTCGGGGTTGTCGCGGGCCAGCTTGAGCGCGTCGAGCGGCGAGTAGACGACGCGTACGTCGCCGCCCTGGCTCTTGATCCGGAACAGGTCGTCGACGCTGCCGGGCACCCGCAGCATGTCGCCGAACGAGCAGAAGATCACCTCAGGCCGCCGCGCGATCGCGAGAGCCTTGTCGATGATCTCCAAGGGAGTCACGCAGACCGGGCACCCCGGGCCGTGGATCATCTCCACGCCACCGGGCAGCAGCTGGTCGATGCCGTGCCGGATGATCGAGTGAGTCTGCCCACCGCAGACCTCCATGATCGCCCACTGGCCGGTCGTCGCCTGGTGGATCTGGTCGAGCAGTCGCTTTGCCAGGTCGGGGTCACTGAACTCGTCGAGATACTTCATTGCACCGCACCTTCCGCCAGTCCTGCCTGCTTGGCGGCCAGGGCAACCTGGTCGCCGAACTCTTCCTCGAGGATCCCCATGGACTCGAACTCCGAGAGCGTTCGCAGCGCCGACGCCTCGTCGAGTCGCTGGATCGCAAAGCCCACATGGACGATCACGTAGTCACCGATCGAGACGTCGGGGACGTACTGACAGCACACGTCCTTGCGAACCCCCCCGAAGTCGACCTCGGCCATCAACGTCCGATCGCGTTCGGCGAGCGCGTCGACCCGGCCTGGTACGGCAAGGCACATGTCCGTCTCCTCTCCCTCAACCCATGGCTCCGATCAACAGCTGGCCGAGCGCGATGCCGCCGTCGTTGCACGGCACCTGTTCGGCGGTGAGCACCCGGAGCCCATCGTGCTCCATCAAGCCGCGTGCCGTCGACAGCAGCAGCGCATTGGCGAAGACCCCGCCGCCGAGCACGACCGTGTGCAGCGCGCTCGCCTCGCCCGCTCGCGAGGCGAGCGACCTGACCAGGTCGGCCACGGCAGCGTGGAACCGGGCGGCCACCACCGGCACCGGTACGCCCTGGCGGCGATCGTCGACGACTGCCCCAACCACGGGAGCGGCATTGGCGGTGATCGGGTCGGCACCGTCGAGCTCGAACGCGTACGGCCCGTCCGGAGCAACGCCGCGCGCCAGCCCCTCGAGCTCGATCGCAGCCTCGGCCTCGTAGTCGACGACGTGGCGGACGCCAGCGAGGGAGGCCACGGCATCGAACAATCGGCCCATCGACGAGGTCGGCACCGCCCCGAAGCCGCTTGCGAGCTGGTGGCGCAGCACCGAGAGCTCGCCGGGGGGGCACGCGGTGACCGGCGCCAGGTCGGGCTCCCACGCGATGCCCGCGGCGGCCAGGTGGGCCAGCGCCATCCGGTACGGCCGGTGCACGGTCGCGTCGCCGCCGGGCAGCGGCACGTAGGCCAGGTGCGCGAACCGGCGAAATCCCTTGTAGTCGCCGATGAGCACCTCACCGCCCCACACCGCACCGTCGGCGCCGTAGCCGGTGCCGTCGAAGCAGATGCCGATGACCTGCTCGCGGCCGTCGAGGCCGTGCTCGGCCATGACGGCCGCGACATGGGCGTGGTGGTGCAGCACCTGGCGGACCGGACGGCCGGCGGCGTGCCGGCGGGCCCAGCCGGTGGAGCGATATCCGGGGTGCGCGTCGGCCACCAGCTGCCGGGGGCGGACGCCGGTGAGCCGCTCGAGGTGGGTCGCGGACTTCTCGAACGCCTCGAGCGTCGCCAGGTCGTCCATGTCACCGACGTGCTGGCTCAACCAGGCATACCCACCCTGCCCGAGCGCGCAGGTGTTCTTGAGGTCGGCCCCGACGGCGAGCGTGGGGGGCACGGTGACCGGCAGCGAGGCGGGCAACGCAACAGGCAGCGGGGCATAGCCTCGCGACCGGCGCACCGGCGCCTCGCGCCCGTCGACCACCCGGCTGACCGAGTCGTCGACCGGGACGTGGATCGGCCGGTCGTGGCGCAGCCACCCGTCCACGAGTGGGGCCAGCCGGACCTCGGCGTCGTCGTCAAGATAGGCGATCGGCTCGCCGCCGAGGTTGCCCGACGTCATCACCAGGCAGTCGGGGCCGGCCACGTCCGGCCCGGGCTCGAGCAGCAGGACGTGCAGCGGCGTGTACGCAAGCAGCACTCCCAGATCAGGGTTGCGCGGTGCCACCGACGCAGCGACCGACGCGGCGGTCGAGCCGGGCAGCCGGGCCAGCAGCACCACGGGGCGCCGCGGCCCCGTGAGCAGGGCCGCCTCGGTCTCGTCGGCGCGGACCAGGCCACGCGCGGCGGCAAGGTCGACGACCATGACGGCGAACGGCTTGTCTCCCCGGCGCTTGCGGCGTCTCAGCTCGGCCACCGACTGCTCGTCGCGGGCGTCGCAGGCCAGGTGGTAGCCGCCGATCCCCTTGACCGCGAGGATGCGGCCGGTCGCGAGCATGGCCCGGGCCACGCTCAACGCGTCCTCGCGGTGCACTGGTTCGTGGCCAGGGCGGACCAGCGTGAGCACCGGTCCGCATTCGTGGCAGGCGATTGGCTGGGCGTGGAAGCGGCGGTCGGCAGGGTCTGCGTACTCGCCCGCGCAGCCTGCGCACATCGCGAAGTCGGCCATCGTGGTCGCCGGCCGGTCGTAGGGCAGGTCGCGGATGATGCTGAAGCGGGGACCGCAGCTGGTGCATGAGATGAACGGGTGCCGGTAGCGGCGGTCGGTGGGGTCACGCAGCTCGGCCAGGCAGTCGGCGCAGGTCGCGACGTCAGGGCCTGCGAGGGTACGCACGCCGCTCGACTGCGTGCCGGTCGACTCCACGATGGCGAACCCGGTGCCGCCCACCGGCGTCAGGTCGGTGGCGGCGACGGCGTCGACCACTGCCAGCGGCGGCGCGGCGGCCACCAGCAACCGGCCGAGCTCCCGCACGGCCACCTCGGTGCCCTCGACCTCGACGTCGACGCCAGCCGAGTCGTTGGACACCGAACCGCTGAGACCGAGCCGGGTCGCCGTGACGTAGACGAAGGGGCGGTAGCCGACGCCCTGCACCACGCCGGTGACCCGGTAGTGGCGGCGCCGGCGCCCGGTCATGGGCTGTCCGGCCCCCCGGCGGCGGGAGCGGCGCTGGGTGGTCGGCTGGTCTCGCGCGGGCGGCCCATCATCTCCAGCCCAGACAACGCCGTCTCGGCGCCGGCGGCGTCGGTGGCCTCGACCGCGAACCCCATGTGGATCAGCACCCACTGTCCGGGCCCGGGGGCGACCTCGAGCATGCCGATGTTGACCTTGCGCTGCGCGCCCTCGACGTCGACCAGTGCCAGCTGGTCGCCGTAGCCGTCGACCATCTGCACGACCTGTCCCGGGATGCCGAGGCACATCTCAGACCACCTCCATGCCTACGCCAGCCTCACGGCTGAGCACGTCCCGGACGACCCGTACCGCCTCGTCGACGGCCGCCTCGACCTCAGCCGACAACCCCATGCCCTCATCGACATCGGCCACCTCGCAGCCGACCACAACCGTACGCGGCATGGTGCCCCCCAGCGCGCGCAGACTGGCGAGGACCGAGGCTGGGTCCATGCCGTGCGCGTCGACGCCGCTCTCGTCGACCGCGCCGGCTTCGACGTCGTCGCGGCCGACCTCGAGAACCGTGACCCTGCCCACCTGCCCGCGCTCGGGCAGTGCGTCGACCAGCACCAGCAGGTCGACGGGGTCGAGAAGGTCGTAGGCCAGATGCATGCCACGGATGCCGTAGTCGACCACCCGGGTGTGCGCGGGCAGGCCAGCGCCGTCGGCACGGCCCACCGTCGCCAACAACCGGGCGACCACCACCGACCCGAAGCCGTCGTCGGACAAGAAGATGTTGCCGATGCCGGCGACCAGCACCCGCGGGGAGCCCTGGCTCACCGGAACAACCTTCGGGGGCGCACCGGCAGGGACGCCCTCACATGCTCCGAATCTTGAGGTAGCGCTTGATATCAGGGATGGACTGCACTCCGACGACCAGACCGCCGACCAGCAGCACCGCTCCGACCACCAGCGTCACCGTTCCCAGTTCCTTCACGATCGTTCTCCTCTCTCACGGGTTCGAGCTCGTCAGGCGCGAAGTAGTAGTAGCGCCCGTACCAGTCGTGCATCTCTGCGGCAGGGTCGTCGACCAGCACCACGGCGATGTGGGTCTCTCCGTCGACGTCGAAATGGACAGCCTTCACCGTGGCCCGCTGTCCGGAAAAGAACATGTCGTGCGCGTCCGCGCGCCGACGCGGCCGCACGACAACCTCGCTGCCGCGCGCCACGCTGACCCCGTCGATCTGTACCGTGTCGGAGTCGGGATCGACGGAGGCATCGGTCTCCGGGTCCCACCACGGCACGTCGGTGGAGAACACCCGATCAGGATCGGCACCAGGGTCGGCACCAGGATCGGCATCGTCGCGGTGCGGGTCACGCAGCACCCCGTGCAGCTGCTGCATCTGCGCGGGGCTCATCTGGTCGCAGCGGTCGATGATCGCCGCAGCGGCCGGGTCGGTCGCGCGGGCGGCGGCCTTCTCGTCGTCGGTCAGCGTCATCACCCGCAGGGTGAGGATCTCGTCGATCTCGGTGGAGTCGAACAGCGCGCCCGGGCTCTCGGGCGCCACCGCCGGGTGGTCGTAGAGGATGATGGGCGAGCCCAGCACGACATCGGACTCCCGGCTCGGCGCGCCCTCCTCGCCAGCCAGCACCGGCCAGCAGCGGCGCTGGGTGCAGTCCGCTGCGGCCTCGCGGGCGTCGTCGGGCGGGTCGATGACCGAGCAGAAGGTGCCCTCCGTGACCACCAGCAGCAGGTGCGCTCCGATCAGCGAGCGCCGAATCGCCTGATCCTTGTCAGCGACCTCGCCGTCGCCAGCCTCGTGCCAGTCGTCGGCAGTGTTGACCACCCGCACGGTGAGCCGCCGCAGGTCGCCAGCGGGCTCGAACAGGACTTCCACGCGGGCCTGCAATGGCCACCGCCGCCGCACCAGCTGGCCGCCCG
>JACCWP010000143.1 GCA_013697585.1 Nocardioidaceae bacterium
GCGAGCCGGGCGGCGGTCGCCGCTCCGATCCCGCGGGCCCCGCCCGTGACCACGGCAACCCGACCCTCAAAGCGGCGCATGACCCGCCAGCCTAGAGGCGCTCTGGTCAGCGCCGGTGTGGGATTACCTCGAGGATGCGGTCGGAACCGCCGCCGTTGGAGGTGGTGAGGTAGAGGTTGCCGTCGGGGCCGAGCACTGCGCTGCGCAGCCGGGGGCCATCCAGCGGCACCCAGCTGCGGACGAACGTGCCGGCGGGCGTGAACTCGAGGATCCGAAGGTGGGAGTCGCCGAGCACCCCGACCGCCAGGCAGCCCTGCCAGACGCCCCACTTCTTGCCGCGCAGCCACACGGAGCCGGACGGCGCGATGGTGGGATCGCCCGACTTCCAGCGAGCACCGATCTGCTTGCCAGGAAGGGAGAAGTCGGTCATCGGCACCGACTCGTCATAGCCCGGCACCGGGTTCCACCCGTAGTTGCCGCCCTTGACCAGCCGGTTGGCCTCGTCGTCGCGATAGCTGCCGTGCTCGACCGACCACATGCCGCCGCCGGGTCTGAGCGCGAGCCCCTGCACGTTGCGGTGACCGTAGGTGTAGATCTTGCGCTTGATGGCGCTGTCGGCGCCGATGAAGGGGTTGCCCTTCCAGGGCTTGCCAGACTTGGGCTTGACCCGCAGCACCTTGCCGCCGCCGGAGGTCAGGCTCTGCGGGTTGCGACCGACCGCAGCGTCACCGGTGCCGACGTAGAGCGCACCCTCCGGCCCGAACCGCAGCCGGCAGCCCCCGTGCCGACCCGACGTCGCGGGCAGCCCGGTGACGATCGGCTCGACCCGCGTGGCGCGGGTGAAGTTGCCCGCGAGCCTCCAGAGCACGACTCGTACGTCGTGGCCGCCGGGCGTGGAGGTGTTGGCGCCGTGGCAGGTGAAGAACTGCCGGGTCTGCCTGAAGTCACGCGCCGCGAGGATCGACATCAGGCCGGTCTCGCCCGAGACCCACATGCCCTGGGTCTGGATCCGTACTGGGCGGTCGGCGCCCTCGGGCCCCCGGTAGCGGATCGCCAGCCGGTCGCGCTGGGTGTACAGCATGCCGCCACCTGGCAGGAACGTGAGGTCCCAGGGAATGTCGAGCCCGGCCTTGATCGTCCGCACCTCCAGCCGCGGCGTCTGCCTGAGGGCGTCGGATGCCACGGGCTCTGCGACCGCCACCTCACGAGGCTCCGGCGCCTCGGCCGGCGCAGCGGCGGACGGGACCGCGCTCGCGGCCAGGCCCAGCGCAAGCGCAGCGACTACAGGCAGTGATCGAGAGATCCGCATGGAGTCACCATCGCAGCCCTCCCGCTCCCCCGCCACCTGCCGTGGCGTCGCCGAGAGTGGGCGAGGGCGGCGGCTCGCTGCGGCCGTGAGTCACAGCTGAGAGGCGAGCCAGCCGAACGCCTCGAGGGTGTGGTCGTTCCAGTAGTTGCGGGTGTGCTCGCCAGGGCCGAAGCTCACGACCTCGGGCGCCACCGGCAGCGCGTCGACGAGGTCGTGCACCTGCGGCGAGTACGGGTCGTCGTCGCCGCACCAGACCCCGAGCGGCAGCGACGCCAGGGCATCGAGGTCGTCGAAGACGACGTCGTCGTCGACCACGGCCGGGCTGAACAGTGCGGCCGCGCGGGACCACCCCGGCGCCGCTTCGACGAGCCGGAGCGCGCCGTACCCGCCGCGTGACCAGCCCCACAGCGCGCGGCGTCCAGCGTCGAAGCCACGCGCGGACAGCCACCCGGGCAGCTCGTCGAGCACCATGGCCTGCGGATCGGCGCCACTCTCGTCAGGCACCCATCCGGCCGGGCCGTCGTCGGTCCCAGCCAGCACGAAGGGCGAGGCGCCCTGCTCCACCGCGGCCGTGAGGAAGCGGCCGAGGCCATAGCCCTGGAGGGCCGCCGCGCTCGCACTCGACCCGTGCAAGATGACGACGACCGGCAGCCCTGCACCGTCGCCGTGCCCCGCCGGGACTGCGGTGAACAGGTCGACATCGGCACCCAAGGCCTCCGACTGCACCGTCTCGAGCCGCGTCTGTCCCTCGGGTGCGTCGGGAACGTACGGATCGGCGGTGAGCCCGAGTCGCGCCTTGACCGACCGCGGTGCGAGCTCCCAGCCAAGCACGCCGACCCCGCCAGCGGCGACGAGACCGCCGGCGCCGAGCAGCAGTCGCCGACGGGTCACCATGCCAGCAATTGTCACCCTCGAACCGGCGCCGGAGGCGACGTAGGTTGCAGCACGTGACCCCACCTTCGATCCAGACCCTCGGTGCGCTGCGGGCGAGCGGCTACGAGCCGCGCACCGTCAAGGCCGAGATCCGGGCCAACCTGCTGGCTGCACTGCGCTTCGGCCACGACCCGTTTCCCGACATCGTCGGCTTCGACGACACCGTGCGACCCGACCTCGAGCGGGCACTGCTGGCCGGCCACGACGTGGTGCTGCTCGGCGAGCGCGGCCAGGGCAAGACCCGGCTGATGCGCACCCTGGTCGGGCTGCTCGACGAGTGGCAGCCCTGCGTCGCCGGCAGCGAGACCTTCGACGACCCGGTCGCGCCGACCAGCCCGTACGGTCGTCGCCTCGCTGCCGAGAAGGGCGACGACCTGCCGGTCGCGTGGCGGCACCGCAACGATCGCTACGGCGAGAAGCTGGCGACGCCGGACACCAGCGTCGGCGACCTGATCGGTGACGTCGACCCGGTCAAGGTCGCCGAGGGTCGCACCCTCGGCGATCCCGAGACCGTGCACTACGGGCTGCTGCCACGGACGAACCGCGGTGTGCTCGGTCTCAACGAGCTGCCTGACCTCGCCGAACGCATCCAGGTGGCGCTGTTCAACGTGCTGGAGGAGCGCGACGTGCAGGTGCGGGGCTACTCGCTGCGAATGCCGCTCGACCTGCTCGTCGTGGCGTCGGCCAACCCGGAGGACTACACCAACCGGGGCCGCATCATCACTCCGCTCAAGGACCGCTTCGGGGCCGAGATCCGTACGCACTACCCGCTCGACATCGAGGCCGAGGTGAGGCTGGTGGCGCAGGAAGCCGACCTGGTCGCTGACGTGCCCGTGCACGTGCTCGAGGTCGTCGCTCGGTTCGCCCGCGAGCTGCGCGAGTCGGCCTCGGTGGACCAGCGGTCCGGCATCTCGGCCCGGCTGGCGGTCGCGGCCGCCGAGGCGGTCGCAGGCTCTGCGCTGCGACGCGGCGCGCTGGCGGGCGAGGAGCACCCGGTCGCCCGGGTCGGCGACCTGCCCGGGGTGGTGCCCACGCTGCGCGGCAAGGTCGAGTTCGAGATGGGCGAGGAGGGCCGCGAGGAGGAGGTGCTCGACCACACGCTGCGCTTGGCCGTTGCCGGTACGTTCCGTGACCGCCTCGCCGGCGCCGACCTGTCCGGCTTCACCGAGCGGTTCGCCGAGGGCGCCACCGTCGAGACCGGCGTGCTGGTGCCGGCCGCCGAGCTGCTCGACCAGCTCGGGGGGGTCCCAGGGTTGGCCGCGGTGCTCGACCGGCTCGGAGTCGACGAGGACAGCGTGTCGCCCGGGCAGGTCGCTGCCGCGGTCGAGCTGGTGCTCGAGGGGCTGTGGTTGACCCGAAGACTCGACAAGGACAGCGCCGACGGGCGCAGCGTCTACGGCGGCTGAGATGCCCCTGCCCCGCCGCTATCGCTACGGATCCTGGCGGGGTGGCGACGACCCGCTGGCCGCGCCGTTCGACGTCCGCGCCGCAGTCGACGAGATCGGCAGCGACGTGCTCGCAGGCTCCAGCCTGCGCGAGGCCCTGCGGTCGCTGCTGCGCCGCGGGCACGACGGGCGGCAGGGCCTCGACGCTCTGCGCCGCCAGGTGCACAAGCGGCGACGCCAGCTGCAGCGCCGGGGCGATCTCGCCGGCACGCTCGATCGGGTACGCCAGCAGCTCGATCAGGTGCTGGCCGCGGAGCGCGAGCAGTTGGCCACCGAGGACGACGACGGGGCCAGGCTCGGCGAGATGCAGCTCGATGCGCTGCCCGATGACACGGCGACCGCCGTGCGCGAGCTGGCGGCGTACGAGTGGCACAGCGACGAGGCGCGGGCGGGATATGAGCAGATCAAGCAGCTGCTGCGCGACGAGGTGCTCGACGCGCAGTTCGCCGGCATGCGCCGGGCGCTGGAACAGGCCCGCGACGGAGGCGACCCACAGGCGATGCAGCGGGTGCGCGACATGATCGCAGACCTCAACCAGCTGCTGGCCCGGCACGCGCGGGGCGAGGACACGACCGAGCAGTTCAGCGAGTTCATGGACCGGCACGGCGAGTTCTTTCCCGAGCAGCCGCGCGACACCGACGACCTGATCGACCTGCTCGCCCGCCGGCAAGACGCGGCCGAACGGCTGCTGCGGTCTCTGTCGTCGCAGCAGCGCGACGAGCTGGCGCGGCTGCTGGCCGAGGCGTTCGACGACCCCGACCTCGAGAGCGAGCTGGCACAGCTGCGCGACACCCTGGGCTCGCTGCGGCCCGGCCTTGGTCATGGGGAACCGGTGCGGATGGACGGACAGCAACAGCTTGGCTACGGCGACGCGGTGGGCGCGTTGGCCGACCTCGCCGACCTCGAGGCGCTGGAGCGCCAGCTCGCGCAAGAGCACCCGGGCGCCACCCTCGACGACGTCGACGTCGAGGCGGTGGAGCGCCAGCTCGCGCCGTCTGCGGGCGCCGACCTGCGGGAGATGCGCGAGCTCGAGCGAGAGCTGCAGCGGCAGGGCTACGTGGTCCGCGACCGCGCCAGCCTCACCCTGACCCCCAAGGCGCTGCGCCGACTCGGTGAGACCACCCTGCGGCGGATCTTTGCCGATCTGGAGGCCGGACACCGGGGCGACCACGACGACGACCGGACCGGCGCCGCCGAGGAGCGCACGGGCGCCACCATGGCGTGGACGTTCGGCGACGAGCGCCCCATCGACGCGGTCCGCACGGTGCACAACGCGGTGCTGCGGTCCGCCGCTACGCCACCCCCATCCCGGCCATCCGACCGCACGCCCGCCCCAACCCCCGCCAGGTCGGATCGTTCGCAAAGGAGACCGCGGTCGAGCACAGTGCAGCTGGCGGTAGGCGACTTCGCGGTGGCCGAGACCGAGCGGCGTACACAGGCCGCTGTCGCGCTGCTCGTCGACCTGTCCTTCTCGATGGTCCAGGAAGACCGCTGGGGACCGATGAAGCAGACCGCGCTCGCGCTGGCGCACCTGATCGGAACCCGGTTCCGCGAGGACGCGCTGCAGATCATCGGCTTCGACCGGGTCGCCCGGCGGCTCACCCCCGTCCAGCTGGCCGGGATCGAGCCGGAGTGGGTGCAGGGCACCAACCTGCACCACGCGCTTGTGCTCGCCGGCCGGCACCTACGGCGGCACCCGGGGGCTGAGCCGGTCGTCCTCGTGGTCACCGACGGCGAGCCGACCGCACACCTGGAGCCCGACGGCGCGACGTACTTCAGCTGGCCCACCACGCAGCAGACGCTGCGCGCGACCGTGGGCGAGGTCGACCAGATGACGCGTTACGGCGCGACGCTCAACTTCTTTCTGCTCGGGGAGGACCCCGGCCTGGCCCGATTCGTCGACGCGATCGCCCGCCGCAACGGCGGTCGCGTCGTCGCACCGGAGCTGGGCCAACTGGGCGCACACGTGGTCGCTGACTACCTGCACGCCCGCGCGGGCAGGCGTGCCAGCCGCCGGGCTGTGTGAGGGTGGGAGGGGTGAGCCCGAGCGAGCGGACCGACGGCAAGGCGGACTTCACGCACCTTTACAACCAGCCCGATCCGCGGCACTACTTCGGCACGCTGCGCCGCTACGGCTACCAGATCCCCGGCCATGCCCAGCCGGTGTTCCGCGCCCTCACCGCCGCGCGCCGGTCGGACGGCGGGGGCGCAGTGCTCGACGTCTGCTGCTCCTACGGCGTCAACGCAGCCCTGCTGCGCTGCGACGTCAGCCTCGACGACCTGTACCAGCACTACGGCTCGCCGGACCTCGCGGGGCTGTCCACCGAGCAGCTGGCCGAGCACGACCGGGCGTGGTACGCCGAGCGGCTGCGCTCGGACGCCACGACGGTGCTCGGTCTCGACGCCGCGTCGCTGGCTGTCTCGTACGCCAGTGACGTGGACCTGCTCGACGCCGGTTGGGGTGAGGACCTGGAGAAGCAAGACCCATCGGCCGGGCTGGCCGACGCCGTCGCCGGCGTCGACCTGGTGACCATCACCGGTGGCGTCGGCTACGTGAGCGCCCACACCTTCGAGCGCCTGCTCGGCGCGTTGCAGCACGATCCGGCCCCATGGGTGGCTGCGTTCGTCTTGCGCACGTACTCCTACGCCGACATCACCGACGTGCTCGGCAGGCACGGGCTGGTCACCGAGCGGGCAACAACGAGCTTTCGCCAGCGTCAGTTCGCCACCGACGGCGAGCGGGACACCGCGCTGGCCGCCGTGCGCGGGCGCGGCCTCGACCCCCTGGGCCGGGAGGCAGACGGGTGGTATCACTGTGACTTCTTCCTGTCCCGGCCGGCGGGCGACGACGATCCGGCCCTGGCCGACCTGATCGCAACGACCCCGCTTCCGGCGTAGCCGGGCAGACTGGCCGCGTGGACGTCGACCAGGCGATGCGAGCGGTGCCGCGGGCCGATTTTCTGCGTCCCGCCGAGCGTGAGCGCGCCGACGAGGACGGCCCGCTGCCGATCGGGGAGGGGCAGACCAGCTCGCAACCCCGGACCGTGGCAGCGATGCTGCGGTTGCTCGACGTCCGGGCGGGTCACCGGGTGCTCGACGTCGGCGCCGGGTCCGGATGGACGACCGCTCTGCTCGCGCAGCTGGTCGGACCTGCCGGCTGGGTGCTCGGGATCGAGCTGTCTCCGGCGCTGGCCGCGTGGGGCGGCGCCAACATCGCCCGGCGCGGCCAGGAGTGGTCGAGACTGCGAGAGGCGACACCCGGGGAGCTCGGGTCACCTGCCGACGGCCCGTACGACCGGATCCTGTGCTCGGCGGAGGCCGACCGGTTGCCGGGTCAGCTGGTCGAGCAGCTGGCACCGGGCGGGGTGCTGGTGGTGCCGGTGGTGGGCGAGATGCTGCGCGTCGTCGCCGACCAGACGGGCGCCCTGACCACCAGCTGCCACGGCGCGTACCGCTTCGTGCCGCTGCGCTAGGCGGATCCGGTCGCACGTAGGATCGGCCCGTGCCCACGATCGCGCCGCACGGGCTGCACCACGTGACCGCCATTGCGAGTGCCCCGCACCGCAACGTCGACTTCTACACCAGGGTCCTTGGGCTGCGACTGATCAAGCAGACGGTCAACTTCGACGCCCCTGACACCTGGCACCTCTACTACGGCGACGAGCAGGGCAACCCGTCGAGCATCCTCACGTTCTTTCCGTGGCCGGACGTGCCTCCGGGCAGGCAGGGGTCGGGGATGACGACGTCGACCGCGTTCAGCGTGCCGCCGGAGTCGCTCGGCTGGTGGCACCGGCGGCTGCAGGCTCTGGCGGTCGACGTGTACGCCCCGCACCTCCGCGACGCGGAGGAGGTGGTCACCCTGCACGACCACGACGGCATGGTCATCGACCTGGTCGCCAGCGACGGCGACACCCGCTCCGGATGGGACGGTGTGGGTGACATCCCGGCCGAGCACGCGATCCGTGGCCTGCATTCGGTGACCTTGACCGAGCGGCTGCTGGATCCCACCGCCGCGATGCTCACCCAGCTGCTCGGCATGAACTCCAGCGGCGAGTCGCCCAGTGCCGCGCGATTCGCGATGGCCGACGGCGCCGCGGGTGCCCTGGTCGACGTCTCGACCAATGCCCGCCAGCGCGGCCTGCAGGCCGGCGGGACGGTGCACCACATCGCCTTCCGGGCGCCTGACCTCGAGACGATGACCGGCTGGCAGCGCGAGCTCCAGGGCGCCGGGGTCGCGGTCACCGAGATCAAGGACCGGCGGTACTTCAAGTCGATCTACTTCCGCGAGCCCGGCGGGGTGCTGTTCGAGATCGCGACGGACGCGCCGGGGTTTGCCGTCGACGAACCGCTGCTGGAGCTCGGCCGCTACCTGCGGCTGCCACCGTGGCTCGAGCCCAACCGACAGCAGATCGCCGCATCCCTGCCCTCGTTGGGGTTGCCGGCGGACTAATGGGGTCGGTGCTCCAGGAAGAATCGCAGCATCTCTGTCGAGGCGTCCGGGCCGCGCGGGTCGGTGTAGGACCCTGCCGGACTGCCACCGAACCAGGCGTGCCCTCCACCGTGCACGGTCCACTTCTCGCACATCACTGTGCCGTCGGCGTCGCGGTATGTGTTGTGGCTGAAGCGGTGGCCGCTGCCGCCGCTGCCGGTGGTCGTGCTCGGCCCGAACAGGGCCGCACCGGCGTCGCCGTTCGCACGCGACGCGGTGACGAGTGAGGCAACGATCCTGTCGGCGTTGACAGGCGCGACGGTACTGTCGCGGTCGCCGTGGAACACGATCGTCGGCGTCGATCCGGCGGGCCCGGGTGAGCCGCCGTCGCGCATCGCCGCGAACGCGGAAGCAACGTCGTGCGCGACGGCGTAGGCAAGCCCGCTGTGCACGCCGACGGCGGCGTACAGGTCTGGGTAGGTGGCGGCCATGACCGCCGCCATGGCGCCGCCCGCGGAGAGGCCGGCGACATAGACCCGGTGCCGGTCGACGGCGTAGTCACGCATGACCTGGCCGGTGATGCCCGCGAGGATCGCCGGCTCGCCGGAGCCGCGGCGCTGGTCGCTCGGCCGGAACCAGTTCCAGTAGCGGCCTTGGTTGGCTGCGCTCGACTGTTCCGGGTAGGCGACGAGGACCGCATGCTGCTCGGCCAGGTCGTTCATCCGCGTGCCCGCCGCGAAGTCCGCAGCGTCCTGGCTGCCACCGTGGAGCATGACCACGAGCGGAACCGGCTGGCCGGTGTAGGCGGTGGGGACGTAGAGCTCGTAGGTCCGCGACCCGGCCGGCTCCCGGTGCGTGCGGCGGCAGGTCTCGCCGAGCGCTGGGGATGCGGCGGCCGGTGGTGCTGGCTGGGGGGCGCGCACCGACTCGAGGATGCCGTGGACCCGGGGCCGAGCCCGGCTGGGCGAGGTGGCCGAACCGAGGCCGCGCTGGATGAGCGCGGTCGCTTCGGCGAGGTGGCCGGCGCGAGTGAGGCGCAACGCCTCGGCCGCGTACGCGCTCCTGCTGTCGATCATGCTCGGGTCCTCCCCGCCGATGCCTGGTGCTCAGACCGTCCTTGGCGCGAGCGCGGCCTTGACCGCGGGCGGCGCCCGGAACGCTCCCAGCACCTCCACCGACGCGATCGTCGCGAGCGCCAGCTCGGGCGAGACGTCGTCGGCCAGACTCGCCAGCCCGAGAACGCGGAGCTCGACCATGCGGCCCGCTGCGCGGAGCTCCTCGAGCTGGCCACGGGTGTGATGCTCGGTGCCGAGGACGAGCGTCCGGCGTGCAACGGTCTTGTCCACGGCAGCCGAACGGGTCTCGAGCTGGCGGCGAATCGCGGTACGGATGAAGTCGGTGCGGTTGGCATAGAAGCCCTCGTCGACAAGCAGGTCGATCTGGCCGAGATCGACCAGGCCCACGTTGATGGTGATCTTCTCGCTTCGATCGACCTCGGCCATCTCGTCACCCTCACCCGCCGCCGTTCATGCTGTGCAGCCTATCCCATCTACCATCCCGTGACCATCTCACGGGATGGTGCTTTTAGGATGTCGGACTGTCGAGGCGAAGCGGGTATGGCCAAGGCGACGGAGGTGGTCGCTGCCGAAGGTGTCGGCGTGTTTCGAACAGGTGGCGCCGTTGGCGCTGAGCCCCAGCGTGAGCCGGGCGGCTACTCCGACGGCTTGGGGACCTCGCAGTCGATCTTGGGGTTGACGCCGAAGTAGTTGAGCGGGCCGGACCCGATGGTGAGCGCGATGTTGCCGAAGTCTGCGCAGCTCTTGTCGCCACCGGAGTAGTAGTCGCGTTGATAGGCCGCGAACGCGCCGATCAACAACCACACGATGACGACGACGGCGATGACGGTACGCATGGGACTCAAACTAGCGGGGCGCGCGGGTGAGCCGGCTTCGACGCGCCCCGACCGCAACTCGAACGTGGGCCGGACGGTTGTCCTTGCCCGCGGCTGCGCTCACTGGATTGCTCCTGCTCGGCTTCGTCCTGGCCGTCGACCTGGCCGGGCAGGTGCAGGACGCCACCCCAGCCGGTAGCGGGCTCGCGGGCTGGGCGCGCGCACAGGCGCCGGGGCTGGCGGCCGCACTCGCCGCCCTGCTGGCCGTGCTGACGGCGGTGACCCTGTCGTGGGTCCCCGGTGCAGCAGTCGTCGTGCTGGCACCGGCACTGCTCATCGGCAGCGCCCCATTGGCTCTGGGTCGCCACCGCGCGCCTCGTCGACGTCTCCAACGCCGGTGACTACTGCTGCGATCCGCCGGCCAGCCCGATCGACACGAGCTCGTGCACCGGGATGGGGTCGGGCCGGCGAGCCGCGCAGGTCAGCAGCTGCGCCGCCGCCTGCACCTGGACAACCCGCACCCGCCACCTGCGCTGCTCGACCTCGAACGTGGCCTCGGTCTGCTGCCCATGCGATGCTCTCGCCGTCAGCCGGACCGCGCGCGACGCCGTCACCGCGAGCTCCGAGCGCAGGAACCACTCGGCCGCCTGCACGGCGAAGCCGTGGCCGCAGCGACCGCGCAGGTGGGCGAGGTCGAGGTCACCGGCGCGGTGCCGGGTCGCCAGCTCGGTGGCCGCTTCGGGTTCGAGCCGGCCGTAGTACAAGCCGTCGGGCAGCACCAGCAGGTTGCCGGCGAAGCGGTCGCCACCGATGTGCGACACCTCCCAGGACTCTGCCGGGTGTGAGCGCGCCAACGCCGCGGCCACCGGGCGACCGCGCTCGGCACAGCAGCGATCGTGGCGGCCGTGCGTACAGGTCAAGAAGACCGGTTCCTCGGTGCGCTCCCAGCCGAGCGACTCGCCTGCGGCGAGTGCGCCGAACTCGATGTCGAGCAGCTGCTCGGGATCGTCGAGCTGGGCGACCTCGAGCCACGGGTGGTGCGGATCGGCGTGTGCGGCCAGGACCGTGCTGCGGGTGGGGACGCTGCGGCCGTGCCGTCGGACCAGCAGTGGCCTGACGCCTTGGACTCGAGCGCGGCGCAGGTGGGAGGCGACGGTGGGCGACAGCCGGGCGTCCCGCAGCGCATCGGTCCCCCACGGCCCCGGCGTCTCGACGAGGACGAACGCCCGCACCGTCGATGCCGTACCGTACAAAGGGTCCGACCTCGCCTGGCTGCGCGCGGCGCACCGGAACGCGTCCGTCAAGCCCGCACCCTGAGCAGGCCTTCACGCACGAGCCGTCGCACGAGCACCAGCCGGCTCTGCGGATCGAGCCACTCGGCCAGGTCGGCAGCACGCATGTCCGCCTGCTCCCGCAGGTGGGCCATGACCGGGCCGAGCCGCGACGGCACGTGCAGCTCGCGGTCGCCGAGCAGGATGCGCAGCCGGCCCCCGCCGGTGGCCAGGACGCAGACACTGCCAGGCCGGCGACACAGCTCGGTGTCATCGTCGATGGAGGCAGCGGTCAGGCGGTCCCGCAGCCCACCACGCAGTGCCGGTGGTCGGGTGCCGAGGAAGTGGTGGACCTGTTCCTGGGCGCTGGCCACGGGATCGACCGCGGCCACGGCGCCGGCCAACCAGCTCAGTCGCTCGGCGAGTCCGTCGGCGAGTGCGCCGGGGCTGGTGAGGTAGTCGGCTGGGAGCGCCTGGTCGAGCTGCTCGTCAGCGAGCAGCCGACCGGCTACCCGGTCCAGCACGTGCCGCCAGGTGAGCTGGTTGACCCCGATGGTCACGTGCAGGGACGCGGACTGCTGCGTACGCGCCGCGTGCGGCGTGCCGGTCGGGAGGTACATGCTCGTGCCCGGCTCGAGCAGCACGTCGTGCTGTCGCTCGGTGTCGTGGATCTGCCACCGCTTGCTGCCGTGGGTCTGTACCACAAACACGTCGTGGGTGTCGCTGTGCAGGGCGAATCCCTGCGACCCGGGCGGGGTGAGGTAGGCGTTGGCCTGGCAGGGATGCCCGAGCGTCAGCTCGAGGTCGCGCACCAGGTCGCCGAGTGGCGACCAGTATCGATGCAGGCCCTGCAGCACGACGGTGGCACCGTCGTCGATCAGGTCAAAGACCTTGCGTGCGTCCACCAGACCGGTCAGGGCGGCGCCCGCCAGGGTCGCGGAGCGGGTGTAGCTGCTGGTGGGCAGCACCACGCCGTCGCGCGCGATGCGCAGCGCCGGGGTGCGCATCGCCGTGCTGGTGAGCAGGTGGTCCACGTCGTCGAGACTGAGCAGGGCCTCAGCGTCGGCCGGGCTGCTTCGGTGAACGTGCGTACGCGTCGCCCAGACCTTCTCGACAAAGGCCCGGGCGTCACCGCTCAGCAGGTCGAGCGCATCCACCCCTCAGCGGTCGGTGCCGTCTGCGTCGGTGCCGTCTGCGTCGGTGCCGTCAGCGTCGCTGGCGTCGCCGTCGGTCGTGTCGGTCGCGTCGCCGTCGGTGCCGTCCGCATCGGTTCCGTCGGCGTCAGTCTGAGGACCCGATCCGGAACCTCCCGTGCCGGTGGTCTCCATCTCCTCGTCGCGCAGCGGTTCGTCCGGGGTCGTGGTCATGGAATTCTTCCTTCCTCGACGGCGTCGCCGACTGCTGCGGCGATCGCTGCGAGACTCCCACACCCAAGTCGGCCCTGCGCGTCTTGTGTTGCGCAGTGACGCGGCCGTGGTCGGACTCCTGAGTCGGCCGGGGTCGGGGCTGACCAGGCTGACGGGGCAACAGCTCGGACACCAGCTGCCCGAGGGTCTTGTTCTCCCGCCGCTGCCTGCGTTTGAGCTCGCGCAGCATTGTCGCGTCGACGTCTCGCGTCGTGCGTGTCACGCATCAGATGCGCGAGTGAGTCTGGTGGAGCTGGCGGGAATCGAACCCGCGTCCTCCGACGCCGACTCAGGCATTCTCCGGGCGCAGTTCGTGACGACGTCTTCTCAGCCCCGGCGCTCGCACGAACACGTCGCCGACAGGCTCAGCCGCTGTTGGTGTCCCACCACGTCCCCGCGGCCGGGTCGTGGTGGTGAGCCTCCTAGATGAGGCCGGCTACCGGGACGGAGGCGCTCCCGGGCCGACCCTTCGATCACTGCTCAGGCAGCGAGAGCGAAGTCAGTGCGCTTAGCCTTGGCACTTATAAGGTTCCACGGATCGTTTACGAGATAACCGTGGGTCCTCGGCCCGCTTCTCCTGAACCGCACGACCGAAGTCGAAACCGTTCAGCCCCTTGTTGAGTTGTCCGTCCACCATGATACCTGGCTCGGCAAGTCGCGGGGCGGTCGTCGACCGGCGATCAACATGGCCGCGCCCTTGCGAAAGACCCACACCTGGTTTGCCGGGACCAGCGCCAGGTCGGATCGTGCGGGCCTAGAGCCTAGAGGTGGGCAACGGGCGCGCCTCGGACCCGGCCCTTGGCTCGGCGACCGATCTCGCGCTCGATGTCGCGGCGGGCGTCCTTGGCCGCCAGCGTCTGGCGCTTGTCGTACTGCCGCTTGCCGCGTGCCAGTCCGATCTCGACCTTGGCCCGACCATCCTTGAAGTACAGCGCCAGCGGCACCAGCGTGTTGCCCTTCTCGGTCAGCTTGCGCTCGATGCGGTCGATCTGCTGCCGGTGCAACAACAGCTTCCGGCGCCGCCGCGGGCTGTGGTTGGTCCAGGTGCCCTGGGTGTACTCGGGGATGTGCACGCCGATCAGCCAGGCCTCGCCTGCGTGAATCTCACCGAAGCCGTCCACCAGCGACGCGCGGCCCGCCCGCAGCGACTTGACCTCCGTGCCGGTCAAGACGATGCCGGCTTCCCACGTGTCCTCGATCGAGTAGTCGTGGTAGGCCTTGCGGTTGGCCGCGACCTGCTTGCTCCCCTGCTCCCGGCTCACCCCGCCATTATCACAGCCAGCCGAGGGGGTCGACCGTCGCGCCGCCCTCGTAGACCATGAAGTGCAGGTGGCACCCGGTGGAGTAGCCCGTCGTGCCGGCGTAGCCGATCACCTGGCCCCGCTGCACGTAGGCACCGGAGCCGACCGCAAAGCTGGTCAGGTGGTTGTACGACGTCGACAGGCTGACCCCGCCGACCAGGCCATGGTTCATGATCACGCGGTTGCCGTAGCCCGCGTTGTAGTACTGCGACACGACCGTGCCCGCCGCCGCGGCGCGCACGGGCGTCCCGCAGGCAGCCCCGAAGTCGGTGCCGTCGTGCAGCTTGACGTAACCCAGGATCGGGTGCAGACGCATGCCGTAGGACGACGTCACGTAGCTGGCCACCGGATAGCTGAGGAACCCACCCGGCTCAGCCGTGGTCGTCGGCGGGGCAGGTAGCGCCGGGGCGGCGCTGTCCGCGCCCTCCTGGGCAGCCTGCCGGGCTTCCGCGCGGGCCGCCTGCCGGGCCTGCCGTGCCGCCCGGCGCTCCTGGCGGGCGGCGATCTCCGCCAGCATGTCCTCGACCCGGTCCTGGTCGCGTTCCATCCGCTCGACCACGCGGGCGTCGTGCTCCTTGGCTCGCTCTGCCCGCTCGCGCAGTTCACGTCGCGCCTGGACCAGCTCGACCACCGCGGCCTTCTGGTCCCTGGCCTGGGCGGTCAGCTCCTGCTTGCGCTCCAGGTTGGCTGCGGCCTCGGCGCGCTGCACGGCGACCTCGTCGCGCAGCTCTTCGACCCGCTCCTGGCGCAGCGTCAGCAGGATCCGGGCGGCGTCGAGGGAGTCGAGGTCGGCGGTCTGGGCCGCCACGACCGACTCCGACGCCGACTGCATCTCAGTGAACTCCGTCGGGCTCTGCCCGCCGAGAACCAGACCCAGGCTGATCAGCCCAGGGTCTCCACCCGAGTAGGCCTCGACCGCGAAGCGCTCGATCTCAGCCTGCTGGTCGTCGACCACCTGCTCGGACGCGTCGAGCTCGGCCTCGGCCTCGGCCAGCCGCCGCTGCGCCACAGCGAGCCGCTGGCGCATCTGCTGGTCGAGCGCGCGGGCGGCGTCGAGCTGGCCACGAACGTCGGCGAGCCTCGTACGGGCCGAGCTCAACTGGGCTTGCGCCTCGGCGAGGGCGGTGCCGGCCCGAAAGAGCCGGTTGCTGGAGGCGTCCAAGTTGTCCCGGGCGCCCTCGACCTCTGCGGCCAGCTCGTGCTGCTTCTGCTCGAGCTCGTCCTCACGGTCGCCGAGAGCCGGGGACAGCACCGTGCCGGTCAGGCTGAGCAGCGCGACACCCAGCACCAGCCGGGTGATCCGCGCGCCGCGACCTCGGGGGAAGTGTCGGGCCACGCCAGTCGCCTCGTCGTCTCTGGGGAAGTCGTCCTGCGCCCACCGTAACCCGCCAACTCTGACATCCAGGGTATTTGCGGGTTGGACGCGACCGAACACTGTGCGCCTGACTCAACCGAACGGACAGGTTCGCCGTATGCCCACGCCGGCCGATGACCTGACCGACGCCGACCGTCGGAGCCTGACCCGCTGGCGCTCGGCGTGGCTGACCGTGACCTGACCGGCCCCACTCAGCTCAGCCTGGGTTGCGGATGATCTCACAGTCTATGAGAACGTCTATGGGTTGCGGTCGGAGCACCTTGTCAATGCCTTCGCCGCAGCTCCTCCGGTGTGCCGACGAAGTCGTCGGCAGTCGCCACCCCGGCGAACAACACCGCCAGCCCAACCTGAGCAATACCGCCGACAACCACGCGAAAGCCTCGCAAGGGATTCTCCCTTCTCTTCATCGGGCCACCGGGCTTGGTGGGTGGCGCCCGTCAAGAGATTCGCCCACGCTTGTGAACTGCAGGAAGACCAACATCAGCCGCAGTCAGACGTCAAGGTACTTGCGAGTCATCACCAGTGTCGGCAGCACGGCAACGACGACCGCGAACGCCGACGTGACCCCCGCCGCGACCAGCATGTCGCTCCAGGACACCCAAGGGGTGAACTGCGCAAACCGCTGGGTCAGCTGGTCATTGACCAAGAACTGCATGAAGCCTGCCAGCACCCCGGCGGCCAGCACCGCGCCGAGCACGGCGGCCAGCAGCGACTCCAGCACGAACGGCAGCTGGATGTGCCACGACGACGCACCGACCAGCCGCATGATCCCGATCTCGCGCCGGCGTGCGTACGCGGCGAGCCGGATCGTGTTGGCGACCTGCATGACCGCAGCCAGCATGAGCACCCCGGCAGTGCCGAGCGCCACCCAGCGCATCACCTCGAGGATGTCGTAGAGCGGTGCGAGGAACGACCTCAGGTCGCGGATCAGCTCCACTCCCGGCAAGCCCGACACCTCGTTTGCCACCGCGTCGGCCTGATCGGGCTGGTCGAGCGTGACCCAGTACGACGGGCCGAACGACTCGGGTCTGAGTGCCTCGAACAGCCGCCGGCCGGTGTCGCTCTGGCCGAACAGCTCTCGCGCCTTGTCGTAGGCCTCTCGAGAGGACTGCAGATAGTAGGACTCGACGTCGGGGTTGCCCTCGATGACCTTGCCGATCTGGTCGACCTGGTCGTCGGTGGCCTCCCCGTTGATGCACGAGCTCTCTTGTGAGATGGGCGAACACATCTGGACCTGGATCTGCAGCCGATCGCCCCAGTAGGCCTCGGTCTTGCCGATCTGCATCTGCAGCAGCAGACCGACGCCGACGAGGGACAGCGACACCAGCAGCGTCACCACCAAGGACACCGTCATCGAGACGTTGCGCCTCAGCCCGGTGCCGAGCTCGGACAGCACGTGCGAGAAAGCCATGTCCTCGGGGTCTCCTCGGGTCAGCCCTGATAGCCGTAGACGCCACGGGACTGGTCCCGCACGACCTTGCCGTCGTCGAGCTCGATCACGCGCTTGCGCATCTGGTCGACGATCCCGGAGTCGTGGCTGGCCATCACCACCGTGGTGCCGGTGCGGTTGATCCGGTCCAGGAGCTTCATGATGCCGACCGACGTCGTGGGGTCGAGGTTGCCCGTGGGCTCGTCGGCGATGAGGATCATCGGTCGGTTGACGAACGCCCTCGCGACCGCGACCCGCTGCTGCTCACCGCCGGACAGCTCATCGGGCAGGCGATCCCCCTTGCCCGCCAGGCCCACCAGGTCGAGCGTCTCGGGCACCACCCGCTGGATCAGCGGGCGGGGTTTCCCGATCACCTGCAGGGCGAAGGCGACGTTCTCGGTCACGGTCTTGTTGGGCAGCAGCCGAAAGTCCTGGAACACGGTGCCGATCTGTCTGCGGAGCCCGGGCACCTTCCACTTCGCGAGCCTGTTGATCTCCTTGCCAGCGACATAGACCCGCCCGCCGGAGGGTCGCGTCTCGCGCAGCACCAGCCGTAGGAACGTCGACTTGCCCGAGCCCGACGCGCCCACGAGGAACACGAACTCCCCCTTGGCCACCTCGACGTCGAGAGACGCCAGCGCCGGGCGACGTTGACCGGGATAGGTCTTGGTCACGTTCTCGAAACGGATCACGGTGGCTTCACGGGTGCCTTCACGATGGCGTCGGTGGCCGGCATCGGGGCTGGCCAGTCGCCGAGTTTACGTCGGGCGCACAGCCCCCGGCGCAGACACACCCGGGTCAGTCCAGGCAGAGCACACGCACCCGCTGCACCGAGTTGTTGGCGAAACCGCCGCGGTTCCACGCCGCGTCGACCGGTTGGCTGCGCCCGCTGGCGTCGTGAGCGCGAGCAGACAGCAGGTGGTCGCCTGGCTGGGCATCCCAGCCGGCCTGCCAACGCCGCCACGCGTACGGGCCGGCAGCCGTGTCGTGGAGCTGCGCCTCGATCCAGGTGGCCCCGGCGTCGGTGGTCAGCTCGACCCGCGTTACCGGGGCGTGGCCCGACCAGGCGCGCCCCTCGACGACGACAGGACCGGGCCGCACCGCGCGCTGCCGGGAGTAGAAGTCGGGCAGTCCGGGCGGGATCAGCAGCGCCCTCGGCTCGATCCGGGTCAGGGGCTCTCCCGCCTCGTCAGGCGCGGACCGAAGGCTGTAGGCACGCTGCTGGAACCCATCGAAGTGTTGTGCCACCACGTCGATGTCAACGAGCCACTTGACCTGCGCCATGCCGTACCAGCCGGGAACGACGAGCCTGGCCGGAAACCCGTGCTGTGGCGGCAGTGGCTGCCCGTTCATCAGATAGGCGACCAGCACGTCGTCGGCACTCGCGTCCGTGACCGTGAGGCCACGCGCATAGTCCTGCTCGACCCCTCGCTCGACGCCGTGGTCGGCGCCGGTGAACACCACGTCGACCGCGTCGTCGAGCACACCGGCCTTCTCCAGCAGCACGGCGAGCGGCACACCCGTCCAGGTGGCGTTGCCCACCGCCTCGACCAACCACGGCTGGCTCTGCGGCCGCGGGCGGTGGCGGGCCCGGCCGTTGCCGGCACACTCGAAGGTCACGGTGACCGACGTCGGTGCCATCGCCTGCAGGTCGGGTAGCCCGAGCTCGATCGGTCGCCGCACCCGGCCACCGATCCGTAACCGCCAGCTGTCGGCGTCGACGACTGGTACGTCGTAGTGCGTCAGCAGGTAGTGCAGCCCGGGCGGGGTGATGTCATATGCCAGCGCCTCGAGCAGGATCCCGTGGTTGCGCGCGGCCAGCTGCAGCTCCTCGTACGAGATCGCCTCATCCGGCTCGGCCACCCGGGCCGGCGCGCTCACGAGGTCGAGCGAACGGGTGGACTGCGATGACGTCGTCATCGGTCCAGAGTCGCAGCGCACGATCGAACCCAGCAAGGCGGCCGGCATGCCGGACCGGTCGGACGGCTCCGCGCTCGGACCCCGTAGGGTGGCAAACCTACGTCTGAAAGGTCTTTCCCGTGTGCGGCATCGCCGTCCTGCACGACATCAGCGCAAGCCCCGTTGTTGACAGCACCAGGAGTGGTGGCGCCGGGGGTGAACATGCCGCCGATGCACTGGCCGCCCTGGGCACGCCGATGCTGGCCCGCCTCGAGCACCGCGGCCCCGACGGGACCCACGCCCGCAGGGTCGGACCGACCTGGCTTGGGCACACCCGGCTGTCCATCGTCGACATCGTGGGCGGCGACCAACCGTTGGGCGACGCGACCGGCACCCGGTGGGTCGTGTGCAACGGCGAGATCTACAACCACGAGGCCCTCCGCAACGAGCTGGAGGGTCCCTTCCTCACCCGGTCGGACAGCGAGGCAGCTCTGCACGCGTCCTACGAGGGTCCGCTCGGGGTGGCCCGGCTGCGAGGCATGTTCGCGTTCTGCGTCGCCGGCGACGACGGCTTCTTCCTGGCCGCGCGCGACCGGCTCGGCGTCAAGCCGCTCTACTGGGCCCGGCAGGGCGACATCGTCGCGTTCGCCTCGGAGCTGGGGGCGTTCGAAGAGGACTGGCGCTGCGACGTGGAGGAGTTCCCGCCCGGCCACGTGTGGACGCGCGCCGACGGGTTGGTGCGCTATGGCGAGATCGCCGAAGAGACCCGCGAGTACACGACCAGGGAACAGGCGCACGACGCCATCCGCGACGGGTTGGTACGCGGCGTGCGCCGCCGGATGATGTCGGACGTCCCGGTCGGGGTGTTCCTCTCCGGAGGGTTGGACTCGAGCCTGGTGGCGGCGATCCTGTCCCGCGAGAGCGAGCCGGGCGAGCCGGTCCACTCGTTTGCCGCTGGAACCGCCGAGAGCGCCGACCTGGCCGCGGCTCGCGTGGTGGCCGACCACCTCGGCCTGACGCACCACGAGCGCGTGTACACCGCCGACGAGGTCGTCGAGGTGCTGCCCACGGTCGTCGCCTCGATCGAGTCCTTCGAGCCCTCCCTCGTCCGCAGCGCCGTACCCAACTACCTGCTCGCCGAGCTGGCTGCGCAGCACGTCAAGGTGGTGCTCACCGGCGAAGGGGCCGACGAGCTCTTCGCCGGATACGACCACTTGCGTGACATCGAAGACGCCGACGACCTGCGGCTGGAGCTGATCCGCAGCGTCGAGGGCCTGCACAACCTCAACCTGCAGCGCTGCGACCGGGTGACGATGGCCCACGGGCTCGAGGCTCGGGTGCCGTTCCTCGACCTCGACCTGATCGCGGTCGCGCAACGCGTGCCTATCGGCTGGAAGCTGCCCGGTGAGCAGGGCCAGGAGAAGGCCATCTTGCGGAACGCCTTCGCGGGCTGGATTCCCGACGAGATCTTGTGGCGCCGCAAGGAGCAGTTCGGCGACGGCAGCGGCACCGCAGCGGTGATGGCCGACCGGGCGAGCGACGTCGCGCCCGACGTCGACTGGGAGCAGGTCCGCGTCCCGGGGCTGCCGCCCGCCCGCAGCCGGGAGGAGCTGGGCTACCAGCGGATGTTCGCGCAGCGGCTGCAGGGCATCCGCTCGTCACAGGTGCTGGGGCGGTTCGCGACCGCCTGAGGCGATCGACCACGGCTACACGGCCAGGCCGACGTACTTGGTCTCGAGGTACTCCTCGATGCCCTCGGCACCGCCCTCGCGACCGAAGCCGCTGGCCTTGACGCCGCCGAACGGCGCCGCGGGGTTGGAGACCACTCCCTGGTTGAGCCCGACCATGCCGCTGTCGAGCCGCTCGGCGACCCGGATCGCCCGGGAGACGTCCTGGGTGAACAGGTAGGACACCAGCCCGAACTCGGTGTCGTTGGCCATGGCCACGCCATGGTCGTCCTCGGCGAAGGTGAACACCGGCGCCACAGGGCCAAAGATCTCCTCCCGGAACAGCCGCACCTCCACGGGCACGTCCGTGAGCACGGTCGGGGCGTAGAAGTAGCCCGCTCCCTCGCCGGGGGTGCCACCGACTGCGACTTCGGCGCCGGCGCGGACCGCGTCGTCGACCAGCTCGGCCACCTTGTCCCGCTGCTTGCCCTCGACCAGTGGCCCGACGTCGACCCCGTCGTCGGTGCCGCGGCCGACGACCAGGGCGCCCATCCGCTCGGTGAGCCGGCGCGAAAACTCGTCGACGACCGACTCGTGCACGATGAACCGGTTGGCAGCCGTGCAGGCCTCGCCGATGTTGCGCATCTTGGCGAGCATCGCGCCGTCGACCGCCGCGTCGAGGTCGGCGTCTGCGAAGACGAGGAACGGCGCGTTGCCGCCCAGCTCCATCGAGACCCGCAGCAGACCCTCCGCGCTCTGCTCCACCAGCCGTCGCCCGACCTCGGTCGACCCGGTGAACGTCAGCTTGCGCAGCCGCGGGTCGCGGATGAGTGGCTCCATCAGCTTGCCGGTCGAGGTCGTGGTCACGACGTTGAGCACGCCCTCGGGCAGACCCGCCTCGGCCAGGATCTCGGCGAGCTTGAGCATCGTGAGTGGGGTCAGACTCGCCGGCTTGACCACCATCGTGCAGCCGGCGGCGATCGCGGGCCCGATCTTGCGGGTGCCCATCGCGAGCGGGAAGTTCCAGGGCGTGATCATCAGGCACGGGCCGACTGGCTGCTTCATGGTGAGCAGCCGGGTGGCGCCGTTGGGCGCCACCGACCAGCGCCCGCTGATCCGTACCGACTCTTCCGCGAACCACCGAAAGAACTCCGACCCGTACGCGATCTCGGCAGCGGACTCCTTGAGTGGCTTGCCCATCTCGAGGGTCATCAGCAGCGCCATCTCGTCGGCGCGCTCGGTGATGAGCTCGTACGCCCGGCGCAGGATCTCGCCCCGCTCACGTGGCGGCGTCGCGGCCCAGCCGTCCTGCGCTTGGACGGCGGCGTCGAGCGCCGCCTCGCCGTCGGAGACTCCCGCGTCGGCGACCTGGGTCAATGCCTGGCCGGTCGACGGATCCTCCACGTCGAAGGTCGACCCGCCCTCAGCCTCGCGCCACTCCCCCTGCACGAACAGTGCGGTGTGGACGCCGTCGACGACGGCCTGCTCGCGCTCGGTCAGGTTGGACACGGTCAACGCCTCCTGGTGTTCGCGGATTGTCTACTGGTCCCGAGCATGCCGCACGGCAGTCGGACAGCACGAACTTGGACACCGAGTCGCACGTCCACACCGTGCGGGCCCGTCACGGGGTGGACTAGACCGCGGCCCGCTCCGCTCCGCGCCGCCAACGGATGCCGGCCTCGATGAAGTCGTCGATCTCGCCGTCGAGCACCGCGGTGGTGTTGCCGCTCTCGTGCTCGGTGCGCAGGTCCTTGACCATCTGGTAGGGGTGCAGCACGTACGACCGCATCTGATCACCCCACGAGCCCTGGACGTCGCCGCGGATCGTGTCGAGGGTGGCGCGCTCCTCGGCCCGCTTCAGCACCAGCAGCTTGGCCTTGAGGATGACCATCGCCGAGGCCCGGTTCTGCAGCTGGGACTTCTCGTTCTGGCACGAGACGACGATGTTGGTGGGCAGGTGCGTGATCCGTACGGCCGAGTCGGTGGTGTTGACGCTCTGGCCGCCGGGTCCGGACGAGCGATAGACGTCGACCCGGATCTCGTCCTCGGGCACGTCGATCTCGTCGGTCCGCTCGAGCACCGGCACGACCTCGACCGCCGCGAACGACGTCTGTCGCCTGCCCTGGTTGTCGAACGGCGAGATGCGGACCAGCCGGTGCGTGCCCGTCTCGACCGACAGGGTCCCGTAGGCGTAGGGTGCCTTGACCGCGAACGTCGTCGACTTGATGCCCGCCTCCTCAGCGTAGGACACGTCATAGACGTCGGCCGGGTAGTGGTGCCGCTCGGCCCAGCGCAGGTACATCCGCTGCAGCATCTCGGCGAAGTCGGCCGCGTCGACGCCGCCCGCGCCCGACCTGATGGTCACCAGCGCTTCGCGCGAGTCGTACTCGCCGCTGAGCAGCGTGCGCACCTCGAGCGCCTCGACCGTCTTGGCCAGCTTGGCGACCTCGGCCTCCGCCTCGGCCCGGGTCTCGGCCGACGAGCCCTGGTCGTCCTCGGCCTCATCGGCCAGCTCGAGCAGCAGGGCCACGTCGTCGAGCCGCTGGCGTACGGACTCGACCCGGTCGAGCTCGGCCTGCACGGCGGACAGCCGGCCGGTCACCTGCTGGGCGTGGGCCTGGTCGTCCCACAGGTCGGGGACGGACACCTGCTCCTGCAGCTCGGCCAGCTCGGAGCGCATCGCGTCGAGGTCGAGCACCTGCTCGATCGTGCGCACGGTCTGGTCGAGCTCGGCGATCCGGGTCTCAAGGTCGGGGGCGGCCACGGCGGCCAGGGTACGCGCGACGCAGTCTGGGACCAGGGCGCCGCAGCCGGCGAGGGCGAGGGCCCGCGAGTCAGGCTCATGCGCGCAGCGTGGCCGCTGCGGTAGTCGGTTCGGCACCGTCCAGCGGGGCTACGACTCTCGCTAGTCCACCTGGACGACTGCGGAGCCGGTGGCCGCGACAGTCGTCGTGCCAGCCCAGCCGGCGGGGTCGAGCGGCAGGTCGAGAGGGGCCGCCAGCCGCACGGTGACTGTCGTCGCGGTCACGGAGACCTGCCAAGACAGCCCGGAGTACGTCGCGCCGGCACCGACTCCATCCAGGTAGTCGTCGACCGCGGTCTGGGCGATCTCGGGGTCGATCGGTGCCTCGTCGCCAAGCCCATCGGTGTAGACCGCGACGCCCTGCGCACCATCGGCGGCGGCCAGTGCGGCGCCGTCGGCGAGGCCGCCCAGCGACTGGCGACGCAGGTAGGCCGCGGAAGCATCGACCACCACAGCGCACAGCAACCCGAGCATGATCAGGAACCCGATCGTCAGCACGGTCACGGTGCCCCGGTCGCTCGCCCGCCTCACGGCCGGGCCTCGCGGAACGTGCCGTAGGGCTCGGCGTGCGTGCTGGCGACACGAATCGTCGGCGTGGACCCGCCGAACACGTCAGGAGTCAACGGCACCGGCTGCTGCACGGTGACGAGCACGGTGATCGTCGACCCGGGCGTGAGGCACTGGTCGGGCGCCGGGTCGCAGCTCACTTGCACGCTCGCCGCACCGGCGTCGACACCCTGGTCCGACAGGGCGACCCGGGCCGCCGACTCAGCGCGCATGTAGCCGGTGGCCTGGTCGGGGGCCAGCACGAACGCGCGCCCGGCCGCACGACTGGCGGCCGCCGCGCCGTACGAGGCCCGCTGCACCTCGAAGACCGCGAGCAAAAGGTAGACCAGCGGCACCAGGAGCAGGATCACCAGCCAGGTGAACTCCACGACCCCACTTCCTTGCTCGCTGTCTCGACCCCTCACGGCGGCTGCTCCTCAACCGCGTGACCCTCGACGTCGAGCGACACGGCTGGCCCGAACAGCCCCAGCGCCGGTACCTCGGCCCGCACCCGGACGACCACGCCCGGGTATCCGTCGACGGTAGTGGCCCCGGCGGTCACGTCCCCGGCGTAGCCGTCGGAGATCACCTCGGCGACCCGCGCCCTGGTCAGTGCCGCACCGTGAGCCGGCTCGTGGTCGGCCGTCGCGGCGAGCCGCGCACCCTCGGACGCCGCGGCCGTCAAGGTGTTGCGTACGTGCAGGACGAGGCCGACCTGCACGATGCCAAGGACCAGCGGCACGAGCACCGTCGTGACCAGGACGAAGTCGACGACGGCGGCGCCGCGCTCCGTGCGCGGCATCGGCTGCGACGCCTCAGCCGGAGACGCTGTTCAGCGCGGCGGTCAGCATCGCCTGCAGCTGGTCGCCGGCGACCACGCTGAGCATCGCGACCAGACCCGCCGTCATCACCACGATCATCACCCAGCCGGGCACGTCGCCGCGCTCGTCTCGGGCCAGCGCCCTGCCGTGGGCAGCGATTCGCCTCTTCGACAACACCGTCATCTCGTTGACCTCCTCATGGGCTCATGGCGTGGCCAGCTGCAGGCCCACCACGCCTGGATAGAACGCGAACACGACGATGACCGGAAGGATCAAGAAGACGACCGGCACCATCATCAGTACTTCCTTGCGGGCGCCGGTCTCGACCAGGGCTCGGCGGCCTGCCTCGCGCACGTCGGCAGCCTGTGCGTGCAAGACGTCGACCAACGGGGTGCCGCGCTCGATCGCGACGGCGAGCGTGGCGGCGAACCGGGCGAGGACGGTGACCCCTGTGCGCGCCGCCAGCCGGTCGAGGGCCAGCGCGACCGGGGTGCCGGTGCGCACCTCGCCGAGCAGCCGGCCGAGCTCGGTGGGCAGGTCACCTCGCGCGACCCGGCTCGCCCGATCCAGCGCGGTCACCGGACCCTCGCCGGCGGCCACCGCGAGCGCGAGCAGATCCGCGATCGCCGGGAACTCGAGCACCATCCGGCGCTCCCGCTCGCGCACGGCTGCCGACAGCTGCTGGTCGCGGAACAGCAGCCCCACGGCGAACGCCGACAGCACCGCCGCCAGCAGTGGGACGACTGCCAGCCGGCCGGCGAGGGCCGCGACGAGGCCGAGACCGGCGGTGGACATCCCCGCGGTGATGCCCCACAGCACCTGCTCGACCCGGAACTGCTCGACGCCCAGCGAGCTGCCGGACCGACTCAACCGCCTCCGCACGTCGGTGGACCCGCCCAGCACGCGGCCGACCAGCTCGCCCGCCCCGTGCAGGGTTGGACCGAACACTCCGGCCAGCGTTCGGGACAGTCCCGCGGACCCCGCGGGCAGCGAGACGCTGGCGGGTGCGACATCGCGTACGTAGGGCAGCACGCGATCGGACAGCCGCGGGGGGCGGGCGAGCGGGACGTAGAGCAGGACCAGCGCGGCGCCGATGCCTGCTAGCGCCCCGAGCACTCCGCCGGTCGCGGCGGCACTCATCCGAGCACCCGCTGCTCGGCGGGCAGGCGCCCGATGCGCATCATCAGCCGGTACGCCACCACGCACACTGCCCCTCCGACCAGCAGCACGACACTGCCACCGAGGCTGGCGTAATGGTCGATGACGTCGCGCTGGAACGACATGAGCAGGAGCACGACCCAGGGTGCGGCGACCGCGAGCCGGGCCGCGTTGACCGTCCAGGACTGGCGAGACTCCAGCTCGGACCGGGTCCGCAGGTCGTCGCGGAGGTAGCCCGACAACGCGCGCAGCAGTGGTCCCAGGTCACCACCGCCGACCTCACGCGCGACTCGCAAGGCCTCGAACACCCGGTCGCCGACGGGGTCGGCAAGCTGCCCCTTGAGCCGGTCGAGGCAGCTGCCGAACCTGCCGGTGGCCTGGTACTCGCTGCCGAAGCGGGCAAACGGCTCCCGCAGCGCGCTCGGGCCGCGTTCACCCACGCGAGCCAGCGCGTCGGGCAGTGACATGCCGGCCCGCACACCCGAGGCGAGGTCGTCGACCACGTCCGGCCACAGCTCGGCACGCTCGCGCAGCCGGCGCCCGGCCCGACCGCGCAGCAGGGCGACCGGTCCGTACGACGCGACGACCCCGAACGAGGCGCCCACGGGCAGCGCCCCCGAGACGGCAGTCATCACCGCGGCCACCAGCACGCCGAGCGCCAGGCACACAGTGGCCAGACCGGTCAGGCTCACCTGGTCGGCCCCCGCGCGGACGAGCAGCAGCCGGGCGCGACCCGCCCACCCGGCGGCGATCCAGGCCGAGTGAGGCTCGCCCGGCCGGGACGGGTCGGACAGCGACAGCCACACCAGCAGCAGGCCGATGCCGAGGACGACTCCGAGCAGGGCGCCCACCGTGTCAGCCCCGACCGTCGACGGTCGCCAGCACGGCGGACAGGTCGACACCGACCCGGGCGTAGCGCTCGGGGTGTGGCGGCCGCCCGCCTGCCCGAGTCAGCTCGCCCGCCACCCGGCTGAACAGCGGCTCGGTCTCGATCACCTCGGCCTCGACCCGGCCGGGGACGGCGACGATCTCGTCGACCCGCCGGATACCGTCGGGACCCAGCCCGAGCTGCACGACGACATCGACGCAGGCCGCGACGGTCGGCACCACGAAGCGGGACCCGATGTTGCGAGTAAGACATGCGTTGCCCTGTAGCGGTTGCGCCGCGACCGGCGCGTTGCGAGCACCCCGTTGCGAGCCTCCACTTGCGGAGGCGTCATCCGATCGCGTGGACCAGGGACGTGCAGAAGTCGTCCCCGCGGGTGACGAACCTGACGAAGCGGAGCGAGACCAGTTGATCGTCGCTCACGTCGGTCGGCGTGCCCGCATGGTCAAA
>JACCWP010000169.1 GCA_013697585.1 Nocardioidaceae bacterium
CTCGGAGTGGTCGTGGTGCCGGTGGGTGAGCACCACCAGTCCGACCCGACCGGCCGCCTCTCGGACCGCCGCGAGGTGCCCGTCGTCGAGCGGGCCAGGGTCGACCACCACGCTGCGGGCAGACCTGATGGCGCGCAGGACCCAGGTGTTGGTGCCGTCGAGAGTCATCGGCCCGGGGTTGGGTGCCAGCACGCGAACCGGCTCGATCACGCCGGCTGCTCCTCGATCTCCAGCCACACCTCGCCGTCGTCGACGACGACCCGTGGCTGAATCGTCCCGAACCGTCGCTCGGCGGCCGTGGTCAGCGCGTCGGCCGCGTACGCGAGGTCGGCCAGGTCGGCACAGACGCGCACGGTCGGCGGCATCATGTCGATCCGACCGTCAGCGGCGGCTGTCAGCGCGTCTCGGGGTCGCAGCCAGGTGACCGCGTCGGACTCGCCGGACACGTCGCGGGTCTGCTGGCCCGGCGGCAGCGCGGCCACAAAGAACCGCGTGTCATAGCGCCGCGGCTCGAAGGCGGGCGTGATCCAGTGCGCCCACGCGCCCAGCAGGTCGGAGCGCAGCAGCAGCCCACGCCGGCCGAGCACCTCGCCGAGCCCGTGGGTTGCCGCCTCCAGCCCCACCCGGTCGGTCTCCCAGTCGTCGCCGGTGGTGTCGGCGACCACCGAGGCCGGGTCGGGTCCGGCGAGCAGCACGCCGGACTCCTCGAACGTCTCGCGCACCGCGGCGCAGACCAGGCCGCGGGCGACCGCCTCCGGGCACCCGAACCGTGCCCCCCACTGGGCGGCGGTCGGCCCGGTCCAGCCGATGTCGGAGTCGCCGTCGCGCGGGTCGACCGCACCGCCGGGGAACACCGCCTGCCCCGCGGCGAACATCATCTGCCCGTGCCGGCGCAACAGGTACACCTGCGGGCCGCCCGGTCCATCGCGCAGCAAGGCGACAGTAGCGGCGTCGCGGGCGGGAACTGGTGGCGTCGCCGCGTCGACAGCCTCGATCTGAGTACGGACGGCCGCGGGAACGCTGACCCGCTCGATCGCCACGTGGCTCAGGCCACCTCGACCAGCAGCTCGACCTCGACAGGCGCGTCCAACGGGAGAGCTGCCACGCCCACTGCGCTTCGCGCGTGCCGACCGGCGTCGCCGAACACGTCCCCCAACAGCTCGCTCGCCCCGTTGGCGACCTGGGCTTGTCCGGTGAAGTGGGGGGCGCTGGCGACGTACACCGTGACCTTGACCACCCGGCGCACGGACGAGAGATCACCGACCTCGGCCTTGACCGCGGCGAGCGCGTTGAGCGCGGACTGCTGCGCGCACAAGACGGCCTCGTCGGGGTTGACGGCCGACCCGACGACCCCGGTAGTGATCAGCTCGCCCATCCGCAGCGGCAGCTGCCCGGCGGTGAACACGAGATTGCCGGTGCGGGCAGCCGGGAGGTATGCCGCCAGCGGGGTGGCGACGTCGGGCAGCTCGAGTCCCAGCTCGGCCAACCGGCTCTCTGGCCTCGTCTGCGGGTCCATCAGTCAGCCTTTGGCCGCTTGAGGTACGCGACGAGGTTTTCGGGGTTGTTGGGGCCGGGCAGCACGGCTACCAACTCCCAGCTGTCCTCACCCCACGTGTCCAGGATCTGCTTGGTCGCGTGCACCAGCAGGGGCACCGTCACGTACTCCCACTTCGTGGCCTCAGTCATGGCGGCGACTCTAACCAGGCTTCGCCAGCACGTACGGTGCCGGCGTGCCTCACGACCCTCGCACGGTGCTCGACCGCTCGGCCGCCCGCCCCGACCTGGTGCTGCGCTGGGCCAGCGTCGCCACCCACGGGGCCGACGGTCTGGCCGATGTCTACCTGCCCGGGCTCGCAGGCTCTGCTGTGCCGGCAGGGGTCGTGATCGCCTTGCACGGAGGCTTCTGGCGTCGCGCGTTCGACCGGCGCCACCTGCGACCGCTTGCGATCGCGCTGCGCGACACCGGCCGCGTCGTGGTGGTGCCGGAGTACCGGCGACCAACCCCTGCGGGTGGGTGGCGAGTGATTCTGGACGACGTGCGGGCGCTGCGCGCCGAGCTCGTGCCACTGCTCACCGACACGGTGCCCGACCAGGTCGACTCGGCACCGCCGATCCTCCTCGGCCACTCGGCTGGCGGTCAGCTGGCGATCTGGTGGGCACTCGAGGCCACAGGATCTCCCGACCGCCCAAGCAGGGTCGTCGCTCTTGCTCCCGTCGCCGACCTCGTGCGGGCTCACGCCGACGACCTCGGCAGAGGTGCCGTACGTCACCTGCTCGGTGGTGAGCCGAGCCAGCAGCCGGGGGCGACCGCGATGCTGGACGTGGCGGCCCGGCTCCGGGCAGGTGAGCGGGCCGGCCGGCTGGTCGTCGTGCACGGCGCCGAAGACCGGCAGGTGCCGGCCGAGCACTCGGCGGCACTGGCCCGTGACGTCGGCTCCGTGGACCTGCAGATCCTGCCCGGCATCGAGCACTTCGGGCTGATCGACCCGCTCGGGCCCGCCTGGCCCCAGGTGCTGGGGACGCTCGGATCATCCCGGCGCCGCTGACGGTGGCTAGGCTCGGCCGATGGGCGACCCGGCGGTGCGACTCCATGTCGTGACTGGCAAGGGCGGCACCGGCAAGACCACGGTCGCCACTGCGCTTGCGCTGGGACTCGCCTCCGGTGGCCGGCGAGTCCTGCTCTGCGAGGCGGAGGGCCGGCAGGGGATCGCCCGCATCCTCGACGTCGCACCGCTGCCGTACGAGGAGCGCGCCGTAGCGCTGGGCGCCGGTGGCGGCGAGGTGCTGGCGATTGCGATCGACCCCGAGCCGGCGCTGCTGGAGTACCTCGACATGTACTACCGGCTCGGTCGAGCCGGGCGGGTGCTGGACCGCTTCGGTGTCGTCGACTTCGTGACGACCATTGCGCCCGGCCTGCGCGACGTGCTGCTCACGGGCAAGGTCTATGAGGCGCATCAGCGGCGCGACAAGCAAGGTCGGCACAGCTTCGACGCGGTCGTCCTGGACGCCCCTCCGACCGGCCGGATCACCCGCTTCCTCAACGTCAACCACGAGGTCGCCGGACTCGCAAAGGTAGGTCCCATCCGCAACCAGGCGGACGCGATCATGGGTGTGCTGCACTCGCGCGCTACCGCGGTGCACCTGGTGACTCTGCTCGAGGACATGCCGGTTCAGGAGACCCTCGATGCGGCTGAGCAGCTGGCCGCGATCTCGCTCCCGTTAGGCACCGTGGTCGTCAACCAGGTACGCACCACTCCCCTCGACGACGACACCCGGCAAGCGCTCGCCGGGGCGAGACTGCGTGCGGGCGACCTCGCCGCGACGATGCGCGCGGCCGGTCTGCGCGGCCGGGGGACCGCGAGCGCAGCCACCGAGATCGCCGCCGGTCTCGTCGTCGAGGGTGCCCAGCACGTGCAGCGGCTCGCGCTCGAGGAGCGGCTGCGTGCTGACGTCGCTCAGGCGGGACGCCCGGTCGTCACGCTGGACGAGATCGAGGGCGGTATCGACCTCGGCGCTCTGTACGAGCTGGCCGACAGGTTGCGCCAACAGGGACTCGCGTGACTCCCGCGGGCCACGGCTCCGACCGCCGGCGCCGGCCCGCCCGATCTGGCCACCCGCCGCCCCACTCGTCGCCGCGGGTGGGACCCCTCGCGGGGTCCGGACGGGAGGCGCCGCCCCTCGACGTCGACGCACTGCTCGACGACCGCAGCACCCAGATCGTGGTGTGCTGTGGCTCCGGGGGGGTGGGCAAGACCACGACCGCCGCCGCCTTGGCGCTGCGGGCCGCCGAACGGGGCCGGTCCGTCGTGGTGCTGACCATCGACCCGGCCCGTCGGCTGGCGCAGTCCCTCGGCCTCGACGCCCTCGACAACACCCCGCACACCGTCGACACCGGGCCTGCGGTGAAGGCGGCGGGTGGGCGGCTCGACGCGATGATGCTCGACATGAAGCGCACCTTCGACGAGGTCGTCGTGGCGCATTCCAGCCCCGACAAGGCCCGGCAGATCCTCGCCAACCCGTTCTACGTCGCGCTGTCCAGCTCGTTCTCCGGCACCCAGGAGTACATGGCGATGGAAAAGCTGGGCCAGCTGCATGCCCGCGGCCAGCGCGATGGCAGCTGGGACCTGATCGTTGTCGACACGCCTCCCTCGAGGTCTGCCCTCGACTTCCTCGACGCCCCGGAGCACTTGTCCTCGCTGCTCGACGGCCGCTTCGTCAAGCTGCTCCTCGCTCCGGCGCGGGGGCCCGCTCGGCTGCTGTCGGTCGGGCTCAACGTCGTCACCGGTGCGCTGACCAAGGTGCTCGGCGGGCAGCTGCTGCGCGACGTCCAGACGTTCGTCGCGGCGCTGGACACGGTGTTCGGCGGCTTCCGGCAACGGGCGGAGCGGACGTACGCGCTGCTCCAGGCCTCGCAGACGGCGTTCGTCGTGGTCGCCACGCCGGAGCCCGACGCGCTGCGGGAGGCTGCCTACTTCGTCGAACGGCTCGGGCATGACGCGATGCCCGTCGCCGGGCTGGTGCTCAACCGGATGGTCGCCGACCTCGTACCCCTGCTGTCCGCCGACCGGGCCCGCCAGGCCGTCGACACGCTCGCCGACAACACCGACGACGTGCCCGGACGCGCCGCCACGCGTGGACTGCTGGTGCTGCACGCGGCCCGAGCCGACGCGCGCAGCCGGCACCTGCGGCTGCAGGACCGATTCGCTGCCGCGCACCCCGGCGTGGCGACGGTGGGTGTGCCGGCACTTGCTGGCGACGTCCACGACGTCGCGGGTCTGCGCACGATTGGCGAGCTGCTCGGCGACGTGTCAGCGGGACGTCCCGGCTGAGCGGGGGCGGCCCGCCGGCCTCACCCGCGCGGGCAGAACGAGGGCGGCAGGTCAGCGACCTGCCGCCCTCTACCCGCTCGTTTCCCCGGTCATCAGTACAGACGCGCGGGGAGCCGGATTGGTTTCCTCGCTCAGCCGACCTCGGCTGCGACGGCCGTGTGGTGGTCGTGCTGAGCGGCCTCCAGCAGCCGCCGCCACGACGACACGTTGGGACGGCGGCGCAGCAGCGCTCGCCGATCCCGCTCGGTCATGCCTCCCCAGACTCCCCACTCGATCTGGTTGTCGAGCGCCTCCGCGAGGCACTCCGTACGGACGGGACACGCCGTGCACACCTGCTTGGCGCGGTGCTGCTCAGCGCCGCGGACGAACAGCTCGTCGGGTCGGTTGATGCGACAGGCGGCGTCGCCGGCCCAGTCGTCCGTCCACGTCATCGAGATGGCCCACCCTGCGTCGTCTGTGGTACGTGGCCGGGCTGCCCTGCGTGACGGTTCCGGCCTTCCTATGACGGTAGGGACCAGGCGGTGCCGAGCAGTAGAGCCGAACGGACCGTTCGCATAGCCCTTTCGGGTCATATCGCAGGGGTGCCGCCCCGCAGCGATGGATTGCCGGCTGCCACCCGGCGAGTTGGGGCTGCGTCGGTCCGCTCCCGTACCCTGGCCTGATGCCTGAGACCCGTCTGGCCGCCGGAGGCGCGGCGTTGCGCCGCATCGGTGCCCTGCTGCTGACGGCTGCGCTCGCCGGTGTGCTCGTCGCCGGGCTGGTGCTGCCCGTTGCCGGGCTCACCGGGTTTGCCGCTCGCCAGGTCGCCAGCGGCATCCAGGAGCTGCCGGCCTCGCTCGAGGACGCTCCGATCCCGCAGAGCAGCAAGGTCTACGACGCGCAGGGAAACCGGATCGCGCTGTTCTACGACGAGAACCGTGAGGACGTCCCGCTCGACAAGGTCGCACCGATCATGCGCAGGTCGATCGTCGCCATCGAGGACTCGCGGTTCTGGCAGCACGGCGCGATCGACCTCGAGGGCACGACCCGTGCGCTGGTCAACAACCTGCTGGGCAACGAGACGCAGGGCGGGTCCAGCATCACCCAGCAGCTGATCAAGCTCATCCTGGTCGAGCAGGCAGACAGCAGGGCCGAGATCGCGGCTGCCACCGAGCAGAGCTATGCGCGCAAGCTGCGCGAGCTGCAGTACGCGATGTCCTACGAGGAGGAGCACACCAAGGCCGAGATCTTGCGCGACTACCTCAACATCGCGTACTTCGGCGACGGCGCCTACGGCATCGCATCGGCGGCCCGGCACTACTTCTCCGTGCAGCCCGGTGACCTCTCGCTGGCCCAGAGCGCGCTGTTGGCCGGACTGGTGCAGAACCCGACCCGGTTCAACCCGACCGAGCAGGCCGAGCTCGCGCTCAAGCGCCGAAACGTCGTCCTGGAGCGGATGGCCGACCTCGCGATCGTGGGCAAGCAGCAGGCGCGCCGTACGATGCGCCAGCAGCTCGACCTCGAGGTGACCCAGTTCACCAACGGATGTGTGACCAGCCAGGCGCCGTTCTTCTGTGACTACGTGCACCAGTACCTGCTGGCCGACGAGGCGCTCGGCGCCACGGTCTCCGAGCGGGAGCACCGGCTCCGCACCGGCGGTCTCGAGATCCACACCACCATCGACCTGCGTTACCAGCGCGCGGCCGACCGGGCCGTGCGCGACCGGGTCGACCCCACCGACCAGGCGATCGGCGGCCTGGCGATGGTCGAGCCCGGCACCGGGGAGGTAAAGGCGCTGGCGCAGTCGCGCCCGATGGGCCGCAACTCCGTGGCCGGGCAGACCTACCTCAACTACGTGGTGCCAGAGGAGTACGGCGACTCCAGCGGCTTCCAGGGCGGATCGACCTTCAAGGCCTTCGTGCTGGCCTCGGCGATCGAGCAGGGCTATCCGCTGAGCACGAGCTTCAGCTCGCCCCAGACGCTCGTCCAGCCGGCGGGAACGTACCAGGACTGCGCGGGCAATCCGACCTACGAATGGACGGTCAGCAACTCGACCGGCACCGGGACATTCGACATGTACACCGGCACACAGACGTCGGTGAACACCTACTTCGCCCAGCTGGAAGCGCTGTCCGGCGTGTGTCCCGCCGTGACGCTGGCCCGCGACATGGGCGTGACGGTGCCGGAGGAGGACGAGGTTGGGCCCTTCACACTCGGCTCCACGAACATCAACCCAGTGACGATGGCGAGCGTCTACGCGACGTTCGCGGCGCGTGGGGAGTACTGCGAGCCCCGGCCGGTCGCCCAGGTGCTCGACCGCTTGGGTGAGCAACTGGAGGTCTCGTCGGGAGGATGCGAGCAGCTGATCGAGGAGTCGACAGCTGACGCCGTCAACGACATCCTGCAAGGCGTCATCTCGCCGACCGGCTTCGGCAGCGCACTGATCCTGGACCAGCCGTCCGCGGGCAAGACCGGCACCACCTCGGACAGCAGAGCGGTGTGGTTCACCGGCTACACGCCCAACCTGTCCACCGCGTCGATGATTGCGGGCGCCAATCAGGCCGGGCAGCCGATCAGCCTGATCGGACTCACCATCGGTGACCTCTACACCAGATTTGACGACGCCTCCGGATCCGGCTTCGCCGGACCGGTCTGGTTCAATGCGATGAGCGCCGTCCAGCAATACCTTCCTGACGAGTCGTTCGTCCCGCCGGACGGCTCCGAGTACGGTGAGGCCGCCGTCACGGTGCCGTCGGTCGCCGGCCTGAGCGTCGACGAGGCGTCGGCGCAGCTTCGGGCCGCTGAGCTGGAACCGGTCATCGGCTCGACGGTCGACTCCAGCTATGCCGAGGGCTCGGTCGCGTCCACGTCGCCTGGTGGCGGCGAGACCGCCTACGAGGGGCAGCCGATCACGCTCGACATCTCGGACGGCACGCCCTACGTCCCGCCGACGACCGAGCCGCCGACCACCGAGCCGCCGACCACCCAGCCGCCGACGCCCGACCCGTCACCGTCACCCGATCCGTCCCCGTCGCCCGACCCGCCGCCGACGCCCGACCCGCCCCCCACGCAGACAC
>JACCWP010000229.1 GCA_013697585.1 Nocardioidaceae bacterium
GGACGGGTCCGGGCAGGTCGCAGCCCGCGCACCGACTGCCCAGCAGCAGGTCGAGGGCTGCACCGCTGAGCCGGGAGGTTCGAGTCACGGCCACACCCTGCGCAAGATCTGCCGGACCGGGGTGCTCGCCGCCGATCCGGTGGATATCAGGAGTGGTAGTGCGGTCGACGCTGGCCATCGGCGAGCGCGGCCCAGCCGTCGTCGGCACCCTCCATCAGGAGCCGGCCGTCCTTGGTGCCCACGACCGTGGCGGCGCCGCTCACTCCCGCGGAGGCGATCGTGCGGGCGCCTGCCAGGTCGTTGCCCGACACGGCGCCGCCGAGCAGCTGCGAGCCGTCGATGGTCAGCTCGTAGGGCTGCGCCCGGTCCTGTGCGCTGTCTGCCAGCACCGAGACGTACGAAGGTGCCCCCCAGTCGACGTCGCGCATCGTGGTGAACCGCACGCCTGGCGACGGCACGGCGTAGGCTCGGTCGAGCCGCCGGACCGTGCCGTCCTTGTCGCGCCGCACCCGGGCGATGACCACCGCGGCGCCGTCGACGGCCGCGCCACCCCACACCGGGCCTTCCCACTCGTCCACCAAGGCCGCGACCCGGGTGCCGTCGGGCGAGATAGCCATGCCCACGGTGGCAGCCGAGCCGAGCCGACCGGCCGGAATGTGTTCGGCGTCGCGGTCGTCGGTGACTACCCACGACGTCTCCGTGGAGGTCCGGTCGAGGACCCACAGCTGGCCGGTGCGGTCCCACTGCGGGTCGATCAGCGCACCCGCGGCGGTGTACCACGTGTCGATCTCGGTGAAGTCCTTTGCCCCCAGCGGACCTACTCGCAGTCGGCTCCGCGTGGGGCGCACGGCTGCCACCCGCGGCACGTCGGTCAGCGTGATGCTGAAGTCGGTCATCCGGCTGACCCGACCACCCCACAGGCCGGGGTACGGGTTCTCGTCACCGGCGATGGTCAGGGCGCCGCGCCGGGTCAGGGCGTACAGCTGCGAACGGGTGGCCGGACCGGACGGGTCGTACTCGGCGAATGCGTCGACCGCCTGGGGGTCGTCCGCGCCGACATCGAGAGCGGTGCCGTCCACGGTGATCCGAAACGCCGAGACTGCGGGGACCTGGCGCAACGTCCAGGCCAGCTGCGCCGACAGCAGTCGCAGCTGCACGGCGGGCAGCTCAGCCACCGAAGCGCTCAGCTGAACCTCGGCGACCCCGTCGCTGCGCAACGGCACCGATACCGCGACCCGGGCTGACGACGGCACCGTCGTGACCGCCTGCCCGCCGAGCCACCGGGTCGGCCCGGCCAACACGCCGCGCACCAGCTGGGTGGGCAGCTGTGCGCCGATCGGCAGGAACACCAGGTCGGAGACCAGCGCCTGCTGGGTGCGGTCGAGGAAGTAGAGGTCGAACGGGTCGTAGTAGCGCTCGAAGAACGTCGTGCGCACGTACAGAGCATCGGGCGGGTCGGCGATCCGCCACTGACCGTCGACCCGGATCAGCGAGAACGGCTGCCGCTCGACCTCGCCACGCGCGGCCGCGGGCCGGTAGGTGCCTCGGGCGCTGAGCCGGACCACCTCGTTGACCTCGAGCGCGATGCTGCTGCGCCGCCCCCCCGTGGTGGGAAGGCTCTCGGTGGTGCGCTCGTCGTAGACGACGGTCCCCCGGCCGGGTCTCCACCGCTGCGCGGCCTCGGCGGTGAGGTATTCCGCGGCCACCTCGGTCGAGACGGGATAGGCCTCCATGGCGTCGAGGAAACCGAACACGATCTGGGTCGGCGGGGCATTCAGGGCGGGCTCGGCCGGGCGGTTGAGCGGCGCCTCGTCGACGGTGGCCACCCGCTCGACCGAGCGCACCGGCCCGGTGGTCGGCACCGAGACGCAGCCGCTGATCAGGGTGCCCAGGACCAGGCCCAGCACCGGGACGCCCCAGCCCGCGCGCGAGGCCAGCCTCACCGCAGCCCCCGCGACGACTCGGCCTCGCCGGTGGCCGGCTCGGGTGAGTCGGGCGGCGGGACGGGCAGCCTGCGATAGGGCTGGCCAACCACGCCCGCGAGGTCGTCGGGCACCAACGGCAGCGGTGAGCGTCGCAAGTCGTCACCTGCGCGCCGCGGCAGCGTGAGCCGGAACTGGGTGCCGTGGCCCGGCTCTCCCCACGCCTGCAGCCAGCCACCGTGCAGCTGGGCGTCCTCGGTGGCGATCGCGAGCCCGAGACCGGTCCCACCGCCGGTACGCGCCCGTGCTGGGTCGGCCCGCCAGAAGCGGTTGAAGACGAGGGCGGACTCGCCGATGCGCAGGCCGACGCCGTGGTCGCGCACGGCAATCGCGGCGGCTTCGTCGTCGGCGTCCACGAGCAGCTCGATCCGGTCGCTGCCCGAGTGCGCCACGGCGTTGGACACCAGGTTGCGGACGATCCGTTCGATCCGACGCGGATCGGCCTCGGTCAGGGCGGGGCGCGTGTGGACCCGCAGCCGCATCGTGATCCCGGCCTGGGCGGCTCGCAGGCCCTGGGTGGCGAGCTGTCGCTCGGCGACCTCGACCAGGTCGACGTCGGTGAGCTCCAGCTGGGCGGCGCCGGCGTCGAAGCGACTTATCTCGAGCAGCTCGGCAAGCAGCGCTTCGAACCGGTCCAGCTCGCCCTGCAACAGCTCGGCCGAGCGCGAGGTCGCGCCGTCGAGCTGGCCCCGGGCGTCGTGCAGCACGTCGGCGGCCATCCGCACCGTGGTCAGCGGCGTCCGCAGCTCGTGCGACACGTCGGAGACGAACCGCTGCTGCAGCCGCGACAGCTCCTCCAGCTGTCGGATCTGGCGTTGCAGGCTGGTCGCCATCTGGTTGAACGAGCGGCCCAGGCGGGCGATGTCGTCGTCGCCACGCACGTGCATGCGCTCCTCCAGCCGTCCGGCGGCGAGCCGCTCGGCGATCCGGCGCGCGAACCGTACCGGCGTCACGACCTGTCGCGCCACGAGCCATGCGATACCGCCGAGCAACGCCATGAGGACCGCACTGGCGGTGAGCACGGCCCGCCGGACGTCGGCCAGCGCACTTTGCTGGTCGTCGAGAGGAAACAGGTAGTAGAGCGCGTACTCCTCGTTGGTGCCTGGCACCTGCAGCTTGTCGCCGACCACCACGCCGGCGACGTCGGGCCGCGGGTCGGCGTCGCCGGTGAACTCGATCGTCGTGAACGTCCAGTACGGGCCGCTGCTGCTGTCGCTCACCTGCGTACGGAGCACCTCTGGGACGCTCTCGTCGCTCAGCGAGGCCGATGCCCGGCCGATGCCGGCACTGGACTCGGCCGCGGAGAGGGGGCCAGCGAGGACCAGCTCGTAGGCCCGCGGCGACCCGGTGTCACCGGCGAGGCCCTCGACCAACGGCTGCAGCAGCCCACCGGCGCCCGTCGTCGGTTCGGGCGCCGCATCGAGCTGGAACTGTGCGTCGGCAAGCCCCGCGCGGGCCTCGGCGATCGAGGTGTCCACCTTGCGGTCGACCAGGTTCTGGTTGATCTGGGCCAGCAGCAACCAGGCGGTCAGGCTGAGCACGACAGCGCCGACCGCCACGGTTCCCAGCACGACTCGCGCCTGCAACGACACCCGCCACAGCCGAACCAGTGAGCGGGCCGGCCACCCGACGACAGCCCGCGCTCGGCGCAGGGCGTGGGTCGCCGCGCCGTCAGTCGGCGCCGGCCCGGTAGCCGACACCGCGCACCGTCAGGACGATCTCAGGGGTCTCGGGGTCGTGCTCGATCTTGGAACGCAGCCGCTGCACGTGCACGTTGACCAGCCGAGTGTCGGCAGCGTGCCGGTAGCCCCACACCTGCTCCAGCAGCACCTCCCGGCTGAACACCTGCCACGGCTTGCGAGCAAGGCACAGCAGCAGGTCGAACTCCAACGGGGTGAGGGTGAGGACCTGGTCGCCGCGCTTGACGGTGTGCCCGGCCACGTCGATGGCCAGGTCGCGCACCGTGATGACCTCGCCCAGCGCGTCGTCATGGCGGCGCAGCCGGGCCCGGATCCGGGCCACGAGCTCCTTGGGCTTGAACGGCTTCATGATGTAGTCGTCGGCGCCGGACTCGAGGCCGACCACGACATCGATGGTGTCGGTCTTGGCGGTCAGCATCACGATCGGCACGCCCGACTCGGCGCGCAGGGCCTTGCACACGTCGATGCCGTCCATGCCGGGCAGCATCAGGTCGAGCAGCACCATGTCGGGCCGGTGCTGGCGAAAAGCTGCAAGCGCGTCATCGCCGCGATTGACGACGACCGGCTCGAACCCCTCGCCGCGCAGCACGATGGTCAGCATCTCGGCGAGGCTGGCGTCGTCGTCGACGACGAGCACGAGCCCCCGCCCGCTCATCACCGTGCTGTGCCCGGCGTCGCTCACGCGTGCCAGGGTACGCGCCGCAACGGCTGGCGAGCCGCCCGCGAGGGGCTCAGTAGCGGTACTGGTCGGACTTGTACGGGCCGGCCACGTCGACACCGAGGTAGGCGGCCTGCTCGACGGTGAGCTCGGTGAGCTGCACCCCGAGCGCGCCGAGGTGCAGTCGGGCGACCTGCTCGTCGAGGTGCTTGGGCAGCGTGTGGACGCCCACCGGGTAGTCGGCATTCTTGGTAAAGAGCTCGATCTGGGCCAGCACCTGGTTGGTGAACGAGTTCGACATGACGAACGACGGGTGTCCGGTCGCGTTGCCGAGGTTGAGCAGCCGACCCTCGCTGAGCACGATCACGGCATGGCCGTCGGTGAAGGTCCAGACGTCGACCTGGGGCTTGACCTGCGCGCGCTGCACGCCGGGCACGGCGGCGAGACCGGCCATGTCGATCTCGTTGTCGAAGTGCCCGATGTTGCCCAGGATCGCCTGGTGCTTCATCCGGCCAATCTGCTCGGCGGTGACGACGTCCCTGTTGCCGGTGGCGGTGACCACGATGTCGGCGGTGCCGACCACGTCGTCCAGCCGGGCAACCTGATAGCCGTCCATCGCGGCCTGCAAGGCGTTGATCGGGTCGATCTCGGTGACGATGACGCGGGCGCCCTGGCCGCGGAGAGCCTCGGCGCAGCCCTTGCCGACGTCGCCATAACCGCAGACGACCGCGACCTTGCCGCCGATGAGCACGTCGGTGCCACGGTTGATCCCGTCGATCAACGAGTGGCGGCAGCCGTACCGGTTGTCGAACTTGGACTTGGTGACCGAGTCGTTGACGTTGATGGCGGGGAACAGCAAGGTGCCTTCGCGGAACCGTTCATAGAGCCGGAGCACGCCGGTCGTGGTCTCCTCGGTGACGCCGCGCACGCCTGCGGCGATCTCACTCCAGTGCGACGGGGCCTCGGCCAGCAACCGGGTCAGCAGGCTGCGGACCTCGCGGAGCTCGGGGTTGTCAGTGCTGTCCGGCGTCGGCACGGCACCGGCCTTCTCGTACTCCACCCCGAGATGGATCAGCAGCGTGGCGTCGCCGCCGTCGTCGAGGATCATGTTGGGCCCAGTAGTTGGCCCATTAGTTGGCCCAGCACCGTCGGGCCACGACAGGGCCTGCTGGGTGCACCACCAGTAGTCGGCGAGCGTCTCGCCCTTCCAGGCGAAGACCGGGATACCGTGCGGGTCGTCGGGTGTGCCGTCGGGACCGACCGCCACGGCGGCCGCCGCGTGGTCTTGGGTGGAGAAGATGTTGCAGCTGGCCCACCGCACCTGCGCGCCCAGCGCGACCAGCGTCTCGATGAGCACCGCGGTCTGCACCGTCATGTGCAGCGAGCCGGTGACGCGGGCACCGGCCAACGGTCGCGAGCCGGAGTGCTGCTCCCGCATGGCCATGAGACCAGGCATCTCGTGTTCGGCGAGCGTGATCTCCATGCGGCCGTATCGGGCGAGAGCCAGGTCGGCGACCTTGTGGTCGACAGTCATCGGTGTCCTTCGTGCGGTTGGGGGCGGGGCGGGGCGCAAACCAGCCTAGACGCGGGTCATGCCCCGTCGACGGGGCGACCGAGACCGACCCCGAGATAGAGGGCGGCATAGGAGCCGGTGGACAGCAGCGAGCCGTACCGGGCGACCGGCCCGCCGTCCGCACCGGCGACCCGGTGCGCCCGGATACCGCGCGCGTCGGCAGCCGCGACCAGGCGGCCGCGCTGCTCGCGTACGACGGGTGCGTCGGTGTCGTCCTCGAGCAGCACGAGCGCCGGGCGGGTCGTCGGCATCGGGTCGGCGAACGGGTCGGCGAACGGATCGTGCCGACTGGCGGCGGCGAGCACCGGCAACAGGTGGTCGGCGTCGGCAGCGAGCGCAGCGCGTCCGGACGAGCGGCGCAGGGCCTCGGCGATCC
>JACCWP010000243.1 GCA_013697585.1 Nocardioidaceae bacterium
CGCCACAGTGGTTCGGCGGCGCGGCGCCGGCCGCCGGCTCGCGGGGCGCCATCGCGGCGCGAGCAGACGTCGAGAGCCGACCCGGAGGTGGGGCCAGTGCCCGCTGGTGATCTCTTCACGTCCGACCAGCGGCGAGCGATCGACAAGGCCCGCACCCAGGCCTCGGCCGATGCTGACCTGGACTTCCATGTCTTCGTCGGCGCGATGGACGGCGACCCGCGGTCCGAGGCGCAGCGGCTGCACATCGCGCTGCCCGCGGCGGCGCGGGCGGTGCTGGTGGTGGTCGACCCGCGGGCTCGCGCGCTCGAGATCGTGACCGGGGGCGAGGCGCGCCGGGTGCTCGACGACGCCACCTGTGGGTTGGCCGCTCTGTCCATGCGGACCGCCTTCGCGGCCGGCGACCTGGCCGGCGGCATCGTCCGCGGCCTGCACCAGCTCGGCGACCACGCCCGTCGCCCCACCACCCTGCACACCGACCCTCCCTGACCCACGATCGCGAGCCCACCCCCCCATCCCCGTGAGCCTGACGTCTCACTGGGCTCCTTCGGCGTGTCGGCTGCGGAACGTCAGTGCCAGCGGCGAGGTGGTGGCGGGCTGTGGATGACGCCGACCAGCGGGGGCTAAGACGCGCAGAGTCCCCACGTGTCGGACGAGGACAAGGACGCGCCGCGCGGGCCCGCGGTGGTGCTGGACGCGATCCGTGGCACTGCCCGCACCGCAACGTGGCGCCGTCGCGGCGTGTCGGCACACGCCATCGGACGCGGCGAGTGGAGTCACCCCGCACACGGCATCGCGCGTCCCCGGGACAACGACTGCGCCGACCGCGTCGATGACTGGATGAGCGTCGCCGTGGCGGCGATGGGTCCGCGACACGCGTTGGGTGGCTGGGCGTCGGGACGACTCCAGGGCGTCGTCCACATGGACGGTGTCCGTTTCGGCGAGCTGGCGCCGGTGCTCGTCCACTGCTTGGACGGCGCCCAGCTGCGCAAGCGCAGGCAGATCCGGCCGAGCGAGGCGCGGGTGGACGACGACGAGCTGTCGACGGTCGAGAGGACCGGCGTCACGACGCTGGCGCGAGCGGCGTTCGACGAGGCGTGCGACGCGCGGGGTCTCGAGGACGCTGTCGTGGCGCTCGACTCGTTCGCGGCCACCCTCCGTGGGGGTGCGCGCACCACGCTGGCTGCAGTCGCGCTGGTGGTGTCCCGGCACGGCAAGCATCGTGGGATCGTGCAGGCTCGGGAGGCGCTGACTCTGGCATCGGTGCGAGCCATGAGTCCGTGGGAGACGCGCCTGCGGTTGCGCGCAGAACGGGTCGTGGACGCGGACGAACTGATGGTCAACGTACCGGTCTTCACGACCGACGGACGCCTGCTCGGCGTACCCGACCTCTTGGACGTGTCCTCCGGGCTCGTCCTCGAGTCGGACGGATCGCATCATCGGGACATGTCCGAGCACTCGGCAGACAACCGGCGCGAGGAAGGCATGGAAGACGCCGACCTTGAGGTGGTCCGGTTCGGCGCGGTCGACCATCGCGACCCGAGCGACATGGAGCGCCGGATCGCGAACGGTCGTCGGCGTGCGCTGGCACGTCCTGGTGCGACACGCGGCTGGACTCTCCAGCCGCCGGCGTGGTGGTACGGCTCTCGTCTGGCGCAGCTGTGGGTCTAGCCGTGAGACTGACGTTCGGCAGGCGACACGCTTAGGAAGTGCAGTGAGACGTCAGGCTCAGCGGTCGGGGGTGGCGTCGCGGGCCTGTGCTCGCAAGGCCCGCTCCAGGTCGGCGAGACCCTCGCCGACCAGCCTGCGGGCGGCGGGATTGGCATCGGTCGACGCTAGCCACGCCGCCACCCGGTCGCGGGTCGTCTCGGACACCAGCACGGCGGGAAACATCCAGGTGAGGATCAGTCCGGCGCGGTAGGTGCCCTTCGTCTCCCAGACCGACGCGGCGACGTCGAGGTAGCGCTCGACGTAGGGCGCGAGCAGCTCCTGTTGTCCCGGCACCTGGAATCCCCACGCGATCTTGCGCTGCGTCTCGTTGGGCACGTCCTCGCGCACCACGACATCGCGCCAGGCATCCTCCTTCGCCGCGGCCAGCGGACGGACCGTACGGGCGGCGGCGGCGTGTTCTTGGCCGGAGATGGTGCTGTCGCGCTCGAGCTCGGACGCGATCCGCTCGACGTCGGCGCGGCCTCCCCTGGCCAGGGCGGTGACGAACGTCCAGCGAAGGTCGGTGTCGACCTCCAGGCCGGCGATCGGGCGGGAGCCGTCGACCAGGCTGGCGACCACGGCGAAGGCACCGCCGGTGTGCGCCGACGAGGCGTAGGCCCGGGCGAAGGCAAGCTGCCGGTCACTGCGTGGCTCGGCCCGCGCCAGCAGGTCGTGGAGCCCCGCCTCCCAGCGCTCGGCGAGGGCGTCGCGGCCGGCCGGGTCGGAGTAGGTCGTCACCGCGTGCAGCGCCTGGGCGCACTGGGTGGCGACCGCCGTCAGGTCGGTCTCGGTACGCAGCCCACTGAGCACCAGCGAGACGTAGTCGCGGGTCCGCAGCTCGCAGTCGCGGGTCATGTCCCACGCGGCGCCCCACACCAGCGCCCGAGCCAGCGAGTCGTCGAGGGCCGCGATCCCGTCGATGGCGGTGGCGAGCGAGTGCGCGTCGAGTCGGATCTTGGTGTACGTCAGGTCGCCGTCGTTGAGCAGCAGCAGGTCCGGTCGGGGCTGACCGACCAGCTCCGGGACCTCGGTGGTCTCGCCCTCGACATCGAGCTCGATCCTCCGGCGGCGGACCAGCCGGCCGCCGTCCCACCAGTACAGGCCGACCGCCACCCGGTGCCGGCGCAACGTGGGAAACGCCGTCAGGGCGGTCTGCTCGATGGCTGCGGAGGAGTACCTGCCGTGCGCGTCCACGGTCAGCGCCGGCCGCATGGTGTTGACGCCGGCCGTTTGCAGCCACTCCTTGGCCCACGCCCCCAGATCGCGGCCCGAGGTCTCCTCGAGCGCGTGCAGCAGGTCGACGAGGTCGGTGTTGCCCCACGCGTGCCTGCGGAAGTACTCCCGCAGCCCCGCGAGGAACTCGGGTTCACCTACCCATGCCACCAGCTGACGCAGCGCGCTGGCTCCCTTCGCGTAGGTGATGCCGTCGAAGTTGACCTCCACCGCCTCGAGGTCGGCGTTGTCGGCCGCGATCGGGTGGGTGGACGGCTGCTGGTCCTGCTTGTACGCCCAGTTCTTACGTCCGTTGGTGAAACCGGTCCACGCGTCGGTGTAGCGGGTGGCTTGCTCCGAGCTGTGGTGCGCGGCCCACTCGGCAAACGACTCGTTGAGCCACAAGTCGTCCCACCAGCGCATCGTGACGAGGTCACCGAACCACATGTGCGCCATCTCGTGCAGGATCGTGTTGGCCCTGCCCTCGTAGGCAGCCACGGTCTGCCGGCTGCGAAAGACGTACTCGTCCCTGAGCGTCACACAGCCTGCATTCTCCATCGCGCCCATGTTGTACTCCGGCACGAACAGCTGGTCGTACTTGCCGAAGGGGTAGGCCATCGCGAAGGTCGATTCAAAGAATGCGAATCCCTGCTTGGTGATCTCGAGGATGTCATCGGCGTCGAGGTGTGCCGCGATCGACTGTCGGCAATAGACCCCCAGCGGGATCTCACCGTTGTCGCCGACGTAGCGGTCGCGCACCTCGTGGTACTCGCCCGCGACGAGAGCGGTGACGTAGGTCGACAGCCGACCGGTGGGGGCGAATCGCCACACCGACAGACCCGGCCGCCCTGCGCCTGCGAGCTCGACGGGGTCGGGCGTGGCCGCGTTGGACACGACCTGCCAGCCGCTCGGCGCGGTCACGTGCAGCTCGAAGGAGGCCTTGAGGTCGGGCTGCTCGAATGTCGTGTACATCCGGCGCGCGTCGGGCACCTCGAACTGGCTGTAGAGATAGACGCGCTTGTCCACTGGATCGACGAACCGGTGCAGACCCTCTCCCACGCGCGAGAACGGCAGCTGAGCGACAACCCGCAGCTCGTTGTCGCGGGCCAGGTCGTCCAGCGTGATCCGGCTGTCCTCGTAGCAGGTCCCCGGGTCCAGTGCCGCGCCGTTCAAGCTGATCTCGTTGATGGTCGCGTCGACGAGATCGGCGAACACCGTCGCCCCCGGCACACGACAGCCGAACTGCACCGTCGTCGTGGACGAAAAGTAAGAGTCGGACGAGGTCAGGTCGAGCTCGACGCAGTAGGCGTCGACCGACAACAGGTCGGCGCGTTCGCGCGCTTCGTCGCGAGTGAGGTTCTGCCCGGGCATGGAGGGGATGGTCGCATGCGCCGGGGTCGGGCTTGGTGCCGCGCCTATGCTTGAATCGTGAACGACTCGACGCGCGCGCCTGCCGACTTCTGGTTCGACCCGTTGTGCCCGTGGGCCTGGCTGGCCTCGCGCTGGATGCTGGAGGTCGAGCAGGTCCGGCCCGTCGACACCCACTTTCATGTGATGAGTCTGTCGCTGCTCAACGACGGTCGGGACCTCTCGGACAGCTATCAGGAGCTGATGGACTTCGCGTGGGGTCCGGCGCGGGTCTGCATCGTGGCCGCCGAGCAGCACGGTGACCAGGTGCTGCCGGATCTCTACACCGCCCTGGGCACGCGTTTCCACGTGCAGCAGGCCGCCCACTCGCGGGCGACCGTCGAGGCAGCGCTGGCCGAGGCTGGCCTGCCGATCGAGCTGGCAGACGCGATGGACTCGACCGACCACGACGATGTGCTGCGCAAGTCGCACTACGCCGGCATGGACCAGGTCGGCATGGAGGTCGGCACGCCGGTCATCTCGGTCGAGGGGACTGCCTTTTTTGGACCGGTCGTGACGCCCGCCCCCAAGGGCGAGGCTGCCGGCCGGCTCTGGGACGGGGTGCGGCTGGTGGCCGGGACCGACGGCTTCTATGAGCTCAAGCGCACCCGCGACCGCGACCCGATCTTCGACTGACGAGACCTCGTCATGCGCGTGCACCTGGCCTCAGACCACGCCGGCTTCGAGCTCAAGTCCCATCTCGCCGGCTGGCTGACCGGCCGCGGCGACGACGTGGTCGACCACGGCGCCAGCTCCTACGAGCCCGACGACGACTACCCACCCTTCTGCCTGGCAGCGGCCGAGCAGGTCGTGGCCGACGACGGCAGCCTCGGCATCGTGGTGGGGGGGTCGGGCAACGGTGAGCAGATCGCGGCGAACAAGGTCGCCGGCGTTCGTGCCGCACTGGCCTGGGACGAGGACACCGCGCGGCTGGCGCGCGAGCACAACGACGCCAACGTCTTGTCGCTCGGGGCGCGGATGTTGAGCCCCGAGCAGGCGCAGCGGCTGGCCGAGGTGTTCGTGACGACGCCGTTCAGCGGCGGCGAGCGACACGTACGGCGGATCGGGCAGCTCGCAGCCTACGAACGCACCCACTGATCCGGGGCCTCGATCATTTCGGAGCGGTCACACTCCGGCGAGGCGACCCCTCGAGACCCCGCCGGCGTTACCCTCGGCCCGTGGCCGGTCTGCTGCCAGGCGCCGCCCGCCAGCGCCCAGTCTCCCTCACTGACGCAGGGGGGCGTTATCGACTGCCGGCGCCGCGCTCGCCGGAGGAGCAGACGCTGGTCGCCCTCGGCCTGGTCAGCCTGAGCGTCGGCGCCGCAGCCCTGTCGATCGTCCAGGAACAATGGGTGCCGATCGCATCCTTGGCGATTCCCTTGCTGCTCGGCAGCCTGTTGCTCACGTTCCGGCCGTTCCTCGCGCTGCTGGTCGTGCAGGCCGGATGCCTCGGCGCCGTGCTCTGGCTCATCGGCGCCACCCCGCTGCGGCTGTCGGCCGTCGTGGTGCTTGCGCTGTCGGCCGTGATCATGATTGTCGCGGTAGGGCGCAACCGCCTCGGCAGCATGGGTGAGTCCATGCTGATCGACCTGCGTGACCGGCTCCGCTCGCAGAGCGTGCTGCCGGCGTTGCCGGGCAACTGGAGCGCGCAGGCGGTGATGCGCTCGGCGGGCGGGGCGCAGTTCGCGGGCGACTTCGTGGTGGCTGCCAAGACCGACGACGGCCACCTGCTCGAGGTCGTCGTGGTCGACGTGTCCGGCAAGGGGCTCGCGGCGGGTACGCGCGCACTGCTGCTGTCAGGCGCGTTCGGCGGGCTGCTCGGCGCGCTGTCCCCGGAAGGTTTCATGCGAGCGGCCAACAGCTATCTGCTGCGTCAGGACTGGACCGAGGGCTTCGCGACCGCCGCACACCTGGCGATCCGGCTCGACACCGGGGCCTACCAGCTGCACACCGCCGGTCACCCCCCCGGTGTCCAGCTGCACTCGGGCTCGGGTCGCTGGCAGGTGCTCGGCTCGTACGGCCCGGCGCTGGGGCTGCTGGAGGACGCGGACTTCCAGCCGGTCAACGGCACCGTGCTTCCTGGCGACGCCCTGATGATCTTCACCGACGGTCTGGTCGAGACACCGGAGCGCGACTTCACCCTCGGTATCGACAAGCTGCTCGGTGAGGCCGAGTCGATGGCCCGCCAAGGGTTCGAGGACAGCGCCCGCCGGCTGCTCGACCGGTTCGACTCCAGCGCAGACGACCGGGCGCTGTTGTTCCTGCACCGTCGCTGACCAGCAGGCATGATCGGGCGGTGACGACCGACCGGTGGGGGATCGACACGCAGTGGGTCGACGCCCGTGGCCGGTCACGCGCCGTGGCCGACCGCACGCTCCGCCAGCTGCGGGACCTGATCGGGGAGCCGCCCGCGGGGGCCGAGCGCCAGGCTCCGGTCGTGACATCTCCGGGCGGCGCGCTCGGAGCCGACGTCGCGGGCGAGGTCGTGTGCGAGGACGGCTCGGCCCGGTGGGTCGGCGGTGGTGTCCTTCCCCGCGACGTTCCCCTGGGATACCACTGGCTGCACAGCTCCGACGGGCCTCGCCGCCGGCTGATCGTGTCGCCCGGACGGTGCTGGCTACCAGCCGGGTGGCGGGCCTGGGGTTTGGCGGTACAGCTCTATGCCGCCCGTTCGCGGGCGAGCTGGGGGATCGGCGACCTCGGCGACCTGCGCAGTCTGCGCGAGTGGCTGCAAGGCCTCGGCGGAGGTTTCGTGCTGGTGAACCCGCTGCTCGCCGTGGCACCGACGCTGTCGCAGGAGGCCAGCCCCTATCTCCCGGCGACGAGGCGCTGGCGCAACCCGATCTACCTGCGCGTCGACATGCTGCCCGGAGGCGAGCCGACCGATGTCGAGCGGAACGAGCTGCGCGACCTGCAGGCCGGTGGGCGGATCGACCGGGACCGGGTCTGGGCGCTCAAGCGCGCGGTGCTGGGGCGCGCATTTCGCGCGCGGAGGCCCGCCGACGACGAGTTCGAGACCTGGCGTGCCCAACAGGGCAGCGCGCTGCACGCTCACGCGACCTGGTGCGCGCTGGCTGACGCCCACGGGGCCGACTGGCGTGACTGGCCCGCCCCACTCCAGCGTCCCGACGCGGCGGCAGTGGCGCGGTTCGCAGCCGAGCACGCCGTCGAGATTGCCTTCCACAGCTGGCTGCAGTGGCAGCTGGACCGGCAGCTTGCCGCCGCCAGCGGTGATGTCATCGTCATCCAGGACCTGCCGATCGGGGTCGCCGGCGGGGGCGCCGACGCGTGGACCTGGCAGGCGCAGCTCGCTTCCGGTGTCGAGGTCGGCGCACCGCCCGACGTGTTCAGCCCCGATGGGCAGGCCTGGGGCTCGCCGCCGTTCATCCCCTGGCGGTTGCGACAGGCCGACTACGAGCCGTTCGTCCAGGCCGTACGCGGCACGATCACCGGTGCCGGAGGGATGAGGATCGATCACGTGATGGGCTTGTTCCGGCTCTGGTGGGTGCCGCCTGGCGGCACGCCGGTCGACGGTGCCTACGTGCGATACCCGAGCCGCGACCTGCTCGACATCGTCGCCCTGGAGAGCCACCGGGCCCGCGCGCTCGTCGTCGGCGAGGACCTGGGCACGGTCGAGCCGGGCGTGCGCGAGACGCTCGCAGCGCGGGGACTGCTGTCGTACAAGCTGGTCTGGTTCGAGGCGCACGACCCCGCCGACTGGCCGAGTGCCTCGATGGCCGCGGTGACCACGCACGACCTGCCCACAGTGTCCGGGCTGTGGGGCGGGCTCGACCTGCACGACCAACGCCGCTACGGCACCGGTG
>JACCWP010000259.1 GCA_013697585.1 Nocardioidaceae bacterium
AAGCGGATCGTGGTCTATGACACGCTCCTGGAGGGCGCCCCGCCCGACGAGGTGCGCCAAGTCGTCGCTCATGAGCTTGGCCACGTGGCCGCCGACGACGTGCTCACCGGCACCCTGCTGGGCGCACTCGGGGCGGCATCCGGGGTGACCGCGCTGGTACTGGTGGCGCAGACGTCGTGGGTACGCCGCCGAGCCGGCGTCGACGACCTGCGAGAGGTCGCTGCGGTGCCGATGGTGCTGGCCCTGCTGGCAGTGGGTTCGTGGGTCTCGTTGCCGGCGCAGAACGTCGTGAGCCGGGCCATCGAGGCGCGCGCTGACCGGCATGCGCTGGCGCTCACCGACGACCCCGACACCTTGGTGGCGGTGCAGCAGCGGCTGGCGGCTCGAAACCTGGGCGACCCCGATCCGCCGCGGCTGGTCTATTTGTGGTTCGCGACCCATCCCACGGCGGCGCAGCGGGTCGCGCTGGCCGAGGGGGAGGACCGCGATGGCTGAGGAGCACGCGGCGCGACAGGAGACCGGGACAGGCAAGGGATCCGACGGCGGCGGGGCCTGCCGGCGTGGTGGCCGATCACCTGGGCTGGGCTCTGCCTTGTGGCGTTGGCCGCCGGCTGGTGGCTGCTGGTTCCGCACGACCCCACTGGTGGGCTGCGGCCCGGTGCTGGCGACCCGACGGCGGGGATCGATGACGGTGACCTGGATCGCATCCACCTGTACGGCGCCTTGGTACGGCCGTTCGAGGCCGCGACCCTCGTGCTGTCGACAGCCGCGGTGCTGCTGCTCGGGCTGACGTCCGCCGGCGCCCGGCTGACGACGCGGATCGCGGCGCGGGTGAGGCTGCAGTCCCTGCGGGCGCTGCTCATCGCATTCGCCGTCGTGACAATCGCCTGGGCGGTATCGCTTCCTGCGGCCGCCGCCTCGAGGTTGTCCACGACGCGGCCGGTGGGCTGTCGGGCGGCTGGCCGGCATGGGTCGCGCGCCGCCTGCTTCAGCTGGGGCAATGGTGGGCTCTGACCGGTCTCGCCGTGCTGCTCGTACGCATGTCGGCACGACTGCTGCGCAGGTCGTGGTGGGTGGTGCTGACGCGCGTCGTCTTCGTCCTGGTGCTGGGCGGCTCCGTCGTGTCGGCCGGCTGACGGTGTGGGAGTCTCGCTACCCCGCACTGCCCGAAGGTCAGCTGCGCGGCGACGTGTTCGCGCTCGCCGGCGAGCTCGGGGTCGATGTCACCGACGTGCAGGTGGCGCCGCAGACGGCGACGACGACGCAGTACAACGCTTACGTCACCGGGCTAGGGGATCACCATGTCGTGGTCCTCTACGAGACGCTGTTGCTGCGGTCCACGCCGGCCGAGGTGTGGGTCGTCGCCGCGCACGAGCTCGGTCACGTGGCAGCTGGTGACGGCAGCCGGCGCGCGCTGCTGGCCAGCCTGGGTGCGATGGCGATGACGGCCCTGGTGGGGGCGGCCGCGACATCTTCTCGGGTGCGCCGCCGGGCCTCGACGCAGCAGGTACGGATCGCGGATGCACCGGCGGTGCCGATGCTCATCGCGCTCACCGTGGCAGCAGGCGTGCTCGTGCTACCCGTATTCGACTCGGCGAGCCGGGCCTTCGAGCTGCGCGCCGATGTGACGGCGCTGCAGGCCACCGACGACCCGCGGGCGCTGCGGTCGGTGGTGGCCCGGTCGGCGGTGCTCTACCTTGACGAGCCGGACCCGGCCTGGCCGTGGCGGTTGCTGTCCGGCCACCCCTCCCCGGTTGAGCGGGTCGCGCTGGCCGAGGCCTGGGCGGCACGTGAGCGCTGTCCGGCTCGGCGGCCGCACTGCTGACCCTCGTCGGCGGCGACCCTGCTCGCGCGAGTCAGCCGGACGCGGCGCACGCGGTGGTCTGTGCCGCGCCCTTGTTCGGGCCGCTGCACACGCTGGTGTTGGTGTCGCTGAACTGACCTGCGACGACGCTTGCCGAGGGCAAGCACGGCCACCACTATCACGGCCGTGATCAACGACACCAGCAAGGCGTACTCGACAGCCGAGGCCCCGTGCTCGTCGCGGCGGCTGCGGCCGGTGCGGAAGACGGTGGCGGCTGGGTGCACTGGTGCTGCGTGGATCAGCAGCCGGTGGCGTTCGGGGTCTCGTCGCAGATGCCGGCCTCGGTGTCCTGGAAGGCGCCGTTGACGACTCCACCCAGGGCAATCACGGCCACGACGATGACGGCCGCGATCAGGGCGATGACAGTCCGTACTCGACCGCCGAGGCGCCCTGCTCGGTGCGGTTGTTCTTAAGGTGCTGGATCATGCGGAGAATGGTGTCCCTTTCGAGGGGGCTTGGTGTGCCCCCTGTGCGGGACGCCTCTGTTAGCAGAATCCTGCCGCCTGCAGGGTTCTCGCGGTATCCGGTAGCCGGCCATTCCCGGCGGCCCGAATGGTCGACGCCCTCCCGCCGATCGGTGGGAGGGCGTCCGTTGTCCGGCGCACAGGACGGCTCAGACGTGCTGCGAGGTCCCCTTGATCAGTCCGGCCCGCAGCGCGTTCATGATCGCCTGGGCGCGGTTGGCGGCGCCCAGCTTTTCGTAGATCTTGGAGATGTGCGTCTTGGCCGTCGACTCGGAGATGTAGAGCTTGCGGGCGATGGGGGCGACCCCGAGGCCCTCGGACAACAGCTCCAGCACCTCACGCTCGCGTGGCGACAGCTGCGGCCCGGTTGGGCGCAGCCGCCGCTGCATCGCCTCCGCCAGGTCGGGCGCGGTGAACGACCGCGGCGACACGGCCGCGTGCCGGGCGGCTGCCACGACGTCGTCGGCGGGGGCGTCCTTGGGGACGAAGGCCGAGGCACCGGCATCGAGAGCTGCGAACAGTTGCTCGTCCCCGGCGTACATGGTGAGCACGACGATGCCCAGCTGCTGCTTGTGCTGGCGCATCTTGCGGACCAGGTCGAGGCCCGAGCCGTCGGGCAGGCGGACGTCGATGACCACCACCTGTGGGTCGTGCCGGGCGACCAGCTGCTCGCCTTGGCCGAGGCTGGACGCCTCACCAAGCACGGAGAAGTCGTCGCTGCGCTCGAAGGCGCGCCGCAGACCCTGACGGATCAGGTCGTGATCATCGATGAGCAGGACCGATGTAGGCATCGGAACACGTCCTTCTTAGCGGCCAGATTCGTGAGCCAGGACGGCCCGCGATGGTAACTCTAGGTCATCAAGCGGTCGCACACGGCGACTTTCGATGATTCGCCGGCGATCCTCGAGCACCAGGGTGACTTCGGTGCCGTGCGAACCGGACGTCCGATTGCGCACCCGCAGGCTCGCCCCGACCCGGTCGGCCCGCTCGCGCATCGTCCGCAGGCCAAAGCTGTCGTCGCGCGGCGTGCCCAGCCCGCGACCGTCATCGGTGATCGTCAGCCGGGCGTACGGCGCCTCGACGACCAGCGAGACGTGCAGGTTGCGGGCGCCGGCGTGCTTGCGGCAGTTGGTGATCGCCTCCTGCGCGATTCTGAGGATCTCGGTCTCGGTCGTGGTGGGGAGCCGCTTTGCGCCCTCGGCCAAGGTCAGGTGCACGGTGAGCCCCGAGCGGTTCCCCACCTGACGCAGGTGGTCGGACAGGACCGCACCCAGGCCGGTGGTCGAGCTGACCTCGCTGCGCAGGTCGAAGATCGACAGCCGCAGCTCGGAGGTCAGCCTGGTCAGTTCCTGGCGCAGCCCGCCGAGCCCCACCCGCTGCTCGTCGCTGTCGGCGTTGGCCACCAGGTCGTCGACCAGGTAGCCGATCGAGGCGATCTCCTGTGCGATGCCGTCGTGGATCTCCCGCGCCAGCCGCCGCCGCTCCTCCGCGGTGGCCAGTGTGCGGATCTCGTCGAACAGCAGCGCGGTGTCGAGCCGCACGGTGTGCTCGCCGAGCGCCTGCCGCAAGTCCCGCAGTGCCGTGGCAGGCTGGGTGCGCTCGGTCTCCAGCACCACCACGCCTATCATCCGCACGCCCACCTGCAACGGCACCGCGACCCGGATGCACCTCCCACCCGAGGCAACGTCGACCGGACGCTGCACCGGCGCCTCGTTGGTCCAGCAGTCCATCACGAGCGGGTCGTCGGCGGTGAGATCGCGGGCGGTGCCGTCACCCTGCTCGGCCAGCGGCTGCAGCACACCGCCGTCGCTGCGGGCGAGCACCACCGCCCGGACTGCGCTCACGTGCGTGGCGACCTCGCTGAGCACCTGTTGGGCGATGCCGACAGGGTCGAGTCCAGCCGACAACCGTCTCGCCACCGTCCGCAGCTGGGTCAGCAGTCGGTGCGCGGACTCGTAGCCAGTGTCGTCGCCTGCGGCAGCGCCGGGGGTGACGTCGACCAACCAGTACGCCAGCAGGGCGGCACCGGCGCTCGTCACCAGCCACGGCAGCGTGAGCTCGAGGCGGTCGGCCAGCGCGCCTGCGGTGATCTCGGTCAGCGTCAGCAGGTCGAGCAGGAGGACCAGCGTGATCACCGTGGAGACTACGGCGCCGATCCGCCGGGACAGACCGGCGACGAACGGCGTCACCAGGCTGTACGCGAGCGCACCGGCGAAGTCCGGGAGCGCGACTCCGATGAGCACGCCGCTGACCAGCGCCTCGAGGGTTGCCAGCGGTGCCATCGAAGCGGGCAGCCGCACCGTGAGCGTGGTCATGGCGGCCGCGAGCCCGCAGATCAAGGCGGTGCTTGCCGCGGCACGCAAGGAATGGTCGACGAGGGCCAGCAGCAGCACGGTGCCCGCACCGAATGCGCGTGCGGCAACCGCCGTGATCTGCCTGCGGCTGAGCGACGAGATGAACGGCACTGTCGGCACCCGAACCTCCCGCCGTCTCCATTTCACGGTTTGTCTCCTCGTGACTCAGAGTAAAGCCTCGGTGGCTTGTGGTCAGACAAGCCGTCTAGCCGGCTGGGAACGCCTCCATCGCCGCGATCGCCGCGGGGCCCATGACCACGGTGAACAGTGTCGGAAGGATGAAGAAGATCAGGGGGAAAAGAATCTTTGATCGGGACCTTCTGGGCCTTCTCCTCGGCCAGCTGACGGCGCTTGACGCGCATCTCGCTCGACTGGACCCGTAGAACCTTGCCTACCGGGATGCCGAACGCATCGGCCTGCACCATGGCCGTGGTGAAGCCACGGAGCTCCGGTACGCTGCTGGGTAAGCAGGGGTGCCACGGGGATCGGACAGGTCGAGGCGTAGCCGTCGCCCATGATCACCGTCGTGCTGCACAGGTGCATGTTCGGAGCGCCACCGGTGAAGCCGCCGTTGCTGATGATGAGCTGCGCCCGGGTCGAGCTCGTGCCACAGGAAGCCGCCCCACCATCGTGGAAGAAGAAGCCTTTGGCGAAGGGCGTCCCGGCAGTCCAGTCCCCGTTGACTTCCAGGCCACGCCGAACGTGATGCTGGCGAAGAGCAGAGCAAACAGCAACGGCATGACGAGGGCGAACTCCACCGCGCTGGCACCGCTCTCGTCGCGCCGGCCAGCAGCAGAGCCGCGCCGACGAGAGGAGACCGCTGACCGTACCGTCATCCGCGCTCTCCGTCCCAGTGGCGACCCTTGCCTGTGGGAACGTACGAGCCTGCCGACCCCGCGGTACATCAGAAGCGGTCCCTGGGGGCCTACTGCCGGATGCTGTCACCCTAGCGGCGCCGCGCCTCAGCCGAACGGTTGACGGCGCGCGGAGCACACCTCAGGCATAGAGCGCGTCGACCTCGCTGCGGTGGTCGGCGAGCACCCGCGCCCGCTTGAGGCGCAGCGTCGGTGTCAGGTACCCGTCATCCTCGGTCCAGCCCGCCGGCAGCACCTCGAAGCGGCGGACTGCCTCGGCCGGTGACACCGTGGCGTTCGCCCGGTCGACCGCCACCTGCAGCTCGGCGCGCAGGTCAGGGTCGCCGGACAGTCGCACCGCACCAGTCGGCCGACCTCGTCGCTGCGCCCACGCAGTGGCGCCCTCGATGTCCAGCGTGATCAGGGCCGCGACATAGGGGCGGCCGTCCCCGACGACCAGGCACTGACCGACCAGCGGGTGGAGGCGGATCTGGTCCTCCAGGACGGCGGGCACGACCGTCTTGCCGCCGGCCGTCACGAGAATCTCGTGCTTGCGGCCGCTCACCCGGACGAAGCCCTCGGGGTCGATCTCGCCGAGATCGCCCGTGTGCAGCCACCCGTCCGCAAGCACCTGCGCCGTCGCCTCGGCGGCGTCTGGGCCGTTGGGTCCGCTGGCCGCGTAGCCCTGGAACACCTGGCACCCGCGGACCAGCAGCTCGCCGTCGTCGGCGACGCGGACCGTGGTGCCAGGCAACGGCCTTCCCACGCTGCCCACCTGGTGCTCGGACGCGAGGTTGACCGACACCACGCCCGTCGTCTCCGTCAGGCTGTAGCCCTCGAGCACCGGGAGGCCGATCCCGCGGAAGAAGTGTCCCAACCGGCCGCCGAGCGCCGCGCCGGCGCAGACCGCGAGCCCGACCCGATCGCCGAGGTTGGCCCTGATCCGGGCGAAGACGAGCCGCTCGAACACGCGGCGCCTGATACGCAACGGCAACGACGGCCCACCCGCGTCGAGGGCCCGGCTGTAGGCGATTGCGGTGGCCGAAGCAGCATCGAACACCCGGTCACGGCCGACGAGCTGCGCGCGTTGGCTGGCGTCGTTGTAGATCTGCTCGAACACCTCTGGCACCCCGACCACGAACGTCGGCCGCAACCCGGACACCGTCCTCGCCAGCTCTGCGATGTCGCTGCAGTGTCCGAGCGCGGTACCGCTATGTACGCAGGCAACCTGCACGGTCCGGGCAAGGATGTGCGCGAGCGGCGGGAACAGCAACGTGCACGAGTGGGCGTCGTCGAACAGCTGTGGCAGCGCGGCGGTCGCCTCACCGAGCCCGGCCAGGAAGTTGCCGTGGGTCAGTCGGCATCCTCTTGGTGACTCGCTCGTGCCCGAGGTGAAGGCGATCGTGGCCAGGTCCGCGGGGTCGACGGCTGCGCGACGTTCCTCCAGGACGCTGTCGGTGACAGCCAGCCCCGCGAGGGCCAGCGCGTCGAGCCCCGCGTCGTCGATCGCCCATACTCGGCGCAGCGCCGGCCCGGCCTCGTCGGCGCGTCGGAGCTCGGCCGCCTGCTGCGCGGTCTCCACCACGCAGACCATCGCGCCGCAGGCGGCGAAAGTCGCCGCGACCTGCTCCGGCGCCCAGGAGGGATAGGCAGGCACGGTTGCCGCGCCCACCCACCAGCAGGCGTAGTCGACAACGGTCCACTCAAAGCGAGTGCGGGCAAGCAGGCCGACCCGGTCCCCGGCACCGACGCCCGACGCGAGCAGACCCTTGGCGACAGCGACAACCTCGGTGTGGAACTGCTGCGCGGACACCTCCCGCCACTGCCCGGCCTGCTCACGCCGGAAAAGCACCCGGTCGGGGTCGCGTTCGACATGTCTCACGACGTCGTCGGTCAGGCTGCCCGTGGAGGGCGCCGCGAGGGTCGCCGGGGTGGCGTACTCGCGCACAGCTCCTCCACTTCGGCCGGCGGCTTCTGCAGGACGTTACAGTCAGCCCGTGCCCGAGCAGACCACCTCCGACATCGTCGTGGCTGCCGGGCCGGGGCAGGTGATGGCAGTCATCGCCGACTTCGACGCCTACCCCCGCTGGGCCACCGGAGTGAAGCAGGCCGAGGTCCTGGCGCAGGGTACCGACGGGCGACCGCAGCGGGTCCGGTTCGTGCTCGACGCCTCGCCGATCAGGGACGAGTACGTGCTCGCGTACGAGTGGGACGGCGACCGCTCCGTCACCTGGACGCTGGTGCAGGGCAAGGTGCTCAGAGGCATGGACGGCGCGTACGAGCTGGAACCGGCCGGAGACTCCACCACGGTGACCTACCGCCTGGCCGTGGACGTGTCGATCCCGCTGATCGGCATGCTGCGACGCAAGGCGGAGAAGGTCATCATCGACACCGCGCTCAAGGGCTTGAAGCGGCGGGTGGAGGACGGATGACACAGCCGGCGTCAGAGCCGGCCGACCCCGTCGGCTCGGTCGCCGACGAGGCCACCCGCCTGTTCGGTGTGCTGGCCGGGCGGGTGCGCGACCACACCGCACCTGACGGGGGCGCAGCCGCGGACAGCTCGTGCCGATGGTGCCCCCTGTGCCAGGCGATCGACGTCGTACGAGGCACGAGTCCCGAGACGCGCGCTCAGGTCACCGAGTCGGCGACGGCGCTCGTCCTTGCGCTGCGCGAGCTGGTCGACCAGCTCGGTCGGGCTCCGGCAGAGCGCGCTCGCGGCGGCAGCGGCGCGGCTGACCCGGGGGCGGGTCTGGAATCATGACCTCGTGCCTCTCCTCGAACGCCTCGCCATCGGCATCGACATCGGGGGTACCCGGGTCAAGGCAGGTGTGGTCGACCTGGACGGAAACGTCGTCGACCGCACCGGTCGGGACACACCGACCACCAGTCCCACCGAGGTCGAGGACACCATCGCCGACGTCGTCCGTGAGCTGCGTGGTCGGCACACGGTTGCCGGGGTGGGCATCGGGGCCGCGGGCTTCGTCGACCTGACCCGGTCGACGGTGCTCTTCTCGCCGCACCTCGCCTGGCGCCACGAGCCCCTGCGGGACGCCGTCTACCGCCGGATCGGCCTGTCGGTCGTCGTCGAGAACGACGCGAACGCGGCGGCCTGGGCAGAGTTCCGGTTCGGCGCGGCCCAGCGCGAGGACGACCTCGTGTGCATCACGCTCGGCACCGGGATCGGTGGCGCGATCATGCTGGACGGACTGTTGTTTCGCGGCCGGCACGGGATGGCGGGCGAGTTCGGCCACATGCAGGTGGTGCCGGGCGGCCACGCCTGCGAGTGCGGCAACGTGGGCTGCTGGGAGCAGTACGCCAGCGGCAACGCCCTGGTGCGGGAGGCGCTCGCCCTGGTGGAGGCCGGCTCACCGCTGGTCGAGCCGCTGCTGGCTCGGGTCGGTGGCGACCCTGCTGCCATCACCGGGCTGCTGGTGTCCCAGGCGGCCCGCGCCGGCGACCCCGCATCCGTGGCTCTGCTGCGCCAGGTGGGGGACTGGCTCGGCGTCGGCATGGCGGGGCTGGCGGCCGCGTTCGACAACGGTGTCTTCGTGGTGGGCGGGGGCGTGTCCGACGCAGGAGAGCTGTTGCTCGGCCCTGCTCGCGAGGCCTTCCGGCGCTCGCTCACGGGTCGTGGCTTCCGGTCCGAGGCGCGGATCGTCCGCGCCCACCTCGGCAACGACGCGGGCATGGTCGGTGCGGCAGACCTGGCGCGGTCACGACGCTCCCGCTCCAGGTCGTCGCGTCGTCAGTCCCGGACGCAGCGCCGTGCCTGGGTAGGCGATGGTGCGTCGGTGTCGATGCTCGGCCACCGCCGGGTTGAGTGACTTCCGGCAGGCCCGGCTCCCCGCACTCACCTCCCCGCACTCACCTCCCCGCGCTCACCCCCCCGCGCTCACCTCCCCGGCGAAGAGTGCGCTTCCCCGGCGAAAGAACGCCCGGGAAGCGCACGTTTTCGCTGGTGACCCAGCGAAAAGCGCAGGGGGGGTCCGTCAGCGGTCAACGAGGGTGAGCTCGACGGTGTAGCGGTCGGCGCGATAGAGATGGTCGCCGTGCTCAACTGCCCGGCCGGCGTCGTCAAACGCGGTGCGGGTCATCGTGACCAGGGGGGCGCCCCGCCGTTCGGCCAGCAGCCGCGCCTCGCGGGCCTCGGCGCGGCGGGCCCCGATCCGCTGGTTCGCCACCCGCAGGTGCACCCCGCCATGGCGCAGCAGCTCGTACAGCCCGAGCGCGGTGAGGTCGGCTCCGCGCAGGTCGACGACGTCGACCGGGAGGTAGTTGCGCATCAGCGCGAACGGCTCGTCGCGCACCGACCGCAGCCGCTCCAGCGACCACACCGGCGATCCTGGCGGCACCTGCAGCTCGTGCCCGACCTCGTCGTCCGCCTCGACCACCGCGCACGACAGCACCTCAGTACCAGCCGGCTGCCCGGTGCGGGCGAGGTCGTCGTGCAGGCTGGTCAGCTCGAACGGGCGCCGGATCTTAGCGCCCACCACCTGCGTGCCGACACCCCGCTTGCGCACGAGCATGCCCTTGTCGACCAGCACCTGGATCGCCTGACGCAGCGTGGGCCGGGACAGGCCGAGGCTGCCGGCGAGCTCGATCTCGGCCTCGATGCGGTCGCCCGGCACCAGCGCCCCGTCGACGATGGCCCGCTCGAGCTGCTCGGCGACCTGGAAGTACAGCGGCACCGGGCTGGACCTGTCCAGACCGATCCGCGGAAGCGAGCCCACGCCCCACCCCTCGTCGTCACCGGACAGGCGTCCGGCACGAGTGTCGCGAGCCAATGTCTCAACGTCAATATGTCAGGACAAATGCTTGACACCGGCCCGACGAGCGGAGAACACTCTGACCGCGATACCCGTCCGACACGTGTCGGGCGCCGGCGAGTCACCTGAGCGAGGTTCCTCGATGCCCGTCAACCCGGCCAGCCTGAAGGTTGCCGGCGCGCCGATCTCGTGGGGCGTGTCCGAGGTCCCCGGGTGGGGTCACCAGCTCCCGGTGGACCGGGTCCTCGCGGACATGCGCGCGCTGGGCCTCACCGCCACGGAGTTCGGCCCGGTGGGCTTCCTGCCCAC
>JACCWP010000261.1 GCA_013697585.1 Nocardioidaceae bacterium
CGGATCCTGAAGAACTTCCGCGCCAACGACGTGCGCGCCGCGTCGATCGTGGTCGGCTACTGCGCCGAGGCGGTCAGCAGCCGCCTCGACGCGTTGGAAGCTGCAACCGGACTACGTCTGTCCCTGATCCACAACGACCATGCGGAGGATCGCAACAACGCCTACTCCCTGTGGTGCGCGCGAGAGGTTCTTGCCCGGGGCGCGCTGTTGGTCAACGGGGACACGCTGCACAGCTCCGCTGTCCAGCAGCGGCTGCTTGCCGGACCGGCTCCGATGAGCATCCGCCTGGCCATCGACGACCGCAAGCGCCTCGGCGACGAGGAGATGAAGGTCACCCTCGACAGCGGCGGGCTCCTCGTCGACATCTCCAAATCGTTGCCGCACGACAGCAGCGGGGAGTACATCGGCGTGGCCGTGGTGCCGCGCACGGCTGCCGGACAGCTGATCGAGGCGCTCGAGCGCGTTTGGCTCGCCGATGACAGCCAGTTCTACGAGGCGGCCTTCCGAGAGCTTGCTCGCAACGGGTGCAGCATCGAGGCTCGCAGCATCGGCGTCACGGATTGGATCGAGATCGACAGCGGCGATGATCTGCTCAGAGCGAACGAGCTGATATGCCGCTCCTAGCGCGAATGTTGACGGCACCTCTGCAAGTCGAGGTCAGCGCGGGCGCGATCTCCAGTCTCAACGAGCTTCTTGCCGCGTGCCGCATCTCCCGCGAGGGTCAGGTGGCTGTGGTGGTCGGTCCAGGCATGGGCTGTGAGGTCGTTGCAGCGTTGGGTGATCAGATCGATCCAGCGCGCATCATCCACGTCGAACGGGGTTCCGTCGATGAGGCCGCAGAGCTGGCGACGCGTCTCAACCAGGAGTCGGTGGATGCAGTGGTCGGCATCGGCGGCGGGCGAACACTGGACGTGACCAAGTTCGCGGCCACTCGCCTCGGCCTGCCGATGGTCGCCGTGGCGACCAACCTCGCCCACGACGGCATCGCCTCGCCAGTGAGCGTGTTGCAGCACGGAAGTTCCCGACGTTCCTACGGCGTGGCCGCTCCGGCGGCGGTGATGGTGGATCTCGACTTCGTCGCGCGCGCGCCGCTCCGCTTCGTACGCTCGGGGGTCGGCGATGTCGTCAGCAACATCTCGGCGATCGCCGACTGGCGGTTGGCACACGAGATCATGGGTGAGCCGATCGACGGTGTGGCGGTCGCACTCGCCTCAACAGCGGCGGAGGCCGTCGTCGCCCAGAGTGGGACGACGACCGGCATGCCGTTCCTGATGTGCCTCGCACAGTCGCTCATCCTGTCCGGCATCGCCATGTCCGCCGCCGGCACCAGCCGACCGTGCAGCGGCGCCTGCCACGAGATCTCACACGCGCTCGACCACCTCGGCAGCGGCGACTCGATGCACGGCGAGCAGGTCGGTGTCGGGGCGATGTTCGCCACGTTCCTGCGTGGTGATCACAGCCGGGTCGATCAACTCGCCGAGGTCTTCCGCCGTCATGGTCTGGCGATCACTCCGGCCGAGCTGGGCATCAGCCCAGAACGGTTCGTGGAAGCCGTCCTCTACGGGCCGTCGACACGGCCGGACCGGTTCACGATCCTCGAGCACCTGCAGCTCGACGCGCAATCGGTAGGGGCTGCGTACAGCGAGTACCTCGAGCGCTTCGGCTGATGGGCATCACGCACGGCCTGCCTGCGTTCAGCGCCAACCTCGCCGTCGGGAGGCGGGTGCTGGCGCGCATCGGCGTCGCCGCGGGAAGCCTGATCGGGGTGCCGGTTCGGTGGCTCAGCGGCATCCCCCGCCGTGATCCGAGGTTGGTGGTGGTCGGCGGCAACGCGGGACGCTTCGCCGACAACGCGCGCTACCTGTTCCTCGGCCTGCACAGCGACGAGGAGCTGCGCTGCGTGTGGATCTGCGGAGATCGTTCGGTTCGCGACCACGTCCGATCGCTCGGGTTCGAATCGGAGGTGCGCTGGTCGATCGCCGGCATCCGACTGTGCTCGAGGGCGGGGTGGTACGTGTACGGCGCCTACCTGAGCGACATCAACTACTGGTTCAGCAGGGGGGCCAGCTCGTTGAACCTGTGGCATGGGATCCCGATGAAGGCGATCGAGTTCGACATCACCAGCGGACCGCTGGCCCGCCTGTATGCCTCGCCACGGTGGTCCCCGGTACGCCTGGCCTTTCTCGACCGGTTCCATCGGCCAGACTACCTGTTGTCGACGAGCGAGTTCATCACCCGCCGATGCTTCGCGCCCGCGTTCCGCATTCCCGCGGATCGATGCCTCAACTTCGGCTACCCACGCACGGATCACTTCTTCCGAGTCGGTTCGACCGCACACGGGCGACAGCTGGCGGCCATTCCGGACCGCTTCGGCGAGGTGATCGGCTACTTCCCCACCTGGCGCGACGACGGGTTCGACTTCCTGAGCGGGTCGGGCTTCTCGTTCGACTCCCTGAACGATGCGCTCGTCACGTCGAACCGCTTCCTGCTCTTCAAGGCTCACCCGAACTTCTCCAACATCGCCCCGAAGGACAGCGCCTGGTCGAACATCCGGATCCTCCCCGCGGACTCGGACCTCTATCAGGTGCTGCCGGCATGTGACGTCCTCATCACCGACTACTCATCGATGGCGTTCGACTTCTTGATCTTCAGTCGTCCGATCATCTACTTCGTTCCCGACCATGATCGGTACGTCAGCCATCGCAACGTCTACTTCTCCTTTGAGGAGATGGCGGCCGGCCCGGTGATCAGCACGTGCGACGATCTGTACGCTGCTCTCGCCAGCCCCACTCTGCCCGACGTTGATCTGCAGCGCCACGACCACGTGACGGAGCTGGTCTGGAACGGGTATCGCGGCGATGCCATCACCAAGATCCGCGAGTTCCTGATCACCAAGGCGGAACGGGCACCGCTCGTCGACGGCACTGACGCTACGAGCAGGCACTGACCAGATGACCCCCACGCTCGTACGTCGTGGTGAGCTTTCACCCCCACCTCCTCAGGTGCACGGGCGACCGATCGGCGCCGATCTCCCTGACGCCGCCATCGTGATCGATGCAACATGCGCGTTGTTGTCGGCGTGCACCTTTGCGATCTTGGTGGTCCAGTCCGATGTGTCGGTCCGTGCGCCGCTGACCCTGCTGTTCGTGTTGTTCGTGCCCGGTTGGACGCTGGCGCGCCTGTTCGGAGCCCCCGCGTCGGTTCTCAGCGCCATTGGAAGCGTGGCTCTGAGCATCGCCGTGTTGACCATCCTCGGCCAGAGCCTGGTTCTCTTCGGTGGCTGGAAGTGGTATCCGGCGGGCCTGGTGCTCACAGGGGGATGCTGGCTCGCGGGATCGTGGTCCGCGCTCCGCCACGCCGCGCGGGACGTGCCCCGCCCTGTCGCACCACTGGCGTTCTCGCCCGCGGTCCCGGACTGGATCATCTCCGTGTCCGTGAACTCAGTCCTGATCGGAAACGCGCTCGTCGCGCTGGGGATCAACCGCACCGTCGACGGGAACTTCGGCGTGCTCGGGCTGGTGAACGTGCTCTCACCGCTGTTCTGGATGGGATTGATCCTCTTGGTCATCGGGTTGGTGATCGTCTGCGCTCATGGGTCGCGCTGGGCCTGGCTGAACGTTGCCGCGCTCGTGACCGCGCTGCACGGGTTGCCTGGCATGCTCGAACCCAACCCGAGGTTCAACGTCGCGTGGGTGCACACCGGGTTCGCCGATCACATCGCCACTGAGGGAACGCTGCTGCGATTCGTCGACGCTCGGTTCAGCTGGGCCGGCTTCTTCGCCGGAGGAGGTCTCCTGCAGCGGTTGACCGGCACCGACTCGCTGTTGTGGTTGGTGCGCTACGCGCCGCTTTTCTACAACGGCGCGGCGGTGATCCTCGTCGGTCTGCTAGCCCGTCGCTTCCGGGCCACAGAACCGCAGGCGGTGATCGCGGCCGCGCTGTTCGGGTGCCTGAACTGGATCGGGCAGGACTACTTCGCCCCACAGGCGACAGCGTTCTTGCTCTACCTGACGATCGTCACCGTCGTCCTCTACGCCTTTCCAGCGGCACCCGGGCGCGGCCGGCGACGGTGGTTGACGACCCTGCTGCGTGCCGCGCCGGACAACCATCGCGGTCTCGATGGACGTGCTGCCGTCGCCGTGCTCGCCGCCTGCTACCTGCTCGTCGTCGCCATGGTCATCTCCCATCAGCTCACGCCGGGCATCCTCGTCAGCGCCACGCTGCTGCTCGTCATCGTCAACTCAACTCGGCTGAGGGTGTTGCCGATCTTCGTCGCGGTGGTGTTCCTGGCATGGCTCTCATACGCCGCTGACGTGTACTGGATCGGTCACTTCGACGACCTCACCGGCTCCGTCGGCGAAGTCGGCAGCCTCGTCACGCAGAACGTGTCCGCGCGCACGACGAGCATCGAACCAGGGCGCCAGATCGTCCTCAGGGCGCGGATCGGACTGGCGCTGTTGACCTGGGGTCTCGCGTCGATCTCGATCGCGGTCCACTGGATTCGGCGGCGGACGCCGATTGCCCTCGTCTGCTTGTTCGTCGCCCCATTCCCGATGCTGGTGCTCCAGCCTTACGGCGGAGAGATGGCCCTGCGCGTGTGCTACTTCACGCTGCCCCCCGCGGCGATCATGATCTCGTTGCTCGTCGTGCCGGGGGCACGGACGCAGACACGGGCGAGCACTGGGAGCTGGGTGCTGTGCGGGGCGGCGATCGCACTCCTCACCCCTGTGTTCGTCGCCGCCAGGTTCGGCAACGAGAGCTTCGAATCCTTCTCGAACGCGGACGTCGCCCTCTCGCGACGGCTGTACGACGTCGCGCCCGATGGTGCCACCGTGTTCTTCGCCTTCGCACAGTCCGTCCAGTCCTACGACCGCTTCGGCGACGTGCGCTTCCGCGGCCTGCCTGGCGGAACTGCCGACGAGATCACCGACCAGCTGACCGATCGCCTGCAGAAATCTCCTGTGTTCGTGCTGCTCTCACAGAGCCAGGAGGCCTACGGCACGTACTCGCTCAGTCGCTCCAAGGACTGGATGCAGGACCTGATCTCCGAACTCATCGCCACCGGTCGGTACCGTGTCATCGCCGAACTCGGACGAGGCGTGCTGCTGCAGCTGGAGCAGGCGTGAGCTGGCGCGACCTGCTGTCACTGGAGGTCGGCATTCCGCTGGCGATCATTGCCGTTGCGTTGCTCATCGCGCTCGAGGTCGCCCGGATGACCCGGCATCGCCATGTCGCTGCGGTGCATACCGCGGCCACGATCGCGACGCTCGTGCTGCTGGTCCTGATCGTCGCCCGCTTCGTCGACAAGCTGGTCTGAGCGCAGTCGAGATCACCAGGGCAGGGGCCGGCCGAGGAACTCGGCAAGATCGGCGTTCGGGTCGGCGAACAAGGCCCCCAACCGCTTTCGGGTCTGGGGCTGCATCGGCTCGGAGTGGAAGGACATATCGTTCGGGCCACTCTCGCTGATCGGGGCGGACCGGGCGCCGACGAAGTCCAACGCAGCCCTCGTCACGCCGATCGGATCCTCGAACATCTCTTCGGAGAACAGCACCAGCAGCCGTTCTCGGCCGACGAGCGCCGCCGCGCGCCGCAATTGGTCGGCATACAGACCGCGCCGGGTGTAGGTGAAGTGCCCCATCGCGAAGCTGGGCGTGGAGTGGCCCAGGGCGAGGACGTCGAGGTCGTTGCCGACCCGTTGGTCCTCGAGCGAGATGGCTTCTTCGAACGTGCTGCACGGCTCGAAACCCAGCCGCCGCTCGTGCTGGTAGTGCGACCATGCACGGTCGATGGGGTTGCGGAGGATGATGATCAGCCGCGGGTCGGCGAGCGCGTCGGCGATCCGGCCCACGGCGAGCGGATCAAAGATGTACGACGGGCTGGCTTCTCCGCAGATCGTCCCCTCGCTGCCGCGCACAGGAGGAAACATCCCCCGGTACCATTCGAGCCCGTTGTAGAAGTGCAGGTCGAAGAAGTGCACCTCCTTCGTGAGCGAGCCACGCACGTCGGGGTGGCGCAACATCTCCTGGAACAGGAAGGTCGTCCCTCCCTTTTGCACACCGGCGACGATGAAGTCCGGCAACCGGCGAGGGCGGCTCAGCTTGCCCCGGGCGCGCGCGACGCCGGAGACGGCGCGATCGCGCGCCTCGATGAGGTGCCGGCGGTGCGACGGCTTCGTCATCGGATACAGCACTGAGCGAAGGGCTCGTTCGACTTTCAAGCCAGCTCCCTGCCCACTGAGGTTTCCACCTAGACACGCCTCGCCCGCCCGAGTCCGGGTTGGAGGCGTTCTTGAAACGTTACACTTGACACGAAACCGCAACACTACAGTCACGCGCTCCGGGGCCGATTACAGCATACATGAAACTCCTTTCGCGCATGCGGTGCGAAGCCGCTCCCGTGGTCCGACGGGCACTGATCGGCGTCGTGGTGGTCGCCTCAATGGGCACGGCAGGGCTCGGCATCGGCACGGACACCGTCAGCGCCGGCGCGTCGACCTACTACGTGCACTGCGTCGCCGGCACCGACAGCGGAACCGGGTCCTCCTCGCAACCGTGGAAGTCCTTGACGAAGGCCTCCGCGGCCAAGTTGGTCGCCGGCGACCGCCTGCTGCTGGCGCGAGGTTGCGTGTGGAACGGCCAGCGCTTGAACGCGCCATGGCACGACCAGGTCGTCGGCCATGGTTGCCGTGCCACCGAGGACCAACACTTCTTCGACCGGGAGCTCGAGACTGCTGGGGAGCAACAACGTCCAGTCCAACCGGTTGTTGCGATCAGTCATCCGGCCAACCTCGCGCGGCATCGAGCATGATTGCAAACCAGCCATTCGCATCAGCACGTTGCCCCCGCCCGCGCCTGCTGGCAAGGTAGCTGCCGAAGTCGTATACGAGCCGGATCAGGGCTACGACGGTGACCGCCACTCGCAGCGCTACCAAGTTGGCAGCGTTGTGGTGTCGCCGGGTGTAACGGGCGAGGCTGCGGAACATATCCCGTTGCATCGGCGCCCGCGCCAACGCGGTGCTGGCCCCGCCGACATGGATCACCCTGGCGTTCGGAACGAAGCGCGTGTCGGCTCCGGCTGCGGATAGGCGTCGGCACAGATCGACCTCCTCGAAGTACATGAAGTAGCTCGGATCGAACCCGCCGACGGCGTCGAAGCACCGTCGGCGAACTGCCACCGCCGCCCCCAGCACCCACGGCACCCGCGCCGGTGCCGCGGGGTTGAAGAACGGCTGCACGCGTGCGCGCAGTCGCCTGGTTCGCAACAACTTCCACAACCCGGTCTCATGGAGGAGCATCCGCCCCGGTGTCGGAAAGCGCGCACACGACGGTTGGTCCCGGCCGTGTGGATCAACGAGTTGCGGACCGGCGACCGCCGCCTCGGGGTGGCGGATGAGCTCATCGACCAGCGCCTCGAGCGCCCCCGCCTGCAGCTGAGTGTCCGCGTTGAGCACCAGCGCGTAATCGCCCTGGCCAGCTCTGCAACCCTGGTTCGCTGCAGCCCCGTAGCCGATGTTCGCCAGCGGCCTGATCACCACGACGTCGGGGTGCTGGCGACGAACGAGCTCGATGCTGGTGGAGGTGATCGAGTTGTCGACGACGATCACCGAGCCGACGACATCGCTCAGATGGGCGTTGACGGACTGCAGGCACTCGTCGAGCAGGTGTGGCGTCTCGTAGTTCACGACGACCACGTCGATGGACGCGGTCCGGCAGAGCGGGGAGTGCGAAACCGGCTGCGGGTGCGCTCTGCTCGGTTCCGAGCTGGCCCGCATTCGGCCAGGTTACCCGGTGAATCCGGCGCCCGGCACCGGACTACAGTCAGCTCGAATGACAGTACTATCGGGCCGGCCACTGTCTCTGCTCTACGTGACCGCTCGCTACCCTCCCTTCGTCGGCGGTACGGAGATCCACACCGCTGAGGTGGCGCGCCGGATGGTCGCTCGCGGCCATGACGTGACGGTGCTGACGACGGCGTTCGAGCCACTGCCCACTGGAGAAGAGACCGTCGAAGGGGTGCGCGTCGTTCGGGTTCGCGCCTGGCCCGCTGACTTCGACTTCTACTTCGCACCTGGCATCCGCTCGACCATCATCGCCGGCCGGTGGGACCTGATCCACTGCCAAGGCTACCACACCTTCGTCGCGCCGGCGGCGATGATCGCGGCGGTCACCAGTCGTCAACCGTTTATCGTCACGTTCCACAGTGGAGGGCATTCCTCGTTGCTGCGTCGCTCGCTCCGCCCGCTCCAGCAGGTGCTGCTGCGGCCGCTGCTCAAGCGCGCCCGGCGCCTGATCGGGGTCTCCCAGTTCGAGACCGACTACTTCCGTCGCCGACTTCGCCTTCCCGAGGCTCGGTTCGCAACGGTCACCAACGGCGTGGCGCCCGACTTCCTCGATGTCGACGCAGAGACGCCGACCCACCGTTCGGTGATCTGCTCGGTCGGTCGGCTGGAGAAGTACAAGGGCCATCACCGAGTCATCGAAGCCCTGCCCGAGGTTCGCAAACGCATCCCTGATGTCGTGCTCTACATCGTCGGCGACGGTCCGTACCGGTCGCAGCTGGAAGCCGTAGCCCGTCGGCTGGGTGTGCGCGACCGGGTGGAGTTCATCGTCGTTGGCTCCGGTGAGCGTCGGGAGATGGCAGAGCTGCTGCGTTCGGCGCGGTTGATCACGCTGCTCAGCGACTACGAGTCGCAAGGGGTCGTCGGCCTGGAGGCGATCGCCGTCGGACGCCCGCTGCTCGTCGCCGACGGAACGGCAATGGCCGAGCTGGGCCGGTACGGGGGAGTCAGCGTCGTTCCACCGCACGTCGACACGCACTCCCTGGCAACGCTGATCGCGCACAAGATCGAGGAGAACTCGGCGCCCAAGCGCAACCTGGTGCCGCTGTGGGAGAACACGGCGGACGCACTGGAGGCGATCTACCGCGGCGTCGTGAGCACGTCGGAGTAGAGCGCCTCGAGCCTCGGCATGACCGCCGATGCTGTGAAGTGCAGGGCGCGAGCCCGGGCAGCTGCGCCCATCGCGGCGCGACGATCCGGATCGCCCATCAGGTCCTCCAGAGCAGCCCGCAGGGCGGCAACGTCGCCCGGGGGCACCAACAAACCCGATACACCGTCGTCCACGATCTCGGGAACTCCGCCGACGTTCGATCCGATGACGGGGCTACCTGCAGCCATCGCCTCGATGACGACGATGCCGAAGGGTTCCGCCCACACCGAGGGCACGACTGCGATGGCGCTGCGCCGCCAGGCCTGCAGCACCACCGAGTTCGGCCAGCGATCGTGCACGGTGACGCCGTCAGGAAAGCTCGTCGGAGTGTCCGGCCAGGACTTGCCGATCAACACCAACGGCATCGATCGGGACGAGCCTGCATAGGCGTCGAGGAGCACGTCCAGACCCTTCATCGGGCGAAGGTCGCCGACGAACATCACGAACTCTCCGTGAGGGAGCGCGCCGAGCCGTGCCGCCGATCCGTGCTCGCCGGCGCGCGCGGCGCGCGGCCCGTCGGTGAGGAAGTTGGGGACGACGACGACGTTGGTCGCCCTCGGGTCGAGCCCGTTGCCGCGCGCGGTCGCCGT
>JACCWP010000023.1 GCA_013697585.1 Nocardioidaceae bacterium
ACGTCGTCGGTCACCGGGATGCCCAAGAAGCGCTGTGTCTGCGCGAAAACCAGCCCGGGCTCGGCGAACATCGCCTCTGCCCGCAGCACGAGCATGCGCTCGGCGGCGACGCCGTCCAGCCACGCGCACAGGTGCTCGAGGTAGCGACCACGCGCCAGGTATGAGTGGTTGTCGTGGTCGAAGGAGTAGTAGCGAGGATCCGTCTGCAAGCGCTCGTGATCGACGCCGGCAAGGCGCTCGGGTTCGACGGCCAGCGCGTCCTCGAACGATGTCAGGGTCTCGGCTCCTGCAGCGCGGCGGTCCCAGAAGTTGGAGTAGGCCCGCGCCACGGGGTCGCGGAGCAGCACGATGACCTTGACTTGCGGCAGATCGCGCGCGACGCGCGCGGGAACGGCTGGATGGAACAGGTAGTACGGGCTGGCCTCGCCTGCGACCGACGGGCTCGCGCTGTGCAGCTCCTGGCGGTGCCGCGCCTGCCTCGTCGGGAAGTGCGAGCGGTACCACCGCTCCCCCCGCCAGTAGTTGACGTCGAAGTAGTGCGGGCTCTTGAGCCGCTGCGCTGACGGGAACATCCGGGCGACAGCGGAATGGCGCAGCAGCCAGTTCATCAGCGACGAGGTTCCGGCCTTCTTTGCCCCGATGATGAGGAAGTCGGGGAGAGGGCGCTGCGCAGCGGTCAGCACGCCGACCTGGCGTATCCCGACCCGCGCGGCATGCAGCACCGGTGCCGGGAGCGGACGGCGGATCCGTTCCAGGTGCGTGGGCAACTCGATGCCCCGCACGGGGTCGGGCGGAACCGGGGCTGGCCCGGTGTCGTCCACGGTCGGTACCCCTCCCGGTTCTCGGCATCGGACGACTAGGCAGCTCGACGACGCGTCAGCGCGTGCAACACCCCGGCGGCAGCCATGGTGACTGTGCGGGTGCTAGTCACCGTAGTTGTCGGTGTACTCCTGCGTCTTGTAATTGACGTCGTTGAGCACAGCGCCGGGGACCGTCCCACCGACCTGCTCGATGCGTTGCAGCGCAGCGCGCAGGCTGCGCTTGCGCGACACCTTGGCCCGGGCGACCAGCACGGTGAGGTCGGCCAACGGCACCAGCTCGAGCGCGTCGGCGACGGCCAGCAAGGCCGGGCTGTCGACGATCACCAGGTCAGCCTTGGCAGCCAGCTCGGTGATCACGGCACGCATCCCCGCCGACGCGATCAGCTGGGCGGGGTTGGGGGGCACCGTGCCGGCGGGCAGCACCCGCAGGTTGTCCACGCCCACGTCGAGCTGCACGTCGCCCAGGGGGTGTCCACCGGCCAGCATGTCGGTGAGGCCGCTCACCGATCCGAGGCCGAACAGACCCGAGATGCGTGGACGCCGCAGGTCGGCGTCGACCAGGGCCACCTGCAGGCCGGCCGTGGCTGCCACCACCGCGAGGTTGGCTGCGGTGACGGTCTTGCCCTCTCCCTGGTGCGCGGACGCGATGAGCAGGACCCGTCCGGTCTGCCGGTTGCCCGGCCCTGCTGTTGTCGCTTCACTGCCCGCGAGCAGGAAACGCATGTTGACGCCGAGCGCACGGTAGGCCTCGCCGGCCGCCGATTGCGGTTCCATCAGCATGGCGAGACGGCCGGTGCCCGCCTTCTTCAGGTGCGGTATCCGACCCAGCACCGGACGGTTGGCGAGCGCCTCCCGCAGTGCACCCTCCGCGCGCACCTTGTCGTCGAAGTACTCCCGCAGGAACACCAGGCCGGTGCCGAGCAGGAGGCCGAGGGCGGCGGCGAGGGCGCCGTCGCGGATCGGCTGCGGCGAGGCGGGGGCGGACGGTGCGATGGCGGGCCTGACGACCTCGCCGCTTTCCGTCGCCTCCTCCGAGAGCGCACCCTCTGCCTCCGCGGCGAGCAACACGGCTCGCTGGGACTGCAGCCCTCGCAGCTGCGCGATCAGCGGGCCCTTGCCGGGCGGTAAAGTTGCCGCAATCGCGTCGTTGAGGTCGGCGATCCGTGCGTCCAGCTCCGCGATCCGAAGGCTCAGGGCCTCCAGCTGGGCGCTGCTGCGCTCTGCTTGGGACTCGAGGTACGACGAGGCAAAGGCGTTGGCCACCGTCGCGGCCCCATCGGCTGAGCCTCGGCTCGCCGTCACCGTCAGCACCGCGGCGCCGTCCGGGTCGGGCGCGACGGTGACGGTCTCGACGAGATCCTTTGGCTCCTCGTCGAGACCGACCTCATCGATGACCTGCTCAGCCACGGAGTAGGCAGTCACTGCCGCAGCCTCGGTCGAGATCTGCTCCGGACTCACCTCGCTGGTGCCGTCAATCGTGACCGAGGTGGGAGTCAGCAGGATGTCGGTCTCGGCGACGTAGGTCGGCGTCTGCAGCAGCGACAAGCCGACCCCGACAGCCACCGCGACCAGGACCGTGGCCGTGAGCACACGCCACCGGCGCCGCAGCACGGCGACCTGATCGCTGAGCTGGATCGAATCCGTACCCACCGGACCTCCTGACCAGCCTGCCCTGACCAGGAGGCCTCGACGTTGCATGTGACGCTTCTACGTTACGGTGGCGATGCTCTACGTTACGGTGACGACGCTCTACGTTACGGTACGTCGGGCCTGTTTCTGCACCAGTGTCCGCGGGGTCCCGCGCAGCGGCGACCCAGCCGACCTCCTGCGGACTGCCCTCGTTGTCGTGACAAGGAGCTGCCACGCATGCCCCCGTCCCTCCCGCGACCCTCGGACGACATCGCGAGCGACGACCATGCGTTCGCCGCGTGGGCGGCGACGGTGGCCGGCGAGCAGCTCGTCCTCCTCCGCGCTGAGGGGCTCACGGGCACCGCCCTCAAGGACGCGGGCGACAGTGTCAGCCATGAGCTCCTGATGGGACTGCTCGACCAGCACCGCCCCGATGACTCGGTGCTCTCCGAGGAGGGACGAGACGACGCCGGGCGTGACCAGGCCGCGCGGGTCTGGATCGTCGATCCGCTCGACGGCACCCGAGAGTTCTCCGAGCCGCCGCGCGACGACTGGGCCGTGCACGTGGCGCTGTGGTCCGACGGCGACCTCGTCGCCGGGGCGGTCGCCCAGCCCGGCCTGACTACGACCTTCCACACCGGAGCGCCACCGACCGTGCCACCGCGCTCCGCCGAGCGGCCGCGGATGGCGGTGAGCCGGACCCGCCCACCCGCCTTCGTCGAGTCGCTGGCCGCAGAGATGGGAGCAGACCTGGTGCCGATGGGATCGGCGGGCGCCAAGGTGATCTCGGTCGTGCGGGACGTCGCCGACGCCTATGTCCATGCTGGAGGGCAGTACGAGTGGGACTCTGCCGCCCCAGTGGCGGTGGCGCGGGCTGCCGGGCTGTTCACGTCTCGAATCGACGGGACGCCGCTGGTCTACAACCGCCGCGACCCGAATCTTCCCGACCTGATTGTCTGCCGCCCAGAGCTGGCCGGCGCCATCGTGGACTTCGTCCGGCGCCGCGGCGTCTGACCGGTCCCGGGCCGTTTGGGCCACTTTGGTGAGTTGTCTGAATCCGCTTCGTGACCGGCGTACGGTGCTCGCACCGACTCTCGAGGGGGGCAGCGCGCACCACCGACTTGGGCTGATTGCCGCAGCCGCAGCTGGTCGAGCCACCTGTCGTCGATGAGGTCCACTACACGTTCACGGGCCCGGACTCCGTCACCGTCGACTGGCGAGGCGAGCCCACCGACATCCGCTACGGCTCCACCGACGCCTACGGGTCGACAGCCACGGCGACAGTGCCCAGCCCCCTGCCGTGGTCGTCGCCTGGCCCGTGGCGCGAGGTGCTGCTGAGCGGGCTGGAGCCAGGCCAGGACCACCACTACTCGATCGGCGGCGGGCCCGACCAGGTCTTGCACACTGCCCCCACCGGCGACTTCAGCGGTCAGCTTTCGGGCCGCCGCCGCGATCACCCAGCAGGCCAGGGTGCACCGCCTCACGATCCCGGCCGAGGTACGAGCGGGGGACGGTCTGCTCGCGCTCCTCACCACCGGCTCCCCTGCGCGCTCGCTGGCTGTGCCCACCGGCTGGCAGCTGGTGGACAGTGTTGCGAGCAGCTCGGTCGAGACCTTCGTGCTCCAGCGCAAGGCGGTCGCCTCCAGCGCGGGAAGCGTGTTGCGGCTGCCGCTCAGCGGGTCGGCCTCGGCCACCACCACGCTGCTCGCCTACAGCGGCACGGCCCCGGCCGGACCGGTCGGGGTCGCCATGGTTGGCCTGGACACCGGGCCGGGTCCCGTGCGCACGACGCCTGCTTTGCAGCTCGGCAGCACGGGAGCGACGCTGGTCAGCTATTGGGCGGACCGTGCCCGTACGACCGGCTGGACGCTTCCCACCGAGCTGATCCAGCGCACCGCGTCGTTCGGCACGGGTAGTCCGCATACATCGGCGGTGAGCGCGGAGTCTGTGGGTGCGGTGCCAGCCGGCTCTGCCGGGCAGCTGACCGCCACCGCCTCCGCCAGCGGAGGTCACGCGACCACGGTGTCGGTGCTGGTTGCCCCTGGCCGTTAGGCCAGTACCCGACGACCACTGGGTGTTCTTGGCCGCCATGTGGCGTGTTCTGTGTGGAAGGGCAATCCTTATTGGCCTGCTCTGCGAATCTAGACGGTCCGTGGTGCACGAGCTGCTCTGGTCGGCGCCGCTCGGGACGGGCCACCGCGGAACCAGTCACCGACCCAGAGGGATGCTTCGATGAGCGACAACAAGACCAGCATGCTGCGGCGCGGCCGCGGCGAGACGACGGCTCAGACGTGCGCGCTGATGCTGACACTGGCGGTGGTGGGGGCGACGTTCGCCGCACCCGCGGCTGCCGGCGCCTCTGCCGGCACCGACTGTGGCGCCCGAGCCGTCGCCCACCGCGGGGGACACGACACTGCCGACGAGAACACCGTGCGCTCGGTCCACCGCGCCGCTCAGCTGGGGGCCCACGTCGAGCTCGACCTGCGGGTCATCCAAGCCGACCACTCACTTGCCTTCATGCACGACGGCAACGTTCGCCGGACGACTAACGGCGAGGGGCAGCTGGAGGAGATGACCCGGGCCCAGGTCAAGAGGTTGCGCACGGAGCCGCACGGCGGCCGGGTGATGTTCTGGCGGGGCTTCCTCGAGGCGATGCTCGACCACCCGCGCCTGGTGGCCCTGGTGGAGGCGAAGCAGTTCGCTGAGTACTGGTCGGGCAACGTCGACGTCTTCCAACGCATCGAGGACACCCTGCTCAGAACCGGGCTGGCCGATCGGGTCTATCTCGGCGGCATGGCTGGCTTCATGTTCTCGATGGCCCGCGAGGCGCCGCAGGTCAAGACCTTCTGGGAGGTGGCGCGGGATCGGCCGTTCACCGTGCAGGAGATCACGGATCATTCGGCGAACATGGCCTTCGCGCGGCCGCGCAAGCTCGACGCGTCCGTGGCCAGGCAGATGAGGGGCCAGAGCATCCGGGTGTTCGCCCGGCTCAGCCAGCAGCCCAAGCCGTGGAAGACCGCCGTCAACCGCGGCGCGACGGGTGTGCTGACCGACCGGGTGAGCGCGTTCAACACCTGGTGCGCCCGGTTCGTCCGTTCGGTCGACTAGGCATACCGGTTTGACCGACGCGCCGAGCAGTCGCTGTGTGTAACTCTAGCAATACACGGAGTAGCGACTAGCGCTCCCGACCTCGGGAGCCTTCCATGGTGCTGAGCCTCACCCGCAATCCGGTCCAGCTCGCGACGCCCGCCGCATACGAGCGGCACCTGCTCAACCGCTTCAGCTTCGGGTGCACCCCCGAGCTGGCGACCGAGGCCGCAGCGGCCGGCGGAGCGCGAGCGTGGTTCGAGCAGCAGCTGGTGCCCGAGGCGGTGCCCGACTCCTTCGCGGACGGGCTGCTCGCCTGGTGGCCCGACTTGTCGAAGACCGCGCGCCAGCTCCAGGCCGGCTCCGACGCCGGCACGCTCAAGAGTCTCGACGTCTCGGCCAACCTCTGCAGCTGGTCGCTGATGCGCCGCGCCTACAGCAAGCGGCAGCTGTTCGAGGTCATGGCCGCCTTCTGGCTGGACCACCTGCACGTGACCGTCCACGACGGCGGCACGTGGGCGGTTCGCCGCGAGCACGACACGATCATGCGCCAGCACGCTCTGGGGCGTTTCGAGGACATGCTGGTGGCCGGGGTGCTCGGCCGGGCGATCGGTTGCTATCTGGACAACTCCAAGTCGACTGCCCGCCGGCTTAACGAGAACCTGGGCCGCGAGGTCCTCGAGCTGCACACGGTGGGTCGGGAGGCTGCCTACACCGAGCGCGACGTCCTCAACGCCGCCCGCATCCTCACCGGCTACCGCGTCGACCGGGCCAAGACCTGGGACGCTTGGTACGCCCCGTCCGATCACTGGGTTGGCCCGGTCCAGGTGCTCGGCTTCAGCCACCCCAACGCAGACCCCGACGGCCGACCGGTGGCCGAGGCGCTGTTGCGCTACCTGGCTCGGCACCCGGCCACTGCTCAGCGGATCGCGCTCAAGCTGTGCCGCCGATTCGTCGCCGACACGCCAAGTCAGGCAGTCGTCGATGTAGTGGCTCAGGCCTATCTCGACTCCGGCAGTGACATCTCGACCATGCTGCGCGCGCTCGTCAACCACCCCGACTTCGCGGCCGCGGTGGGCACCAAGACGCGAACCCCGATCGAGGACTGCGTCGCGACCTGGCGGGCCCTGGGCATGCAGCCGGTGAAGCCGACCAGGTCCACCGACTTCGCCGCGTACTGCGTCATCCAGACCGGCTCGCTTGGCCAGCGCCCCTTCGACTGGCCACGCCCCGACGGCCCTCCGGACACCGCAGACCCGTGGTCCTCGGTGAGCCGGCTGCTCGCCTCCTGGAACGTGCACTACGGCATGGCGGGCCGGTACCAACCCACCACCGGCGTCACCTTCCGCACGCCTGAGTCGTGGCTGCCCCCACTGCCGGCAAGCGTCGTCGACATCGTCGACCACGTCTGCAGGCAGCTGCTGTGCCGTCCCGCCGACGCCCGGCTTGTCTCGGTCGTCGCCCAACGGATAGCGCTGTCGGCAGACACGCAGATCCTGGTCTTCGACGACCTCCGGTCGTGGCGCCTACAGCGGCTGTTGGCCGCAGTCCTGGACACCCCCGAACACATGACTCGCTGAGGAGCCTTCCACCATGAGTGCTATGACCGCCGGGATCTCCGGCACAGCTACCGCCGACGACTGCGGCTGCACCGACTACCGCGTCTCCCGCCGCAGCCTGCTGCGCGGTGCCGCCGGCTTCGCCGGGGCCGCCGTGGCCACCAGCCTGGTGGGCGACGTCTTCACCCAGACCGCCTACGGCAACGTCGTCGGCGGCAATGTGCTGGTCGTCGTCAGCCTCCGGGGCGGTGCCGACGGCCTGTCGCTCGTCGTCCCCCACGGCGACCCGGCGTATGCAGCTGCCCGGCCGAACATCGGCGTCCCGACCAGTTCACTGCTGGCCAAGGACCCGATGTTCGGGCTGCACCCCGCGTTCGCACCACTGGTGCCGATGTGGAGCGCCGGCACGTTCGGGGCCGTGCACGCCGTCGGTCTGCCTCAGCCCAACCGCAGCCACTTCGCCGCGATGGAGGAGGTCGAGGACGCCGATCCCGGCAGTGCCGAGCGACGCGGCTGGATCAACCGGATGGTCGGCTTGATGGGTCCCGCCGACCCGGTCCGTGGGATGCAGCTCGGCGGCGGTGTTGTCCCGACCTCCCTGTATGGCGAGCAGCCCACGGTGAGCCTGCGCAACTACAAGGACCTGACCCTTCCAGGAGCGACCGGGTCCTGGGCGGCGCCGACGCGCCAGTCGCTGTCCACCGCGTGGGACGGGGTGGACAACGCACTCGGTCGCGGCGCCGTCTCCGCGCTCGACGTCACCCAACGCCTGGCACCGCTGTCGGGGACGTCCCCTCCTGCCAATGGCGCCCGTTATCCTTTGACCTCGCTGGGCCAGGCGCTCGGCGAGACTGCGCGGACGATCCGCGCCGACCTCGGCGCCCGCCTGATCGCCGTAGACTGCGGCGCGTGGGACCACCACACCGGGCTCGGCACGGTGCAGGCCGGCCTGCTGCGCAACAACGCCAACGACCTGGCCCAGTCGCTTGCCGGCTTCTTCACCGATCTGGGCACGACCGCAGACCGGGTGACGGTGCTGACGATCAGCGAGTTCGGCCGGCGCGTCGAGGAAAACGGCGGCAACGGGCTCGATCACGGCTACGGCAACTGCATGCTCGCCCTTGGCGCGGGTGTGCGCGGCGGCCGCTACCTGGCCCAGTGGCCGGGCCTTGCCGACGGCAACCTGGTCCAAGGCGACCTGGCCGTCACCACGGACTACCGCAGCGTGCTATCCGAGACGCTGGTCGCCCGCTTCCCCGAGGTGAGCGTCCCGCAGGTGCTCCCGGGCTTCACGCCCGCAGCCGTGGGGTTGTTCTAGCCATCGCCGGCACGCTGCCCTGGCATTGGCCATCGTCGCCCGACGACGGGGTCGGGGTCAGTAGGCACGGGCAGCGGGGATCCCTTCCTGTGGCGTCGTGCGCAGCAGCCAGACGGGGTTGGACAGCGCCACGAGTGCGCCTGTCGAGTCGCGCACCTGAGCCCTGGTGAACGAGGACCGGCTGGTGTCGATCTTCAGGTTCATCGTTGCCTGGCCCCTGGCCGTTGTCGATGCCACCACGCGGGTGGAGGCGGTAGGGACCGATGGCCCGGCGTAGTCCACGACGCCCTGGACCACCTCGAGGGTTCCGCCGACCGGCAGATCGGTGGCGGTCACCGCCAGCCGGCGCGACGAGCTTCGGCTGACTGTGGCCGAGCCCATCGGGAAGCTGCCGTCGACCAGCAGGTCCAGCGCACCTCGAAAACCGGTGAGCGACCCGGTCCAGGCGTGCCCAGCCCGCAGCGCAGCCAGCAGGCTCGCCTCGTCGTTCCCGTCGGCCCAGACCGACGTGGTCCAGTTCAGGTTTCGGGCGGTCCAGTCAGTGCCCGCGTGGTCGTCGCTCACCCCGTTGCCGGTCAGGAACACGGCGTTGCGCGAGCACACGTCCCACAGCGCGATGTGGTGGTCGAGGTCGACGCCGCTGCGTAGGGGGTACCCCACCTCGAGGATGTCGGCACCGACTGCCCTGTTCTGCAGCAGCTCGGCAGCCTTCACTCTCAGCCGGTCGTCCTGTTCGGCGCGAGGCAGCGGAGGTGGCTGACCCGTCCCGAACGGGTGGTTGTAGCTGGCCAGACCGCCGGCGCGGTGAATGTCGGGTATCAGGCTCTGCCGCAGGAAGTCTGAGTAGCCCGAGCGGCTGACACCGGTGTAGTCGGGCAGGCTGATGTTGCCGCCGTACCAGTTGACGTGCGGCTGGCTGCGGGAGGCTTCGAGTCCGTGGTGCTGGGTCACCTGGGGATAGCGGGTGCGGTAGGAGTCGATGAGGTCGTCCTGGACCTGCAGCGACACCTCGCCCGTCGTCCCCCTGGTGAAGCGGAGGTAGTCGAAGTAGCCGCTGGCAACCGCGCCGTGGTTGCTGACTGCCGAGAGCCTGAGCGCGTACAGCGAGAAGTCGCGCGAGTCGAGGTCGGGGAACACGGCGCCGAGGTCTCGGTCCGGCCGCAGCACCTCGGAGTTCCATCTGTCGGGGGTCGACCCGACGGTTACCACCGCGGTCCGGTCGACGGCAACCCGCGGGCCCGGCACCCCTGGCCCTCCGAACCGGTAGGACACGGCGTACTCGCCGGCTGCCCGGCCACCCGATGGCGGGTGGTACGAGCTCATGATCAGCACCTCGAGGTAGGCGTCGACCCCGATATCGGTCGGGAGAACCTCGATGGACAGCGTCTGGTCGGTCAGGTTCATCCGCCAGTTCTGATGGGACGGGTTGTTGCCGGGCTGGTACCCCCATGACCCCTGGCCGCGGCGCGGGCTCTGCGCGGTCACCCGCAGGCTGCCTTCGGGGACCGGATCGAGGGGCGAGGCAGGGGCAGGGACAATCCCCCCGCCGGAGGTGGACCGCAGCGACCCCGTCCTCTTGGGCTGCCAGTTCCACGGGGCGCCATCACCTTGCTCGTCGGTCAGGCTGGTGAAGTGCACGACCTGCCGGGCGTTTGCCCCCTTCATCTTGGAGTCGTGCTCGCTCCACCAGATGACGTCGACGGCGTTGGTGGTCGCCTCGAACAGCTGCGCGTTCATCGACCCGTACAGCTCGCTGAAGGATGCGTGGATGTGCATCGCCATCGAGTGGGCCCCGTCGATGGGCGCGGCTGCTGCCGGCGGTGCCCACGCGAGGTTGCTGAGCGCCGGAGACGTCACCGCGGCGGCCGCTGCCCCTTTGAGCAGCGCTCGCCGACCGATACCGCTGCTTCCAAGACCGTGGCGTGTCGTGTCGTGGTCGTCGCACATGGATCCAGACCCCCTCAGGCCGCGGTCGAATTGTGGTTCGCGGCGCCCTCGGCGGCGCCCTCGGCGGCGCCCTCGGCGGCGCTGATGGTCGGCGCCGCCGATCTCACCCCAGCCGCGCAGAGAGTCTGCGGCATATCTGACGCTTTGTCACGGTGCGGGCGAACGCCGGACATTCGGCCGCGATGAGGTCGGGTGCACATAACCACACAGAGTGACCGGGAGCGTCGATTGTCGTGACTCCACGCAACCGGTGGCTGGACAACCCGCAAGGCCGCGACTCTTGCGACCCGGCAACAGTGTCGAGCGCAAGGGTCTCGGCACCATCGACTCGAACACCGGCAAGGCGCCGTGGAACCCGGTCAGGCCCCGGCAGCACAGGGTGGGCAGGACTTCCTGGCCACCGATGACGGTCGGGTCTGTGGGTGGTCTCAGACAGCAGGCGCTTCAGCGGGGAGCACCACCGCGGCATCGCCTTCGCCCCGCTGCCCATGCCCTGAGTTCCGAGCCTCCGCGGTGCCATACCGTGCGGACGATTCGCCACAACGCCACCTTCGGGGGCGGTCGGGTCCGCGGCGAAGTCGCTTGTCGACTGCTATCCGACCTGCCCTATCGCGTTGTGCGAGGTCTTCAAAGACCGCTCCGAGTGTGCCCAGATGCCGCCCAGGCACCACGCGAGCGCGCCAGCCAGCTTCAGCGCGTCCTCCACGACAAGCCCGGCCAGAAAGGCGTCCGTGACCAAGGATCCCGCGAGCATCCCGGCGCCGGTGAAGACGGCTGCCCCGGCGGCGGTGCGCTTCAGCGACCAGAACCACCGGGCCAGCACCAAGCCGACCACGGGATACGCAGCCAACAGCGCTGCCTCCGGCACGCCGACCGAGGGCATTACCTCCTCGTGCACGAGCAACGTGTCGTCGATGGCGATCACGGCGCACAGGCCGCCCAAGAGGAGCCAGGGCCGTCGCCCCGACGTCACCGAGACGCGGGCGGCCAGGATGTTTACGCTCGCCGCAACTGCCCAGCACAGGTTCGTGAGCCGGCTGATGGAGCCGGCCCACCACGGGACACCCGCCACGTCGGTGGGGTCGCGCGTCAGTGCACCGACACCGGCGATCTGGTCCGAGATCCCGGCCGCCACGCGGGCGCTGACCAGGATGAGAACGATTGCGATGATCGCGCACGCCGCCTGCGCTGGTCTCAACACCCTGTACTCCCGTCGCTTCGGTCGCCTGTAGTCGCTACGTCAGCCGGCTGTACGCCGCAGCAAGCGTAGGTCGGGACGCAGCGTAGGGTGCGTCCATATGCCCATCCGCCGGCGCGTCACATACCAGAGGGTGCCGGATACGCAGGTCGACACCATCGCGGCGCTCACCGCAAGACCCACGGTACCGAACTGGGTCGCGAGCAAGGTGCCCAGACCGATGCGGAGCACGACCCCGCCCCACTGAAGCTTCGCTACCACGGCCTCGTGCTGGGACATCGTCAAGGGAACCGCGCACATGCCGGTCAGCACGTTGCTGACGCTGCCAAGAGTCAAGATGACCAGGATCAGTGCGGCGCCGCCGAACGCATCGCCATAAACGGCCTGCAACAACAGTTGCGGTGCAACCAGCATCGGTATCCATAGTATGCCCGTGAACACGGCGGCAAGGGTGGCGCCGGTGCGCAGCAGTGCTTCGAGCTGATCGTCGTCCCGGGCGAAGAGCCGCGAGACCACCGGACTGAAAACCACTCCCATTGACATGATCGAGATGGAGAGCAGGGTGGACAGCCGCTGTGCCGCACTGAACAGCGATACATTGATACTTGTGAAGACAACTCCGGCTATCCAGGTCTCTAGGTTGCTGTTTAGTGAGCCGCCCAGCATGTTGCTGGCGAAATGCCGATTGCGATGGATGACATGCCGCACATCTTTCAATGTGAGCTTCCCGGGGTGAACGTGACGCCACATCCGCGAGACCAGGTACCAAGCAAGGAGGACGGGAATGGCAAATCCGACGGCCATCGCCGCCAATGCCCCAGACAAGCCAAGGTCGGAAAAGAAGAAGAGAACGATTGCGACCAGCGCCCCCTGGCAGACGGCGACGAGCGCGCCACCCGACCTACCTTCGAACAGGCTCGCCAGACGCGTGTGACCGAACCCGCGAAGGTAGTTGGCCCAGAGCTTCTGCTGTCCGCCAAGCCAGACGAGAACGCCCGTGCCTATCGCAAGGACCCACCGGCTTCGGCCGTCAACATCAGCCGCCAACAAAAATGCGCCTACGACGCTCAGAGAAGCTGTGACCGGCAGGGTCACAACCGAGACAACTCGCACTGCGCGGCGCAGATTCAGTAGTCCCTCGGAATCATCGCTACGGAGCCGGGCCGCCTCGCGCAGGCCGCCGCGGTGAGCCCCGAAGAGACCCAACTGCCCCAGCACGGTCGCGGCAGTCACAGCAATCACAAAGTAGCCGAACTCGTCGTACAACAAGCGAGCGGCGAATGCGTTCACAGCCAGATAGCCGAGAACCGCAATCCCATAGGAAATGGCGAACCAGACCGTCGCCCCGCTCAGGCTGAGGGAGCCCCCCGCGGCGCGACTGCTGGCAGCCTCCGACTCTCGCCCGTCCATCGTCATGGCTCGTTGCACCCTGAACCGGGACAACGAAACTCACTCACGCGTATCCCGACATCGAACGCCCACCGCGTCCAGCAGGCGCCTCGTCGCGGCTGGTCGGGTCTCGGCCCCGATTCTGACCGCTGCTCGACGCCGTAGCCTCCTCGAGGCCGCGGGTTCGTCTACACAGTCGCGCAGGAACGTACGAAAATCGGCGGCACCCTCCAGCAGCTGCCCGGGAAGTAGCGAAGGATAGTGGTCCACGTTCAGACCCCGGCCGCCTACGTACTGGTCGAGATCGGGGCAGTAGAAGCCGATCGGCCGGTCCCTGACCAAGAAGTCCGTCCACACGCTGCTGTAATCAGTGATGAGGCCATCGGCACGAGCCAACAGCTGGTACAGACTTATGCGGGCCTCCCGTAGATCTGTGTCCGTGATGATGTGCAGACCCGTCGAGGCATAGTTGTCGGCGTCCAGCTGGTGCGGCTTGAGCACAAGCTGCACGCCCATGGCCTCGGCATCTTGGACGGCCTGAGTGAGTGTTGCTTGAACGACTGCCGAAACGGAGAGGCTGTCTGCGTCGGACCAGTTGCGCACAGCTCCGAGGCGATCTCCCGGGTATCGAGTCGTCCGGTATGTCGGCAACCATACAACGAGCGGTCGTCGTGCTTCGAGCTTCAGCTCGCGCAGCGCCTCGTCGGTGGCAGGGCGAGCGAACTGATCCACTCGGGGGTTGCCGCAGATGAGTACGCCATGCTGTCCGACGCCGAAGCCCTGGGCGCGCGGCTCCCCCCACAACCGCGTGCCACTCACCACGAACGTGGATCTGATCGTCGCAAAGCCAGGTCGCCGCTTAGGCCCGTCGCCGTGCCAGAGGTTCACGATCGTCTTGTGCCGGGGAGGCTTGGGCGAGCCGTACAGCCCGTGGGTGAAGAACACGTAGCGTGCGGTCACGTACGCCCAATAGGCGCGCAGGCTGTTCTTGCGCACGCAGCGCACCCTGCTGACGCCGTCCGCATCCGACACGAGCCAGGCCAGCGATTCCGGGTCGCCGGCAACCAGCCAATAGACCGGAAGGCACCCTGCGAGCTCGCGTACCACCTCGACGCTGTTGCCCTCTTCATCGGGGAAACCTGCGACAACCGCGTGCTCACGAGCCGGCAGTCCGTTCAGGCAGATCCGCAAGATGGCGAGCTTGAGCGCCGCCCGCACCGATCGTGTCATCCTCGTCCAGTCCCTGCCGCCGCCGGCGACCCCCCGGGGCGTGCTCAGCGGGCCCCACCGGCGCTGCACAGCCGTCACCTCAGGCCGTCTCGGTCTTGATGGCCCTGCTGCGCGCCTTCAGAAGGGCGAAAGCCAGTTGCTCGTCGCCGGGCAGGGTCACCTTCAGGTTGGCCGGCTCGCCAGGGACGGTGCTGACCGGGATGCCGGCCGCCTGCACGAGGGCGGTCTCGTCGATGAACGTCTTCTGGCCACGCGGGTCGTGCACCGCGTAGGCGCGCAAGAGCAGTCTTCGTAAAGCGCCGTGCGGGGTCTGGGAGCGGTAGAGATTCGTGCGGTCGAGTAGCCCGACGATCTGGCCGTCGACCATCCGACGCATGCTCTCGGGTACGGCCACAACCGGCACCGCCGCGCCGTGCGCCCGCGCCGCCGCGGCCACCGTGTCCAGCAGAGCCGGAGTGACCAGCGGCCGGGCACCGTCGTGGATCAGCACGACCTCCGCATCGGCGGCTTCGACGCCGGCCGCCACGGAGTCCTGCCGGCGAACACCGCCGGTCACGATGGTTGCCCGAACATCACGCAGCCAAGGCTCGTCCGCCATCGCGGCCGCCCGGTCCTGCCGGGAGACGACAATTATCCGTCGGACGGACGCGGCCGCTGCCGCCGCGCGCACCGTCCACGCCAGCAGCGGCAGACCGCCGACCTCCATGAGCAACTTGTCAGGCCCACCCATTCGCGAGCTGGTGCCGGCAGCGAGGATGACGGCGTCTGCAAAGGGCGCACCATCCGAGGCCAATTCATCTCCAGTTCACCGGTGCTTGTCTCGTAGGTCGCATGGTACGCGGGACGAGCCGGTCATACTGCTGAAACCATTCGCGAGTGCGCGGCGTAGGCGTTTGCATGCGCGCGGTTGAGGTCGCTAGCCGGTGCGAGAAGATCAATAATGGGGGCCGTGCCGAACATGTCTGCGCCGACTGCCCGGTGCTGCGGCTGCGGTGGGACCGGGCTAGTGCCGGCTTCGGCTCCTGGGCGTGACAGTCGATGGGAGCGCACCTCTCGGCTCAGCGTCGAGGCCACGGTCCAGGTCGTTCGGGCGTGGTCAATTGCTCTGCCGCTCGGTGCACGGTGATCGACCGATTCGTCGTCTTGGGTGCCGCCGGTGACCTGGCAACCAGGCACCTGCTCCCGGCGCTCGCCCATCTGGTGGCGGAACGTATGTTGCCCTCGACGCTACGCATCGTGGGTGTGGGGCGCGAGCCGTTGGATGGTCCGGCCTACCGCGCCTTGGCCACCACTCGGCTCGCCGAGCACGCGGCCCAGATCGATCCGGCTGACCGCGCCTTGCTGGTGCAACGCCTCGACTACCTCCGCGCCGACCTCGAAGAGCACCCGGACCTCCGTTCGGCCCTTGGGTCCGGGCCTGTCATCGCCTACCTCGCACTTCCGCCGTCGGTCTACACGTCTGCGGTGCATGTCCTGCGCGCCGGCGGCGTCGCCCCCGGTAGCCGGATCGTCGTGGAGAAGCCGTTCGGTGAGGACGTCGAGTCGGCGCGCGCGCTCAGTCAGCTGCTGCACACCGTCGTCGACGAGCGCGACGTCTTCCGCGTCGACCACTTCTTGTACCACCAGACCATCCAGGACCTCCTTGCCCTGAGATTCGCCAATTCGCTTTTCGAGCCGGTATGGAATCGGGAACACATTGACCGTGTCGAGATCACCTGGGAAGAGACGGTCGGTGTGACCGGACGAGCCGGCTACTACGACTGCACCGGCGCGCTGCGGGACATGGTGCAGAGCCACCTGCTGCAAGTCGCCGCACTGGTCGCCATGGAGCTGCCTGCGGCGCTCGATGAGAGGTGCTTGCGGGACGAGAAGGTTGCTGTCTTGCGGCGCGTCCGGGCTCTTGCGCCCGCGGAGGTGGCGTCGCAGACGGCGCGTGGTCGCTACACCGCGGGCAGCGTGCAGGGGCAGGCGCGGCGCGGCTACGCGCAGGAGTCCGGAGTCGACCCTTCCCGTGAAACCGAGACCTATGCCTGCCTAGGCCTGGCTGTCGACACCGCCCGGTGGCGCGGGGTTCCGTTCGAGCTGCGCACCGGCAAGGCCGTCGGCCAGCCACGTCGCCGCATCAAGCTCCACTTCCGCGCTACGCCGGGGTCTGCGCTCACGGGTCGCCCAGCCGCGCTTTGCCTGGACATGTCTCCGAACCGGGTGACGCTGGAGCTGCAGATGAGCGGCCCATCCGGGCTGCCGGGAACGGCAGCCGAGCTGCTGGAGGTCTCCCGGCCGCGCCAACAGATGCCGGCGTCGGCCCGACTGCTGCGGGACGTACTAGCGGGCGATCCGACGTTGACGGTGCGTGACGACGAGGCCGAGCAGTGCTGGCGGATCATTGACCCCGTCCTGGCCACGTGGCGGACGGGAAGTCCAGCCCTGCAGGACTATGCGGCGGGCTCGGCCGGACCCGGCCACCCCGAGGGCTGGCAGCCGAGCAACGCGCCGTAGACCTCGACCGCGCGATGCATTGCCCGAGCCTGCTCCTTGGTGACCTCGGCCAGGAACTCCGCGGTCGGCTTGCGGCTATGTGGGCGCCGCCCTGCTGGCGGCGATTCTGACGCGTCGCGCATGACCTTCAGGCGTCGATCCGCGTCCGCCCTCACCACCGAGTCGTCGATCCCTGCCTCGGCGGGGGATGCGAAGCGCGTACCGAACCTGTCGTTGCACTGAGCAACGATGTAGGACAGGTCGCTTGTCACGACTTCGAATGGGGCCACCACGAACGAAGCCTGCAGGGACAGCAGGCTCGCGTGGTAACGGGTGTAGTAGTCGAAGGCGCTATCGAGATGAACGCCGGTGAACCGCTGCACCATCGACGAGACTGCGTCGCGGGGATCGCGGACGACAACGATGCACGGCAAACGCCGGCGAACCGCATGCCTGACCACGCGCGCTGAATGGGTGTGACTGCAGAGGTCGTCGGGCGCGAGGTCAGGGTTGGCCAGCAGGATCGCCTGGCGACAGAACGTGCTGGCCGACGACGGAAACGCCTCGATCACCAGCCGAGTGCCCGTCCGGACCCTCCGCCTGCGCAATCGCCCGCGGCCACGCACATACATCTCCGACAGCAGGGGTGTGTCCAGCATGCGGAAGTACAGCTTGAAGCGCGTGTTGCGAGGGATGACGGCCCGCACCACCTGCCGTCCAACTCGGACGGCAGGGACGTCCTGGGCAAGCCAGGGCTCGTGGTCCTGACCAGTCCCTGTCATGCCACCCTCCAGCGCGGGTTGACCGTGCAGAGCAGCGTAGTCGGGGCGGCCGGCGAATCGTTGCCGAACCGTACGACACGGCAGGACCACCAGGCGACCCGTCCTGCTGACCCGGCGACGCGCTGACGGCCTAGGCGGTCGCTCGCAGCGTCATAGACTGCGCCAACCCCCAGCTGGCTGGCTCGGTCGGGGGCGTTCGTGCTGCGACCGTTCGGGAAGGCGCCATCGTGAGTCTGCACGGCCTGGCCGAGCTGGTCGCGGCCGATCCGGTGCTCGCGGGCGCGTTCGCCGACGGCCGGGACGGGCAGGTAGAGGCGCTGGACCTGACCGGACCGCCGGCGCTGCGACCATTCCTCGTGGCAGGGCTGGTCACCCGGGCGCAGCGCACCGTGCTCGCCGTCACCGCCACCCAGCGCGAGGCGGAAGCCCTCGTGGAGGAGCTCGGTGACCTGCTCGACCCGCACGAGGTCGCGCTGTACCCCGCCTGGGAGACGCTCCCGCACGAGCGGCTGTCACCGCGCTCGGACACCGTGGGCCGGCGCCTGGCGGTGCTGCGCCGACTGGTGCACCCAGGCGACGTGGGCACGCCCACGGGGCCGCTGCGGGTGATCGCGGCCCCGGTGCGGTCGGTGCTGCAACCGCAGGTCCAGGGGCTGGCCGACCTCGAGCCGGTCCGGCTGCGCGCCGGCGACGAGATGGAGCTCGACGGCGTCGTGCGCCGGCTGGCCGCCGCGGCCTACCACCGGGTGGACCTGGTGGAGCGGCGCGGCGAGTTCGCCGTGCGGGGCGGCATCGTCGACGTCTTCCCACCCACCGAGGAGCATCCGGTGCGGGTGGAGTTCTGGGGCGACACCGTCGACGAGATCCGCGCCTTCGCGGTGGCCGACCAGCGCACGCTGCAGACCGCCGACGAGCTGTGGGCGCCACCGTGCCGCGAGCTGCTGCTCACCCCTGACGTACGGCGACGCGCGAGCGAGCTCGCCGGTGCCGTCGACCCGCGGCACTCGGCTCTGGTCGAGATGCTCACCCGGTTGGCTGACGGGCAGGCGGTCGAGGGGATGGAGTCGCTGGCCCCGGTCCTGGTCGACCGGATGGAGATGCTCACCGAGCTGTTGCCCGGTGCGGCGCACGTGGTCGTGTGCGATCCCGAGCGGGTGCGTGCCCGCGCGCACGACCTGGTGCAGACCAGCGCCGAGTTCTTGCAGGCGTCCTGGGCCGCCGCAGCTTCGGGAGGCAAGGCGCCGGTCGACCTCGGCGCGAGCGCCTACCGCACGCTCGCCGACGTGCGTACGGACGCGCTCGCGGCCGGCCTGCCGTGGTGGAGCACCTCACCTTTCGGGCTGCACGAGGAGGAGGCGGGGCAGCAGCCCCCCGTGCGTACGGAGACCGGCGACATCGTCTCGGTCGGCGTGGCGGTGGAGACCGGCGCGGTCAGCACCCGCGCGGTCGACATCGCCCCGGCCCCGCTCTATCGCGGCGACACCGAACGCGCCGTGGCCGACATCCGGGGTTGGCTGGGCGAGCAACGGCGGGTTGTCGTGGTGACGCCCGGCGCCGGGCAGGCGGCGCGTACGGCCGAGCTGCTCGCCGAGCACGACGTGGCGGCACGACTGCACGACGTCCTGCCGCTCGACCCCGACCGCGGGATCGTGCACCTGGCGCAGGGCTGCCTCGGCCACGGACTCATGTCGGGCGGGCAGGCGCTGGTGGTGCTCACCCACGACGACCTGGTCGGCCAGCGGGCAGCCAGCCGGGGCGATCGGCGGATGCCGGCGCGGCGCAAGCGCGAGGTCGATCCGTTGCAGCTCGCCACCGGTGACCTCGTGGTGCACGACCAGCACGGCGTTGGTCGCTATGTCGAGATGGCCCAGCGCACGGTGCAGAAGGCCACCCGCGAATACCTCGTGCTCGAGTACGCGCCGTCGCGGCGGGGCCAGCCCGGCGACCGACTCTTCGTCCCCACCGACCAGCTCGACCAGATCAGCCGGTACGTGGGCGGCGAGCAGCCGGCGCTGGACAAGCTCGGCGGCGGCGACTGGGTCAGGCGCAAGGGCCGGGCCCGGCGCGCGGTCCGCCAGATCGCGGCCGAGCTGATCAAGCTGTACGCAGCCCGCCAGGCCACCAAGGGCCACGCGTTCGGCCCGGACACCCCGTGGCAGCGCGAGCTCGAGGAGGCCTTCGCCTACGTGGAGACCCCCGACCAGCTGTCGACGGTCGAGGACGTCAAGCGCGACATGGAGCGCACCGTCCCGATGGACCGGCTGGTGTGCGGTGACGTGGGCTACGGCAAGACCGAGATCGCGGTGCGGGCGGCGTTCAAGGCGGTGCAGGACGGCAAGCAGGTGGCGGTGCTGGTGCCGACCACGCTGCTCGTGCAGCAGCACACCGAGACGTTCGCCGAGCGCTTCGCGCAGTTCCCGGTCGTGCTCAAGGCACTGTCCCGGTTCCAGACCGACGCCGAGGCCAAGCAGGTCGTGGCCGCGCTCGCCGGTGGCAGCGTCGACGTGGTGATCGGGACCCACCGGTTGCTGTCGCCCGAGACGCGGTTCAAGGACCTGGGCCTGGTGGTGGTCGACGAGGAGCAGCGGTTCGGGGTCGAGCACAAGGAGCAGCTCAAGCACCTGCGAGCCGCGGTCGACGTGCTGTCCATGTCGGCGACCCCGATTCCCCGCACCCTGGAGATGGCCATCACCGGCATCCGCGAGATGTCGACCATCGCGACGCCACCGGAGGAGCGGCACCCGGTGCTCAGCTTTGTCGGCGGCTACGACGACGGCCAGGTGACCGCCGCGGTCCGGCGCGAGCTGTTGCGCGACGGGCAGGTGTTCTACATCCACAACCGGGTTCAGACGATGGAGCGTGCCGCCGAGCACCTGCGCCAGCTCGTACCGGAGGCGCGGATCGCGACGGCCCACGGCCAGCTCGGAGAGCACCGGCTGGAGCACGTCATGGTCGACTTCTGGGAGAAGCGGTTCGACGTCCTGGTCTGCACGACCATCGTCGAGTCGGGCCTCGACGTGTCCAACGCCAACACGATGATCATCGAACGGGCAGACGCGCTCGGCCTGTCCCAGCTGCATCAGCTGCGCGGGCGGGTCGGCCGCGGCCGCGAGCGGGCCTACGCGTACTTCCTCTATCCCCCCGACAAGCCGCTCACCGAGACCGCGCACGACCGGCTCGCCACGATCGCGCAGCACTCCGAGCTCGGCGGCGGCATGGCGGTCGCGATGAAGGACCTGGAGATCCGGGGCGCCGGCAACCTGCTCGGTGGCGAGCAGTCGGGGCACATCGCCGACGTCGGCTTCGACCTGTACGTGCGGCTGGTAGGCGAGGCGGTCGCGGAGTTCCGCGGCGACGGGCCGGGCGAGGAACTGGCGGCGAGCATCGAGCTGCCGGTAGACGCGCACCTGCCGCACGACTACGTGCCGAGCGAACGGCTGCGGCTGGAGACCTACCGGCGACTGGCCGCCGTGCGCACCTCGGCCGACGTCGCCGAGTGCCGGGCAGAGCTGGTCGACCGCTATGGCGAGCCCCCCGACCCGGTCGTCATCTTGCTGGAGGTGGCGCGGCTGCGGGCCCGGGTCAAGCAGGCGGGGCTGGGCGAGGTCACGTCGGCTGGTCCCAACATCCGGTTCGGCCCGGTCGACCTGCCCGACTCGGGTCAGCTGCGGCTCGCCCGGCTCTACCCCAGGAGTGTGGTCAAGCCCGCCGTCCGTACCATCGCGGTGCCCCGGCCGACGACGGCCCGGGTGGGTGGCGAGCCGCTGCGCGACGGTGCACTGCTGGACTGGGTGCACCGGTTGATCGACGATGTGCTCGACCCGCGGCCCGACGCGGCCGCGTCGTGAGGAGGACGGTGTGACTGCCAACCGTGGCCGATCCCAGTCCGGGAGCCGCGTGCTGGCCGCCGCGGGGGCGGCGCTGCTGCTCGCCGGGTGCGGCGACGTGTCGCCCGGCGCAGCCGCGACCATCGACGGCGAGGCCATCTCGGTGGACGAGGTCGACGAGTACGCCCGGGCGGTGTGCGCGGCGGAGACCACCGGTGCGGAGCTGGCCCAGCAGCCGCACACGCCCACCTCGACCAGCACCCAGCGCGAGAGCGTCCTCACCATCTTGATCAACGCGGAGCTGGCCGAACTGGCCGTCGACGAGTTCGACCTCCAGGTGCCGCCGAGCGCAGCAGCCACACCGGACAGCGCCGCGACAGCACAGCTGTTCGAGGCGATGGCCGCCGAGGACGCTGGGACCGCGGCGTCCTACCAGGAGTACGACGCCACGCTCCGCCGCCTGGTCGCGGTCGCGATCGCCATCGGTGCCGAGCAGACCGGCGGCCAGAAGTCGGAGCAGGTGCTGGCCTCCGCGGGCGGGGCGTGGCTCGCCAGCTATGCCGAGGACCACGACGTCCAGGTCGACCCGCGCTTCGGCGACTTCACCAGCGGCCGCGTGGTCGGCGGCAGCGGTTCGCTGTCGGTGGCGTCCGGAGGCGAGTCGGGTGGCGGCTCGGAGGCGAACCTCGCCGACCTTCCCGCCTCGCAGATCTGCCGGTGACTGCCGAGTCGACGCCCGCCCCGGCGGGCAGCGCGCTGCTCGACCTGGTGGCCGTGATGGACCGGCTGCGCTCACCGGGGGGGTGTCCGTGGGACGCCGAGCAGACCCACGAGAGCCTCGCGCGGCACTTGCTGGAGGAGGCGTACGAGGTCTTGGAGGCCCTCGACTCCCGCGACCGAGACCACCTGCGCGAGGAGCTCGGCGACCTGCTGCTGCAGGTGGTGTTCCACGCCCGGATGGCCGCTGAGCACCCTGACGACCCCTGGGACGTCGACGACGTCGCCGCAGGAATCGTGGCCAAGCTGGTGCGCCGGCACCCGCACGTGTTCGGTGACACGGCGGGCGACAGTGCTTGTCCCGACGCCTCCGCCGTCGAGGCGAGCTGGGACCGGCTCAAGGCGACGGAGAAGGGGCGGACGTCGCTGTTCGACGGGGTGCCGGCCGCGCTGCCCGCCCTCGCGCGCGCCGACGCCCTGCTCGGCCGGCTCGCCCGCAGCGGTCTGGACGTGCCACCGGTCGTTGCCGGCGACGACTCAGTGGGTGCGCGGCTGCTCGCCCTGGTCGGCGAGGCGCGCGCGGTCGGGCTCGACCCCGAGGCCGAGCTGCGCACGACTCTCGTGGCCCTCACCGCCCGAGTCCAGGCCATCGAGGCGCCACCGGCCCCCGCCCAGCGTCAACCGACGGGCCGCCGATAGGCCACCGGACCCATGACGGCCCGCGCAATTGCGCTGGCGCCGGCCCGCGACTGCGGGCAGGGTGCCCGCGTGACTACTGAGCCCAGCATCCACCCGGCCCCGGCGACACCGGCCCCCACGACACCGGCCCCCACGACACCGGCACTGCGCTGGCAGTGCGTCTGCTTCGACTCCACCGATCCACGCCGGATCGGGAGCTTCTGGGAGCAGGCGCTCGGCTGGCGGCGGACCTACGACACCGACGACGAGGTGGTGCTCGAACCGCCGGAGGGCAGCCGCGAGGACGGGGTGTCACCGGACATCTTGTTCCTGCGCGTGCCCGAGCAGAAGTCGACCAAGAACCGCCTGCACATCGACCTGCGGCCGACCGACCAGGGCGCCGAGGTGGCGCGGCTGGAGACGCTCGGGGCCGTACGCGCCGACGTGGGCCAGGGCGACGACCAGACCTGGGTGGTGCTGGCCGATCCCGACGGCAACGAGTTCTGCGTGCTGCGGGCCTTCACCGACGACGAGCTGGCCGACGGTTGAGCCGACCGCCAGCCCCACCCCCACCTCGAGTCGTCACCGCCGCAGCGGCCTCCTGCACCGTGTCGCGGTGACACCTCGAGGGCGCAGACTGGTTAACCTGGCTCGACCCCCCTTTTCGACGAGGAGCTGAGCCCGTGGCCGGCATCGAGGCGCTCGGCGCCCGCGAGATCTTGGACTCCCGGGGCAACCCCACCGTCGAGGTGGAAGTCGTGCTCGACGACGGCGCGTTCGGCCGGGCAGCCGTGCCGTCGGGTGCGTCGACGGGGCAGTTCGAGGCCGTCGAGCTGCGCGACGGCGACGACGACCGCTATCGAGGCAAGGGCGTACGCCGGGCTGTCGCGGCGGTCAACGACACGATCGCCCCCGAGCTGGCGGGCGTCGACGCCGACGAGCAGCGGGTCGTCGACCAGCTGCTGCTCGACCTCGACGCCACCGACGACAAGTCGTCGCTCGGGGCCAACGCACTGCTCGGAGTCTCGCTCGCCGTCGCACGGGCAGCGGCCGAGTCAGCCCAGCTGCCACTGTTTCGATACGTGGGCGGCGCGAACGCGCACCTGTTGCCGGTGCCGATGATGAACATCATCAATGGAGGAGCGCACGCCGACAGCGGTGTCGACGTGCAGGAGTTCATGATCGCGCCCATCGGCGCGCCCACCTACGCAGAGGCCATGCGACACGGGGCGGAGGTCTATCACTGCCTCAAGGGCGTCCTGAACAAGCGCGGTCTGGCCACCGGCCTGGGCGACGAGGGCGGCTTCGCCCCCGACCTGCCCAGCAACCGCGACGCCCTCGACCTGATCGCCGAGGCCGTCGAGCGGGCCGGCCTCACGCTGGGCGACGACATCGCGCTCGCGCTCGACGTCGCCGCCACCGAGTTCTGCTCCGACGGCGCGTACGCGTTCGAGAACAAGACCATGACCTCCGAGCAGATGTCGGCCTACTACACCGACCTCGTCGCGACGTACCCGATCGTGTCGCTGGAGGACCCGCTCGACGAGGACGACTGGACCGGTTGGGCCGAGATCACCGCGAGCCTCGGCGAGCGGGTGCAGCTGGTCGGTGACGACCTGTTCGTCACCAACACGACCCGACTCCAACGTGGGATCGCCGACCGGGCAGCCAATGCCCTGCTGGTCAAGGTCAACCAGATCGGCACCCTCACCGAGACCCTTGACGCGGTCGAGCTGGCACACCGCAGCGGGTTTCGCTGCATGATGAGCCACCGATCCGGCGAGACCGAGGACACGACGATCGCCGACCTGGCGGTGGCGACCGGCTGCGGGCAGATCAAGAGTGGTGCGCCTGCTCGGTCGGAGCGGGTGGCGAAGTACAACCAGCTGCTGCGCATCGAGGAAGAGCTCGACGATGCCGCCCGCTACGCCGGTCGCGCCGCGTTTCCCCGGCTCGCGGTGCGTGCGGGCTGAGTCGACCGATGACCAGCCGCCGTCCCTCCGGTCGCAGCACTGGCCCACGTCTCACCAGCCGGGCGATCGTGCTCGGTCTGGTCCTGCTGGTACTGGTCATCTCGTACGCGTCCAGCCTGCGCGGGTGGCTCGATCAGCGTCAGCAGATCGCCGAGGCGCAGCAGCGGATCGAGTCGGTGCAGGCCCAGGTCGACGACCTGGAGCGGGAGAAGCGACGCTGGCAGGACGACGCCTACGTGCAGCAGCAGGCACGCGCCCGGCTCGCGTTCGTGTTCCCCGGCGAGACCGGCTACCGCGTCATCGGACCCGACGGCGATGCGCTGGTCACCCCAGACCTGCCGGAGCCTCAGGACCAGACCGATCCGCGCGCCTGGTACGACACGTTGTGGGCGAGCACCCGTCGCGCGGGCCGGGAGCCGTGAGCCGGTGCCGGCCAGCCGACTTCCCTCCTGGGGCACCCTCTGAACGTCAGTCCCGATGACTTGGTGACCGTGGCGTGCCAGCTCGGCCGCCCGGCACGCGGGGTCCACGCGGTCGCGCACCGGTGCCGGTGCGGGCTGCCCGACGTCGTGGAGACCGAGCCGAGACTTCTCGACGGGACACCCTTCCCGACCCTCTACTACGTGACGTGCCCACGACTTGCCGGGGCGATCGGCACCCTCGAGGCCTCCGGCCTGATGCGGACGATGACCGACCGGATCAAGGCAGACGCCGCCGTCGCGGCCGCGCACGCCCGCGCGCACCGGGCCTACCTCGCCCGCCGCCGCCAGCTCGGCGAGGTGCCCGAGATCGCCGGCGTCTCGGCCGGGGGCATGCCCAGCCGGGTGAAGTGCCTGCACGTATTGGTCGGACACGCGTTGGCGGCAGGCCCGGGCGCCAACCCGCTCGGTGACGAGGCGCACGACGCCCTGCCGCCCTGGTGGGGGAGCGGCCCGTGTGTCGAGACGGACCGCTGACCGTGAGGCTGCCGCACCCGGTGACCGGACGCCTGTCCTCCAGCCCCGCGCCGCCGGGGACGGGGTGGCCAGGCGACCCGGCGGGTC